>CAIMBE010000301.1 GCA_903839085.1 uncultured beta proteobacterium | reverse complement strand
TCAAGGCGGTGGAGCAGAGGACGCCGGTGGAGGGCGATAGCTCCGTGGCCTTGACGGAGGAGGAACTGGAACTGGCGAAACGGGTTCATGTCGGAGTGATTCGGTGTGAGATGGGCTCGTCAGTCACGATCACCGCAAGCGAGAAGCGACCGGGATTCTTTTTGGTAAAAACCAAGACCGCAAGTTTTCGGATGCATCCGGTCGCCAGCCGAACCGGCGCCCTTCGTCTTGAGGATCCCAAGGCCGGAGCCATGTGGTTGCAGTTGGGCAACAAGTCGATGCTGATGAGTCAGAAGCTTGGTCAACGATTGGCGGATGACTGCATGAGTTCCGAGCAGGCGATCGTGGCCGAGGTGCTGAAGAAGAATCCGGCGCCAGGTATTTTTGATTCGGGCTCGAAGGCGACGCCCCAGTAGTTTGAAAGCGGTCCGCTTGCGCAAGGCGCGGCCGCATTTTTTTTGATTGATAAGGAGTAAATATGTTGCAGAACTATCGCGTCCACGTGGCCGAACGCGCAGCCCTGGGCATTCCGCCATTGCCCCTGTCTGCCAGGCAGACCGGAGAATTGATTGAACTGTTGAAGAATCCACCCAAAGGTGAAGAGGCCACGCTGCTCGATCTGATCACGCACCGGGTACCCGCCGGCGTCGACGATGCGGCAAAGGTAAAAGCGAGCTATCTCGCGGCAGTCGCGCACGGCGGCGAAAAATGCGCGCTGATCTCGCGTGAGAAGGCCACGGAGCTTCTTGGCACCATGCTCGGCGGCTACAACATCAGCCCGCTGGTGGATCTGCTTGACGATCCGGTGGTTGCTGCGGTTGCTGCCAACGGACTCAAGAAAACCTTGCTGATGTTCGATCAGTTTCATGACGTGAAGGAAAAGGCAGACCAGGGCAGCGCACCGGCACAAGCTGTGCTGCAGAGTTGGGCCGATGCCGAGTGGTTCACTTCGCGACCCGAGGTGCCGAAATCGATCAAGCTCACGGTGTTCAAGGTGGAAGGCGAGATCAACACCGACGATCTGTCTCCGGCACCCGACGCGTTCAGCCGGCCCGACATTCCCTTGCACGCTTTGGCGATGCACAAGAATGCGCGGCCGGGCATCGTGCCTGAAGAAGACGGCAAACGTGGCCCGGTCAGATTCATCGATGGCCTCAAAGCCAAAGGCAATCTGGTGGCTTACGTGGGTGACGTGGTCGGCACCGGGTCCTCGCGCAAGTCTGCCACCAACTCGGTTCTCTGGTTCACGGGCGAAGATATTCCGTTTGTGCCGAACAAGCGCTTTGGCGGCGTCTGCCTGGGCGGGAAGATCGCGCCGATCTTTTACAACACCATGGAGGACTCCGGTGCGCTTCCGATTGAACTCGATGTCAGCCAGATGCAGATGGGTGACGTGGTGGAACTGCGTCCCTATGAAGGCAAGGCGATCAAGGACGGCAAGGAGATCGCGTCGTTCAAGGTCAAGAGCGAGGTGCTGTTTGACGAGGTGCGAGCGGGCGGCCGCATTCCGCTGATCATCGGGCGTGGCCTGACCGCGAAGGCGCGCGAGGCCCTGGGCCTGCCGGTCAGCACGCTGTTCCGGTTGCCGCAAAATCCTGCCGACACCCGCAAGGGATTCACACTGGCGCAAAAGATGGTCGGCCGCGCCTGCGGTTTGCCGGTGGTCAATGGCCAGCAGCAGGGCGTTCGCCCGGGCACCTACTGTGAACCGAAGATGACCAGTGTCGGTTCGCAGGACACCACCGGTCCGATGACCCGCGACGAACTCAAGGACCTGGCGTGCCTGGGTTTTAGCGCCGACCTTGTGATGCAATCGTTCTGCCACACTGCTGCCTATCCGAAGCCGGTGGACGTCAAGATGCATCACGAACTGCCGGACTTCATCAGCACGCGCGGCGGCATCAGCCTGCGCCCGGGTGACGGCATCATCCACAGCTGGCTTAACCGCATGCTGCTGCCCGATACGGTCGGCACCGGCGGCGACAGCCACACCCGGTTCCCGATCGGCATCAGTTTCCCCGCCGGGTCCGGGCTGGTCGCGTTTGGCGCGGCCACCGGTGTCATGCCGCTGGATATGCCCGAGAGCGTGCTGGTGCGTTTCAAGGGCAAGCTGCAGTCCGGCGTCACACTGCGCGACCTCGTCAATGCCATTCCGCTCTACGCCATCAAGGCAGGTCTTCTCACAGTTGCCAAACAGGGCAAGAAGAATATTTTCTCGGGTCGGATTCTCGAGATCGAAGGTCTGCCGGACCTGAAGGTGGAGCAGGCGTTCGAATTGAGTGACGCGTCAGCAGAGCGCAGCGCGGGCGGTTGCACTGTGCATCTCAATGCGGCCCCGATCATCGAGTACATCAACAGCAACATCACGATGCTGAAGTGGATGATCGCCAGCGGCTATTCCGATGCCCGCACGATCAACCGCCGCATCCAGGCCATGGAGGCGTGGCTCAAGGATCCGCAGTTGCTCCAGGGCGACGCCGATGCCGACTATGCCGCCGTGATCGAGATTGATCTGGCCGACATCCATGAACCGATCGTGGCGTGCCCGAACGATCCGGACGACGTGAAGACCCTGTCCGAGGTGGCGGGTGCAAAAATTGACGAAGTCTTCATCGGTTCGTGCATGACCAACATCGGGCACTTCCGGGCCGCCTCCAAGTTGCTCGAGAACAAGCGCGATATACCGGTCAAGCTCTGGATGGCGCCACCGACGAAGATGGATGCGCGGCAACTCTCAGAAGAGGGGCATTACGGCGTGCTCGGCTCTGCCGGTGCGCGCATGGAGATGCCCGGTTGCAGCCTGTGCATGGGCAATCAGGCCCAGGTGAAAGAAGGGGCAACCGTGTTCTCAACGTCCACCCGCAACTTCCCAAACCGGCTGGGCAAGAACAGCAATGTGTACCTGGGCAGCGCCGAACTGGCGGCCATCTGTTCCAAACTGGGGCGCATCCCGACCAAGGCCGAGTACATGGCCGACATGGGTGTGCTGACGGCGGCCAGCGACAAGGTCTACCAGTACCTCAATTTCGATCGGGTGCAGGATTACATGGACGCAGCCGCCTCGGTCAAGGAAAACGCGACCACCTGACAGGGAACTCCAGCGCCCATGCGCGAGGCCGCAGCAGCGTCTGTGGTCGGCCTTGTGCATGGTGGCGCGGTGTTTTTTATTTTTCGAAGTGCCTGGATTCAGGGGTCGGCAACTGCCGGTTGGCCGCCTGGCCGGTTAAACTTCTGGCAGTCACAAAGACGTCAAATTCTTGATGTCGTTCCTTCAGGAGTCAGCCATGTTTTTTGGCAAACTATTGCCGCGGGAAGGCAATTTTTTTGAAATGTTCAACCAGCATGCGGATCGCATCGTCGAGGCGGCCCACGCGTTTTCCAAGTTGGTGGCCAACTACAGTGATCTTCACCTTCGGCAAAAATACAATCAGGATGTGGACAACGCGGAACGGGCCGCGGATCGAGTGACGCATGACGTCAACAAGTCAATTCATATCACGTTCATCACACCCATTGATCGGGAGCAGATTCATACCCTGATCAACACCATGGACGACATCGCCGATCTGATTCAGGACTCGGCCGAGACGATGGCACTGTACGACGTGCATCACATGACGGAAGATATAACGCGATTGACCGACCTGAGCGTGAAATGTTGCGAGCGCGTGCGTGACGCCGTGAACATGCTCGCCAAGATCGCCGACCCGGCGACCGCGGCAGCCGCGCTGAAGACCTGTGAAGAGATTGACCAACTCGAGTCAGACGCCGACCGTGTCATGCGCAGCGCCATGAGCAAGCTCTTTCGCGAAGAGCCGGACGTGCGGGAGGTCATCAAACTCAAGGCAATTTACGAATTGCTCGAAACCATTACCGACAAATGTGAGGATGTGGCCAACGTCATCGAGGGCATCGTCCTCGAAAACTCCTGAGAACGCCCGGTCATGACATCGGCTCAGGTTGGACTGTGGGTGGTGGTGCTGCTGGTGATGCTGGCGCTCGCGTTCGATTTCATGAACGGATTTCATGACGCTGCAAACTCCATTGCGACGGTGGTGTCCACCGGTGTCTTGAAGCCCGGCCAGGCCGTTCTTTTTGCGGCCGTCTTCAACTTCATTGCGATATTTGTTTTCCAACTCAGTGTGGCGGCGACCATTGGCAAGGGGCTGGCCCAGCCAGGCGTGGTCGATGTGCATGTTGTTTTTGGCGCGTTGGTGGGGGCCATCAGCTGGAATTTCATCACCTGGTATTACGGCATTCCGAGCAGTTCCTCGCATGCCCTGATTGGCGGCATTGTCGGTGCTGTCATTTCCAAGGCGGGTGCCTCGGCGCTGGTGGTCGCCAGCATTCTGAAAACGGTGGTCTTTATCTTCGTGTCGCCGCTGATGGGGTTTCTGCTTGGCTCGCTGATGCTGATTGGTGTGTCATGGCTGCTTCGTCGCAGTACGCCGAGTCGGGTTGACCGCTGGTTTCGTCGTCTGCAGCTGGTATCTGCGGGTGCCTACAGTCTGGGCCACGGTGGCAACGATGCGCAGAAGACCATCGGCATTGTCTGGATGCTGCTGATCGCGACTGGCTACAGCGCGGCCGGGGACAAGTCGCCGCCAACATGGGTGGTACTTAGCTGTTATACGGCGATCGCCATGGGCACCATGTTCGGAGGTTGGCGGATTGTCAAGACGATGGGGCAGCGGTTGACCAAGCTCAAGCCGGTGCACGGATTTTGTGCTGAGACCGGGGGTGCCATCACGCTCTTTGTCGCTGCGGTTCTGGGGATACCGGTGTCGACCACGCATACCATCACGGGCGCAATCGTCGGCGTTGGTGCTACGCAACGGGCCAGCGCCGTGCGCTGGGGGGTTGCTGGCAACATCATTTGGGCCTGGATTCTGACCATCCCGGCGACGGCCTTTGTTGCGGCGATTGCCTATTGGGTGAGCTTGCAGGTCTTCTGATGACCTTCTGAATAAGGTCTGAACTGCTCTGCTGCAGGCGTTGCTACGGTGCCGACCTATCGCCCATCCCAAGCGGCAGGTCCATCAGGACAACATCCAGCCACCGATCGAATTTCCTGCCGCTGGACTTGAGAGTTCCGACCTGAGAGAACCCGACCGATTGATGGACCGCGATGGAGCCGACGTTGGCCGAATCGCCGATAACCGCGATCAGTTTTCGAACGCCAACCCGCTCTGCCTGGCTTGCGAGTTCGATCAACAGCGCCCGCCCAAACCCGTGGCCTTGCGCCCCGGACGCCATGTAGATTGAGTCTTCGGCTGAAAATCGATAGGCCGGGCGGGGTTTGAACCAGTTGCAATAGGCAAAGCCGAGCACCTCGCTGCCCTCGATGGCGACAAGGTAGGGCAAACCTTTGGCCAGCACGTCGGCGCGGCGCTCCTCCATATCGCCGCGTGTCGGCGGTTCAAGCTCGAAAGTACCGGTGCCCGTGAGCACGTGGTGCGCATAAATGTCCGTGATAGCCGGAAGGTCTTGCGGCTGACTTGGGCGAATAAGAGGCATAAGAACAGGAACCGTTATAATATCGCGCTATCCAGCGTGTCGCTGGCCAGGTGGCCATGTTGCGTGTCTCAAACGCTGGATTGAGTGCTCATTTACTGGTGGAATTAAAAATCCGCTACCCAAAGGATATACCATGGTCGTTATTCGACTCGCCCGTGGCGGTGCCAAAGCACGCCCGTTTTTCAACATTGTCGTGGCCGACAAGCGTACGCGCCGGGATGGCCGCTTCATCGAGCGCATTGGTTTCTATAACCCGATAGCGACGGCCAACGAAGAGGCCATTCGCATTGCCCAGGATCGTCTGACCTACTGGAGAAGCGTTGGCGCGCAGGCGTCGCCTACGGTCGATCGCCTGATCGCGCAAGCGGCAAAAAAAGCGGCTTGATGCGATTGTGATGTTGCCTGGCCTCGAAGCCGCCGACCTGCCGTCGGATGCGATCGAAGTTGGGCGCATCAGTGATGCCTGGGGCATCAAGGGCTGGTTCAGAGTCCTGCCTTACAGCGCCGATCCTGAGGCGCTTTTTTCTTCCAAACGCTGGTTCCTGATGCCGGCTGAAAAGGGGGCCAAGACTTTTTCCGGGGTTGCGAAGCTTGCCATCGTGCAAGCCAAGATGCATTCCGGCATGGTGGTCGCCTCTGCGCGTGACTTCGATGACCGGACTGCGGCAGAGACCTTGCGCGGGGCCCGTATTTTTGTCGCCCGTTCCAGTTTTCCAACGGCCCAAAAGGATGAGTACTACTGGGTTGATTTGATTGGACTGAATGTCGTTAACCGGGAGGGCGTGGCGCTGGGTACGGTCAAGGAGCTGCTTTCGACCGGTGCTCAAACCGTGCTTGTCATGGATTGCGATCAGGCCGGCAAGACCATCGAGCGGATGATACCGTTCGTTTCGGTTTACATCGATGATGTTGATTTACCAGGGCGGCGCATTTTGGTCGACTGGCAAGCGGATTTCTGAGCAATGCCCATGCGCTTTGACATCATCACGCTCTTCCCTGAATTTTTCACACCGTTTTTCACCAGCGGTATTACACGCCGGGCTTTCGAGTCCGGTCAGGTCGATGTGAAATTGACCAACCCGCGCGATTTTGCTTCCGGCAATTACCGGCGGGTCGATGACCGCCCCTTCGGCGGCGGTCCCGGCATGGTGATGATGGCCGAGCCCTTGACCCGGTGTCTGCAAGCCGTCAGGGCTCAATCGCCAGAGACGCTGCCGGTGGTGCTTTTCTCGCCTTCGGGCAAGACGCTTGACCATACAACGGTGGTGCGGTGGGCGCAGAGCCGGGGCGCCATTTTGATCTGCGGCCGCTACGAGGGGATCGACCAGCGATTCATTGACACGCACGTCGATGAGCAGATCAGCCTGGGCGATTTTGTCCTGTCCGGTGGTGAGATCGCGGCCCTCGCCTTGATCGACGCGGTGGCGCGCCTTCAGCCAGGAGTGCTGAACAAGGCTGACAGCCATGAGCAGGACAGTTTCAATCCTGCGCTCGATGGTTTGCTTGATTGTCCGCACTACACGCGACCCGAACTCTGGCTGGCGCGCGCGGTGCCCGATGTGCTCCTGTCGGGACACCATGAGCAAATTGAGCACTGGCGGCGCCAGCAGCGGCTGGCTATCACGGCCCGGCTGAGGCCTGATCTGATCGAGCAGGCGCGGCGCGCAGGGCGCCTGAGTCCCGCCGATGAAGCCTGTCTTGCCGCCTTGCCTGAAGGGGACGTTGGGCACAGGCTCTGAGAGGTTATAATCTGCGGTTTACCGATCCTCTGGTGGGTCGCTTCGTCTTTTTTTGATGAAGCCTTTGCGTCAATCCGGACGCTGACGCCGCCAAGATCATGTGAGGCCATCATGAATTTGATTCAAACCCTTGAGCAGGAAGAGATCGCTCGTCTCGGGAAAACCATTCCCGATTTTTCTACCGGTGACACGGTGATTGTCAACGTGAACGTGGTCGAAGGGACTCGCAAGCGACTACAGGCCTATGAAGGCGTGGTCATTGCAAAACGCAACCGTGGCCTCAACAGTGGTTTTATTGTTCGGAAAATTTCCAGCGGTGAAGGCGTTGAACGCACGTTTCAAACCTACAGTCCGCTGATTGCCAGCATTGAAATCAAGCGCCGTGGCGATGTCCGGCGCGCCAAGTTGTACTATTTGCGCGATCGCAGCGGCAAGTCGGCTCGCATCAAGGAAAAGCTGTCGGTGAAGAAAGTTGCCAGCAAGACAGCCACCGAATAGCGCGATTTTTCAGGAATTGCCGCCCCAGCTCGCGCTTGTGGTGGCTTTTTTTTTGGTGCTTCATGGTGTCCAAGTCTTCCATTAGCTCGTTGTCGAAGTTGCCAAACTTCGACCCGCGGCAAGTTCCGGTGCTAAGCGTCGACTCGCATCTGCCGGCGGTGGCGCTGGAATCATTGCAGCCGGAGGCCTTGCGCAGGCGTTTTGCCAACCCGCCGTCGTGGCAGCCCGAAGTTCTGGCGGAGAAAAGATTTCTTGAGCGCGCGCCAATCCATGCATCGGTGCTTGTGCCGATCGTCGTTCGGGAGCAGCCGACGGTCCTGCTGACCGAGCGCACGATGCATCTTTCAACCCACTCGGGTCAAATCGCGTTCCCGGGCGGCAAGGTCGACGATGATGATGTCGACGCGGCGGCTACCGCGCTACGCGAGGCGCAGGAAGAACTTGGACTGGAGCCGTCCCTGGTGCATGTGCTGGGCACCTTGCCGCACTATGTGACCGGTTCGGCGTTCATCATCACGCCGGTTGTCGGACTGGTGCAGCCGGGCTTCTCGCTGATTCCGAACAGCCATGAAGTCGCCGATGTGTTTGAAGTGCCGCTGGAGTTCCTGATGAATCCGGCCAATCATCAGCGCCATGCCTTTGAGTGGGAAGGCGTTCGACGAGAATGGTTTTCCATGCCCTACCAGGACCACCTGACGCAGCGCTTCATCTGGGGCGCAACGGCGGGCATGCTGCGCAACATCTACCGCCTGCTTTCGGCCTGATGCGCGGGGAAGCTATGATGATCGCATGAGCTTCATCTCTGTGCTTATTGCGCTGCTTCTGGAGCAGGCACGCCCCCTGAGCCGGGGAAATCCGGTGCACGCGGGTCTGCGTGTCTGGGTGCGCTGGAGTACCCGGAATTTCGACGCGGGAAGTTCCTTTCACGGCTGGTTGGCATGGAATTTCTCGGTGGCGGGCCCGTCACTGGTTGCAATGGCTGTCTATTGGTCACTTGACGCCCTGCTTGGTTGGCCGATCGCGGTCATATGGAGCGTGGTCGTCCTTTATGCAACGCTGGGATTCAGACAATTCAGTTTTCATTTCACGCAGATCAGGGATGCTCTGGCCAATGGAGATGAAGGGCGCGCCCGGACCTTGTTGGCAGATTGGCAGCAGATTGATGCCAGCGAGTTGCCGCGCAGCGAGATCGTGCGTCATGTGATCGAACACTCGGTCCTGTCGGCGCACCGACATGTCTTCGGCGTCCTGTTCTGGTTTTCCTTGCTGGGCGCTTTCGGCTTTGGTCCGGCAGGCGCGGTTTTGTATCGAATGAGCGAATTTGTCGCCCGGTACTGGCAACACGTGAGCAAGACGCACTATCAAACTGTCAGTGAAGCGCTGAAGCAGTCGGCCGGCGACGCGTGGACCGTGATCGACTGGCTGCCGAGTCGCGCCACTGCGCTCAGCTTTGCAGTGGTGGGCAGTTTTGAGGATGCAATTGACTGCTGGCGCAATTACGAGCCGCGCTTTGCCGGGGACAATGACGGCGTCATCTTGTCCGCGACGTCAGGCGCCGTCAATATCCGGCTACAGGGAACGGAGAGTCAAAGCGAATCGTTTTCGGGACAGGTGCCCGAACCTGCCCATCTGGCAGTGGTGGTGGGTCTTGTCTGGCGCACGGTGGTCATGTGGATGGTCCTGCTTGCGCTCTTGACGCTGGCGCATTTGCTGGGTTGACTTCTCAGTACTTCGTTGTCTGACTCAGTTCGGCGCGCAAGTCACTATAAATCTGGTACCGGTTGGCGCTGATGCCGCAGGGATTGGCGTCTGATTCAATCGCCGCCATGACGGCGCAGCCAGGTTCGTGCAAGTGGCTGCAGTTGTAAAACTTGCAGTCAGGTGCATGGGCTTTCAGGTCCGGCATATAGGTCGCCAGTTGCGCTGGATTGATGTGGTTCAGGCCAAATTCCTGGAAACCTGGTGAGTCGATCACGGCGGTTGCCTTGTCATTGTCAACCCAGTACCATGTTGTGCTTGTGGTGGTGTGCTTACCCGAGTTCAAGGCTTGAGAGATTTCGCTGGTCTGGGCCAGCGCACCAGGCGCGAGCAGGTTGATCAAAGTGCTCTTGCCGGCCCCGGACGGACCGAGTATCAGGGTTGTCTTGCCGGCAAGCAATTTAAGAAGAATGGCGCGGTCCACCGACCCCGATTGCTTGAGCGACAAAGGCAGTACGCCGTAATGCATCTGTCGATAGGGTTTCAGCCAGGCCCAGGCGAGCGCGAAAGGCTCAGTCAGATCGCTCTTGTTAAGTCCGATGATGGGCGTTATCCGCTCGGCCTCGGCGGCGATCAGGGCGCGCGACAACTGTTTGCTGGAAAACTCCGGCCTGGCAGCGATCAGGATCAATATCTGGTCGAGATTCGCCGCAAAAGACTTGGTGCGAATCTGGTCCTGACGGTAAAAGACGTTCCTTCGCTTCTCGATCTTCTCAATCGTGCCTTCGTCACCTGATGACTGCCAGAGAACCCGGTCTCCCACCAATCCGAGGCTCTTCTTGCCGCGGGAGTGGCAGATCAGGCGCTTTCCGTCCGTTGCCTCAACCAGAAAATGGCGTCCATAGTTCGCCACAATCAGGCCATGGTTGAGCGCTTGAGCTTGCATCAATCAATCGTTCGTGTCTGGTGGTCGACGGCTCAGACCATGATCCGTGCCAGCCGTTCCGATGCCGGAGGGTGCGAGTAATAGAACTTCACGTAAACCGGGTCAGGCGTGAGAGTTGAAGCGTTATCCTCATAAAGCTTCAGCAATGCGGATGCCAGATTCGGAGCACTGGTTTGCGCTACTGCATAGGCGTCTGCCTGAAACTCGTGCTTGCGCGAGAAGACGGAAAATACGGGGGCGATGAAGAAGCTGAAAACAGGAACAGCCAGCATGAAGAGCAGCAGCGCCAGCGCATCGCTGGGCGCCCGCAGGCTGGGCTGCACTCCCAGCCCATGGTAGAACCAGGCCTGCGCTGCCAACCAACCCAGAATCGAAAACCCCAACAGACTCAGCGCGAACATAGACAACATGCGCTTGACGATGTGCTTGTGTTTGAAGTGACCCAACTCATGCGCAAGTACTGCGTCGACTTCGGCGGCTGAAAGCCTTGCCAGCAGCGTATCGTAAAACACGACGCGCTTGGCCGCTCCGAATCCCGTGAAGTAGGCATTGGCATGGGCGCTGCGCTTGCTCCCATCCATGACAAAAAGGCCTTTCGCAGAAAAACCGCACCGCTGCATCAATGCCGTCACGCGGGCCTTTAGCGCCGGGTCGTCCAATGGCGTGAACTTATTGAACAATGGCGCGATATAGGCGGGGTAAATCACCATCAGGAGCACGCTGAAACCGGTCCAGACGCCCCAGGCCCACAGCCACCAGTGCTTGCCAGCGGCACCCATCAGCCACAATACCAGCGCGCTGATGGGCAATCCAACGAGTGCTCCGATGACGCTTGATTTCACCAAATCGCCAAGCCAGATCCTCATTGTTGTCTTGTTGAAGCCAAAGCGTTCTTCGAGGACGAAGGTCTGGTACCAATGCATCGGCAAATCAATCAGTCCGTTGATCAGGACAAAACTTGCCAGCAGCGCAAGTTGTTGCCCCAAGCCGCCGCCCAAGCCCTCGAGCAGGGCCAGGTTGAGGGCGGAGAGTCCACCCATCAGCGTCCATGCCAAGAGTACTGTCGATCCCAGCATCAGTTCCAGCAGCCCAATATCTGCCTTGGCGATGGTGTAGTCGGCTGCCTTTTGG
>CAIMBE010000300.1 GCA_903839085.1 uncultured beta proteobacterium | reverse complement strand
TGCGTGAGGTCGGTCTGGTTGCCCAGCGCCAGCATGTAAAGCGGATCGAGCCAGGGGTTCTGGCTCAGGCGCGTGATCATGAAGGCGCCGCTCTGGCTCAGCATGACCGAGTTGCGTTGTGGCTTCTTTTGCGGCTTTGGCAAACGCTCGAGCGGGATGAACCAGGAATCGTAGGCGCCCGGGTGCGAGACCACGCCCAGACAGTTGGCTCCCAAAAAGATCGGGCCACCACCGGCCGTCCCGTGGGCAGCATTGATGCGCGCCGCCATCAACGCGGCCGGCTCGACGCTCTTGGCGGTCTCACCCAGGCCACCCGGAATCAACATCACCGACTCCACCACGCCGCTTTCGATGATCTCGTCAACCAGGCCGGGGACGGCATCGGCGCCGACCGCGACGATCAGCAGGTCGAGCTTGTGCGCCAGCGCCTTCAGGTTGGCGACACATGGAATCCCATCCACTTCGGCGTCGTCCGGGCGAATCACCGTCAGCTGCGTCTTGGGGTAACCGCTGCCAACGAGATTGCGCAGGATGATGCGGCCAAAGTTCATGCTGGTCGCCGAGACACCGATGACGCCGATGGAAGCGGGGTGCAGCAACTTGTCGATCTTGGCTATCGGGCGCGCCAGCCGTGTGGCCGGAGCGGCCGCGATGCGGCATCCAGCTTCGGTGGCTTGTAGCGCGGCGCCATCCCACTGAACTTCGAGCGTCAGCGCTTGCAAGACCGATGCCGTGCTGGCTGGCAGGGCGGCAAGTTGCAGCAGCTTGTCAAAAAGCCCATGCAGTGGCGCGTCGGGCAGTGTCGTGTTGCTTCGCCTTGCCTGTGCCGCCAGCTTCTGGTAGCTCAGTGTCTGCTCAAAACGGCGCAGAAAATCAGTCGGGCTGGTCAGCTCTGCCAGGGCATGAACCGTGGCGCGACCGGGGCGAAAATTGCGCGGGTCAAGCTCGCTGTCCAGACCACCCAATCCCGCGCTCAGCACCAGACCAAATTCGCGACTGCGGTGCAGTTGCAAGCGCAGCGTCGTGCCGTCGGGCGCGGGCCTGGTTTCATCTGTCAGCGGGCATGCCAGCGCCTCCAGCAAGGGAGCCAATCCGGCGGCATCGAAGGTCTTGCATGGGCCCTGCGCCAGCAGCGCTGCGGCCACCTGTTGGAGGGTTGTTGATGCTCTGCTACTGGCTGACTCTTGCATGTTGTGGCTCCCACTGGGTGTGATCGCTGGAGCGGCTACTATAAGCCATGCAAAGTCAGGCTTGACAGTCCGTCGGACCAGGAACCCTTCCTCAAATCTTCACACGCCAAGCCGCGGTGGGTGTGCTGACCGGATCAGGCTGGCGTGACACTCAACTCCGCGACTGTCCCCCGCCCTTTGGGCTCCTCCTTGATGCCGCTGCGCTGAGCGTCCCACCAGCCCGATCCTCGATGCATGCGGCACACCGGAGGCAAACAGCACCGACGTTGTCACGCAAAAACCTGTGGTGAGTGACAGTCCATCAGTGCGCGACGACCACAGCCAATTGTGTGAATTTCGCCGCATCGCCGATCCTGATCGATGACTTGGCACCGAGTCGCGTCAGTAGCCTCGGTTTGCTAGCTTCGCCACCGCATTGCAGCGGCAGATCAACAAAGACCATTTGATCCGGTTGCGGCGTCACCGTCAGACTGAGCGTGCACTGATCCGACGCTTCCATGAACTTGACGACGCCGGTTTCACCGGGGCGAACTGCAATCGCAAAGTCGGCTGTGCGGCGCGTCGTCTTGTCTTCGCTGACTTGTTCGAACATCAGCATGCTGAACTGCACTTTGTAGAGGTCGGCGCCTTCGGGCGCTTGCTTGAATCCGTTGTTGGAAACGGTCGTGCTTGGCGCAGCAACAGCGGGCGCAGCGGGAGCCGATTCAACATCGGGGATTGGCGGTGGCTCTGCTGGCGCTTGCGTTTCAGCCGCGCGGAGCGGCAAAGGTTTGGCTAGCTTCGGAGAGTTGGCCAGCGAAGGCGCAACCGGCGCTGCCAAAGTAGTTGAGTCTGTCGATGCGGTCATTGGCAGCACCGCTGCCTCGACACCTTCGGCCACTGCCAGCACTGGCAACGATATCGCTGGGGTGGCGCGATCCGATGCGGCCCAGGCGGTGTAACAGGCGCCGAGGGCGAGGGCGCTCAGCAGGGCGCGGGCGGCAAGGCGTCGGGCGCGCGCTGGTGGAGTTCGGGTCAGTTCCAAAATTCTCTCCTTCAAGGGATGGCGGGATTGCCAGTGACAGGCCAGCGGTGCCGAGGACTCGATCAGCGCGGCCTTCAGGATGGCGCTGGCGTAGGCGCTGCGTGAGTCGGGGTGTTGTGCCATCACGGCCGCATCGCACGCGAGTTCCTGGTCCAGGCGCACGCGGCGGGCAGCAAAGTGCAGCAGCGGATTGAACCAGAACACTGTTTGGAGCAGCGTGGTCAGCAGATTGGCGGCGCCGTCGTGACGGCGCAAATGCACAGCTTCGTGCGCAAGGATCAGCTCTTGTTCGAGCGCGTTGTAGCGCGTGAAGAAGTCCGCTGGCAAGACAATCCTTGGGCGCATCAAGCCGACCAGCAGCGGGCCGCTGAAACTGCTGGACGCCATATGCCGCACGCTGTCGCCGAGGCGTTGCAATTGGCCCAGACGCTGTTGAAAGTGGAACTGCTGCGCCGTGAAGGTCAGTGTCGCGATCAGGACGCCAGCCAGCCACAGCATGGCCCACAAGTCGGTGCGTTCGGCCGGAAGCGCGGGCAGCGTGCTCGCGTCCGTGAGGATCCATTGCACCGGCGCAGTGGCAAGCGGCAGTGTCAATTGAGCCGGTTGC
>CAIMBE010000299.1 GCA_903839085.1 uncultured beta proteobacterium | reverse complement strand
TCGCGCGGCCCCAGCGCGCGATGGTCGCGAAAAAAACGCGCCACGATGGCGTCGGTCGGATGATCGAACTTGAGACTGAGCCGGACCAGTTCGGAACACGCGTCGAGCAGGGCTTTGGGATGCATAGGCGCGGATTGTCCCACGCTGGGCGCTTGCTTGTCGTCGCCACGCCGCACCAGATCTCGTCATCGCCACTGTGCCAGCATTCGTCATCGCTGCCAAGCCTGCATTCGTCATCGCCGCCAATCCTTCATTCGTCATCGCGGCTAATCCTGCATTCGTCATCGCCGCCAAGCCTTCATTCGTCATCACGGCTGCGCCTGCATTCGTCATCGCCGCCAATCCTTCATTCGTCATCGCGAGCGAAGCGTGGCGATCCATGACTCCTGGATTGCCGCGTCGTTTTGCTCAACGCAGTGACCGCCAGCGCGGCAGTCCATGCATGGATCGCCGCAGGCCTTCGGCCTTCGCGATGACGAAAGTGGCGCCTTGGCGATGAAGAAAGTGGTGCCTTGGCGATGAAGAAAGTGGCGCCTTCGCGAAGCGGTTCATAGCGAGCGCGCCTGCATTCGTCATCGCGAGTTCCCTGCTTCAGGCGCTGAAACGGCATACCGGCCATGAACCCGGCATCGTCACTGCCTTTTTCCTCGCGTCACTGCGAGCGGAGCGCGGCAGTCCATGCATGGATCGCCACAGGCCTTCGGCCTTCGCGATGACGAAAGTGGTGCCTTGGCGATGAAGAAAGTGGCGCCTTCGCGAAGCGGTTCATAGCGAGCGCGCCTGCATTCGTCATCGCCGCTGCGCCTTCATTCGTCATCACTGCCAAGCCCTCATTCGTCATCGCGGCTAATCCTGCATTCGTCATCGCCGCTGCGCCTGCATTCGTCATCGCGGCTAACCCTTCATTCGCCATCGCTGCCAAGCCTTCATTCGTCATCGCGAGCGAAGCGTGGCGATCCATGACTCCTGGATTGCCGCGTCGCTGCGCTCCTGGCAATGACTATCCACCCTTCAGGAATTCTGCGATGGCCTGCGGATAGATCTGATGCTCCTGCGTCAGTACGCGCGCCGCCAAAATGTCCGCTGTGTCGCCTGGCAGGATCGGCACCACCGCCTGCGCCAGGATCGGACCGTGATCAAGTTCGGCCGTCACCTGGTGCACGGTGGCACCGGCCACCTTGCAGCCGGCGTCGAGCGCCCGCTGATGGGTGTGCAGGCCGGCAAAGGCCGGCAGCAGCGACGGGTGAATATTGAGCAGACGGCCCTGGTAGCGATTGACAAAACCGGGCGTCAGGATCCGCATGAAGCCAGCCAGCACCAGCAGCAGCGGCTGACCCGGCTCCTCGTAGCCATCGATCACCCCGGAAAGGGCGGCATCGAAAGCCTCGCGCGTGGCGAACGCCTTGTGATCCAGCGTCGCCGTCGCGAGCCCCTGCCCGGCCGCCCATGCGAGTCCTGGCGCATCGCTCCGGTTGCTGATGACCGCCGCCACACGGGCGCCCAGTTTTTCCTGCCAGTGCTCGCGCCGCGCCGCCTGCACAATGGCCGCCATGTTGGAGCCGCCGCCAGAGATCAAAATAACGATGTTTCTCATACCGGACCGAATTATGACCCTGACCCCTGCCAGCCCCACGCCCACGCTCAGCCCGATCGAGGCCCGCGCGCTCGGCACCCTGATGGAAAAGGCGCGCACCGTGCCCGACAGCTATCCGCTGACGCTCAACTCGCTGCTGCTGGGCTGCAACCAGAAGAGCAGCCGCGAGCCCCTGATGGAGCTCGACGAGGCGCAGCTTGCCAGCGCACTCGATCGCCTGCTCGGCGCCGGGCTGGTACGCGCGGTCAGCGGCGGGCGCGGCGCGCGTTACGAGCACAATTTTCAGCGCGGCATCGGCGTCTTCGAGCAGTCGGCCGTGCTGCTCGGCCTGCTCATGCTGCGCGGCCCGCAAACCGCCGGCGAACTGCGCCTCAACAGCGAGCGCTGGTACAAGTTTGCCGACATCTCGTCGGTCGAAGGATTTCTGGAGGAACTGCAGGACCGATCGGCCGAGAAAGGCGGCCCGCTGGTCATCAGGCTGGCGCGCGCACCCGGCGCCCGCGAGCAGCGCTGGGCGCACCTGCTGTGCGGCGCTGTGGATCCGCAAGCTGCGCCGGGCGCGACCAGCGGCGGCAACGCCGAGCGCATTGAGCGGCTGGAGGCAGAAGTCGCCCGACTGCGCGACACGGTGGAGCGCCTTTGCCGGGAACTGGGCGTGTCACCACCTGGACAGACATAATCGAACGACCGTGCTAAAAACACCTGTCGGCGCACTGCCCTTGACGGGGCACACTGCTTTTTTGTCATCGCGAGGCTGCAGGCCGCGGCGAACCATGAAGTCCTGGATTGCCACGCTGCGCTCGCAATGACAATTCAGAGATTCACAATGAAGGTGCGTCACCGCTTAATTTGGAGATGAACTTATGGATTTGGCATTTACCCCTGAAGAGCAGAAGTTCCGCGCCGAGATACGCGCCTGGGTTGCAGAGAACCTGCCAAAGGACATTTCGCACAAGGTGCACAACGCGCTGCGCCTGAGCCGTGACGACATGCAGCGCTGGGGGAAGATTCTGGGCAAGAAGGGCTGGCTCGGCCACGCCTGGCCAACCGCCTTTGGCGGCCCGGGATGGAATTCAGTGCAGAAGCATTTGTTTGAAGAGGAGTGCGCCCTGGCCGGCGCACCACGCGTGATCCCCTTTGGCCCGATCATGGTGGCGCCCGTGATCATGGCCTTTGGCACGCCCGAGCAGCAGCAGCGCTTTTTGCCGGGCATCGCCAGCGGCGATGTCTGGTGGAGCCAGGGCTACAGCGAACCGGGCTCCGGCTCCGATCTGGCGTCGGTCCGAACCAAGGCCGAACGACAGGGCAACAAGTACATCGTCAATGGCCAGAAAGCCTGGACCACGCTCGGTCAGTACGGCGAATGGATCTTCTGCCTGGTGCGTACCAGCAACGAGGGCAAACCTCAAACCGGCATCAGCTTCCTGCTGATCGACATGAAGTCGCCCGGCGTCACGGTGCGGCCGACTGTGCTGCTGGATGGCGAGGCCGAGGTCAACGAGGTTTTTTTCGACAACGTCGAGGTGCCGGTGGAGAACCTGATCGGCGAGGAAAACAAGGGCTGGACCTACGCCAAGCACCTGCTCAGCCATGAGCGCACCAACATTGCCGACGTCAACCGCGCCAAACGCGAGCTCGAGCGCCTCAAGCGCATCGCCAAGGCCGAGGGTGTTTACACCGACACGCGCTTTCGCGATGAAATTGCCAAGCTCGAAGTGGATGTGGTGGCGCTGGAAATGCTGGTGCTGCGCGTGCTGGCCGCTGAAAAGTCGGGCAAGCAGTCGCTCGACATCGCCGGCCTGCTGAAGATCCGCGGCAGCGAAATCCAGCAGCGCTACAGCGAGCTGATGATGCTGGCCGCCGGCCCCTATGCCCTGCCCCTGATTCAGGAGGCGATGGAGGCCGGCTGGCAGGGCGACGCGATCGGCGCCGCCTACTGCGCGCCGCTGGCCTCGACCTACTTCAACCTGCGCAAGACCACCATCTACGGCGGCAGCAACGAGGTGCAGCGCACCATCGTCGCGCAGACCGTTCTGGGCTGACGCCGTGACAACACCGGCTCTGGATGTCATTGCGAGCGCAGCGCGGCAATCC
>CAIMBE010000298.1 GCA_903839085.1 uncultured beta proteobacterium | reverse complement strand
GGGCATGAGCGCGCAGGCAGAGCGCTCATGCAACGTGCTGGCCTATGGTGATGTCAAGCGCGTCGAGCTGGCCATTGCCATGGCCAACAAGCCCAAGCTGCTGCTGATGGATGAACCGACTGCCGGGATGGCCCCCGGCGAACGAAACGAACTGATGGCCCTGACCAGGCAACTGGTGCGCGAGCGCGGCATGTCCGTGCTGTTTACCGAGCACAGCATGGACGTGGTGTTTGCCTATGCCGACCGCCTGATCGTGCTGGCGCGCGGGCGCCTGATCGCCCAGGGCGCGCCGCAGGAGATCCGCGACCACCCCAAGGTGCAGGAGGTGTATTTCGGCAGCGGCAGGACCTTCGAGAAACTGAGCGCCGAAGTGGCCGGGGAGAAGACCTGATGCCGGCCAGCACGCAACCCCTGCTCGAGGCCCGCGGCCTGTCGGCCTGGTACGGCGCGGCGCAGATCCTGTTCGATGTCGACCTGACGGTGCAGCGCGGTGAAGTGGTGGCTCTGATGGGGCGCAACGGCGCGGGCAAGTCGACCACGCTGAAAGCCCTGATTGGCATGCTGGGCAAACGCCGTGGCGCCATCACCTTTCTGGGTCAGGATATCTCGCGCGGCGAACCGCATCACGCGGCGCGTCTGGGACTGGGCTATGTGCCCGAAGACCGCCGCATTTTCACCGACCTGACGGTCATGGAAAACCTGACCGTTGGCCAGCAGGCGCCACGGCGCTGGGCTGATGGCAGCGAGGCGCCGCAGTGGACGCCCGAGCGACTGTTTCAACTGTTTCCGAACCTGGGGGAAATGCCCAACCGCATGGGCGGGCGCATGAGCGGCGGCGAGCAGCAGATGCTGACCGTGGCCCGCACGCTGATGGGCAACCCCTACCTGGTATTACTCGATGAGCCCTCCGAGGGCGTGGCGCCGGTGATTGTGGAGCAGATGGCCCACATGATCCTGGCGCTCAAGAAGCAAGGCGTGAGCATTCTGCTGTCGGAGCAGAACATGCATTTTGCCGAGTTGGTTTCTGACAGGGCCTATGTGCTCGAGAAGGGACAGATTCGTTACCAGGCGTCCATGACGGAACTTGCGCACAATCAGGAGGTGCGACGCGCTTACCTGAGCGTATGAAGGTGTCGTCGAAGTTCATTGTTTTTCCAAACACTCCAGGAGCATCCACATGCAATTCACACAACGCAGAACCCTTTTGAAAGCCGCGGGCGCAGGCCTGGTTGGCGGTCTTGGTCTGGGCCTTGTCGGCAACGCACTGGCTGCCGGCAAAGTGAGGCCCGCCGGCACTTCGGCGCTGATCGTCGTCGACGTCCAGAACTGCTTCGTTGACGGTGGCACACTGCCGGTCAGCAAGGGCGCGGAGGTCGTGCCCATCATCAACAGGCTCGCCGGCGCGTTCGAGAACATCGTCGTCACCCAGGACTGGCATACCCAGGGTCACGCCTCTTTTGCCACCAGTTACCCGGGCAAGAAGGTGTTCGAGACCACCAAGCTGTCCTATGGGACGCAGGTGCTGTGGCCCGACCATTGCGTGCAGGGCACCGACGATGCCGCCCTGCACAAGGACCTGAAGCTGCCGACCGCCCAGATCATCGTGCGCAAGGGCTATCACAAGGCCGTCGACAGCTACTCCGCTTTCCAGGAAGCTGACCACAAGACCGCCACCGGCCTGGCTGGATACCTGAAGCAGCGCGGAATCAAGACCGTCTTCGTGACGGGCCTGGCGACCGACTTCTGCGTCGCCTGGACCGCCATGGACGCGCGCAAACTGGGCTTCGAAGTCTATGTGATCGAGGACGCCACCCGCGCCATTGATCTGAACGGCTCGCTGGCAGCCGCCTGGAAGCAGATGAGCGCCAAGGGCGTCAAGCGCATCCAGTCGGGCGACATCGAGCAGGCCTGAGGCCTGCCCCGGCGAGCTGGCGCGCGCGGGCTCAGCGTGCCCGAGCGGTGCTGTCGGGCCTTATCATCGGGTTGACCTGAAGGAGATGAGATGCCTGTGATCACCCACATCGAAGACCTGCGCGTTCTGGCCGAAAGGCGCGTGCCGCGCATGTTCTACGACTACGCCGACTCCGGCTCCTGGACCGAGAGCACCTACCGCGCCAACGAGTCGGATTTTCAGAAGATCAAGCTGCGCCAGCGCGTTGCCATCAACATGGCGAACCGCAGCACCGCCAGCACCATGGTGGGGCAGCCGGTCGCCATGCCGGTGGCGCTGGCGCCGGTCGGCCTGACCGGCATGCAGCATGCCGACGGCGAGATTCTGGCGGCGCGCGCGGCCAAGGCCTTCGGCGTGCCGTTCACGCTCTCGACCATGAGCATCTGCTCGATCGAGGACGTGGCCGAGGGCACCGGCCGCCACCCGTTCTGGTTCCAGGTCTATGTGATCCGCGACCGCGGCTTCATGGAGCGCCTGATCGAGCGCGCGCGCGCCGCCAACTGCTCGGCGCTGATGCTGACGCTGGACCTGCAGATCCTTGGCCAGCGCCACAAGGACCTCAAGAACGGCCTGAGCGCGCCGCCCAAGATGACGCTGCCCAACATCCTCAACATGGTGACCAAGCCGCGCTGGGGGCTGGGCATGCTGGGCACGAAGCGGCGCGTCTTCGGCAACATCGTCGGCCACGTCAGCGGGGTCGAGGACATGGGCTCGCTGTCGCAGTGGACCGCCAGCCAGTTCGACCCGACCCTGAACTGGAACGACGTCGAGTGGATCAAGAAGCGCTGGGGCGGCAAGCTGATCCTCAAGGGCATTCAGGACGTCGAGGACGCGCGCCTGGCGGTCAGCGCCGGCGCCGACGCGCTGATCGTCTCGAACCACGGCGGGCGCCAGCTCGATGGTGCAGAAAGCAGCATCCGCGCACTGCCCCCGATCGTGGACGCGGTCGGCCGCGAGATCGAGGTGCACATGGACGGTGGCATCCGCAGCGGGCAGGATGTGCTCAAGGCGCGCGCCCTGGGAGCGCGCGGCACCTACATCGGTCGCGCCTACATCTACGGCCTGGGGGCGATGGGCGAAGCGGGCGTTTCGAAGTCGCTCGAAATCATCCGCAAGGAACTCGATACCACGATGGCGCTGTGCGGCCGCACCGACATCAATGCGATTGACGAATCGATTCTCCTGCCGGGGACCTACCGGAACCCGTGACGGCTTGCAGCCACTATTGAGCTACCGGTCTGTGCGCTGCGCCGCGTCACCGCCCCAGAGCGGATTGGCATGCCAGGCCGCCACCCAGCCGGGCAACAGTTCGGCGGACATGGGACGCGCGATGCCATAACCCTGCGCCAGTTCGCAGCCCATTTGCAGCAGCATGGTGCCGTGCGCCGCGCTCTCCACCCCTTCGGCAATGACCTGGCGCCTGAAGGCCGCTGCCAGGCCAATCACGCCCTGCAAGATAGCCAGGTCCTCCTGATTGTCGAGCATGTCGCGGATAAAACTCTGGTCGATCTTGAGCATCCCGACGCGCAGGCGCTTGAGGTAGGCAAGCGACGAAGAGCCGGTGCCAAAGTCGTCCAGCGCAAACATGACCCCGATATCGGCGCAGGCCTCAACCACTCTGGACGCCTGCTCGATATCGGCCAGCGCGCTGATTTCCAACACCTCGAGTTCGAGGCAGCCCGGTCCGAGCTTCGGATGGGCTGCCAGCTGCGCGCGCAGGCGTTGCACAAAATCGACCTGCCGTAGCTGACGCCCCCCGACATTGACGCTGACCGAAAGATCCAGGCCCGCCCGGCGCCAGAGTTCCACCTGGGTCAGCGCCGTCTCGATCACCCATTCGCCGACCGAAACTGCCAGCGAATGGTCCTCGATCACCGGCAGAAAAGTCGCCGGAGCAAGCAGTCCCCGCTCAGGATGCCGCCAGCGAATCAGGGCCTCGGCGCCGATGACCTTGCCGCTGCGCAGGTTGACCTTGGGCTGGTAATGCAGGACAAACTCGCGCCGCTCAAGCGCCAGGCCAATTCGGGCCAGACTTTCCTGGCGCACGCGCAGGCTGCTGTCATGCTCGGCATCAAAGACGTGGTAGCGGTTCTTGCCGGCGGTTTTGGCCTGGTACATCGCGTGGTCGGCCTGGCGCACCAGCTGGTCTGCATCGATCTCCAGCGCCTGGGGATAGAAGGTGACGCCGACACTGGCCGAGACCTGCAGAACCAGGTCGCCCAGCAGCACCGGCCCGGCGGCGACCTTCAGCAGGCGCGTCAGCATGGGCATGCTGGCGCTCACATTTTCCAGATCGATCAGCACCGCCACAAACTCGTCGCCGCCAATGCGCGCCAGGGTGTCGCCCTCGCGCAGGGTCTGTTTCATGCCCCTGGCCAGGGCGACCAGCACCTGATCACCGACCTCATGACCGTGCGTGTCGTTGATGGCCTTGAAGCCGTCCAGATCGAGGTAGGCGACCGTCAACTGCTGGCCGCGCCGCTGCACCTGCAGCATCGCCTGCTGCAGTCGGTCGGCCAACAGCACGCGGTTGGGCAGATGGGTCAACGCATCGAAGTGCGCGATGTGCTCAAGCTGGCTTTGGTGCTCCTTGATCGCCGTGATGTCCGAGAACAGGGAGACGTAGTGCTGCACCTTGCCCGCAGCGTCGAGCACCGCACTGATGGTTTGCATCTCGGCGTACAGTTCACCGCTCTTGCGCCGGTTCCAGATCTCGCCATACCAGTAGCCCTGCTCAACCAGACTGCGCCACATGGCTGCGAAGTAGTCTGCGTCATGGCGGCCGGAGCCCAGAATGCGCGGGTTTTTCCCCAGCGCGTCCTCTCGCGTGTAGCCGGTGATGCGCGTGAAGGCCACATTGAGGTCGATGATCGACCCATCCGGATCGGTGATCATGATGCCCTCGCGCGCATGCTCGAAGACGCTGGCGGCGAGCTGGAGCTTTGCTTGCGCCTGCCTGCGTTGTGTCACGTCGCGCATGGCGACCTGTATCGCCGCCTTCCCCTGGTACAGGATTGGCGTCGCCTGCACCTCCACATCAATGGCCCTTTGATCAAGCCGCACAAGTCTTTCCTCTATGAAGGGCAAGACCCGACCGCGCTCGCCCTGGCTCGTGACCCGTGCCATGACCTCCTTGCGGGCGTCCGGGTGAACAAGATCCTGCATCGACTTGCCCAGCAGTTGCGCCGCGGAGCTTGCGCCAATCATTTCAACGGCAGACCGATTGACAAAAACAATCCTTTCGTCCTGAAGCACGGCGATCGCCTCGCGGGTCGACTCGACCACGGTGCGCAGACGGTCTTCGCTCTCCTGCAGCGCCGCCTCGGCATCGAGTCGCTCCAACTCACCGGCAGCGCGCACCGCCACCCGCCCCAGGGTGGCCTCGGCATGAAAGCGGTTGTACAGGCGGCGTCGGCCAATCACCGCGATCAGCCCGATCGGTTGCCCCGTGTGGCTCCACAGGGTGACGCCGATGTAGCTCTCGGCCTGCAATTGCTGCAGGGCCGCATCATCAGGGAAAAGCTGGCACACGTTGGCCGGGAAACAGCAGACCTTCTGCCCGACCACATCGCCGCAGGGCGTATCACGCAGGGCGTAGGTCAGGTTGGCCTCGAACTGACCGTTGTGCCATACCGCCAGCGTCGTGGCATTCAAGCCGTCGCCCTCGAGCCGGTCGATGCAGATGTAGTCCATCTGCAGGATTTCGGCCAGAAAGCGGGCCAGAGCAGCAAAGAAGGGTTCGCTGGTTGGACCACCGCTGGTCAGAGCAAGGAATTGGTCAACCGCCTCGGACTGCCTGCGCCCCGAGATATCGGACAAGGTGCCTATCACGCGCAGCGCCCGGCCCTGCTCGTCGCGGCTGACCACCATGCCGCGCACCAGCGCCCACATCCAGCTGCCTTCCTTGCGCTGCATGCGAAGTTCAACCGACGCAAACGGGACTCTGCCATCCCAATGGGGCTGCACAGCGGCCCTCGCCGCGTCAGCGTCGTCCGGGTGAATGCGCTTGCTCCACTCATCCGTCGTATTGCCAAACTCGTCCTCGTCTGCAAAACCCAGCACCTGCTTGAAACGCTGCGAGTAAAAAACGACGCCGGTCTGAACGTTCCAGTCACACAGGCCGTCTCCGACCCCTTCAACGGCGAATTTCCAGCGCTCCTCGCTCTCGGCCAACGCCCCTTCGCGTTGCGTCCAGGTCTCGACCAGGCGATTGAAACCACCTGCCAGTTGACCAATTTCGTCCTGGTCAAGGACGCGCAGCGGCTGCGGGATCTGGTTTCTGCCGGACAGGGCGACCATCGCATCGGCGGTGGCGATCAACGGCGCAAGCTGGCGCTTGAGCACCCACCAGGTGAGGCCGCCTGCCATCAAGGTCAGAAGAAATGCCGCCAGCAGCGTTCGCAGCTGCATCCTGCGAATGGGCTCGAAGGCCTCTGCGGTGGGCAGCGACGCCGACACCGCCCAATCGGCTATCGGGATCCTCTTGGACGAGGCCAGTACCTCGACGCCGGCGCTGTTGACCATCACGCCATGGCCCTCGTAGCCCTGCACGAAGCTGTCGATCACCCGATTGACGCCGGGGGCCGGCAGCGCCTGCATCACGCGGACCTTGTCCGAGGCGGCAATCACCAGGCGGTGCTTCAGGTCAACCAGGAAGTAGCCGCCGGTCTTGCCGTAACGGCTCGCCGTCAGAATGTCCATAAAATTGGCCTGGCCGAGGTCGGTGACCCCGGCCAGAGCGCCTATCACCTGGCCCTGGGCGTCATGAATGGGCACCGCCATGACAATGATCGGATCGCGCAATACCTTGCCGATGATCGGCTTGCTGATCGTCGACCTGCCCTCCTTGAGAACGCCGACCATGTATTCCCGGTCGGCGTAGTTGGTGCCGATCAGAGCCGGCAGAGTGGAGGCAATCACGATGCCGTCCCGCCGGCTCACCCAGACGCCGCCGTTGAACAGGGCCTGAATCGTGGGGCTCGTGCGCAGGCGTTCCTGCATCGCCGGCGCGTCACCCAGCATGGCTGGATTCATTCGTCCGGTGGTGTACCTTTGCAGCGCCCCCATCCTGTCCACCAACTGCTGGCTGACTTGGGAGGCGCCGAGGGAAACCGCGTTGAACTGCTGCTCACCGAGCACGCGCTGCATATCCTCTTGCAGCATGCGGCCGGTGAAGAACGACAGCGCCCAGATGCTGGCGATGAAAATCGCCAGCATCAGCAGCGTCACCCGGGTCTTGAGCGAGCGCCAAGCGGCAAGCTTGAGCTTCATGGCGTGAACCGGCCAGCGGCCCCCGCCACATCCCTGCCCCGGTGAACGACTGACCCGCTGCCCATTTCCATCAGCATGGCTCCCTATCAGGCTGTGTATTGATGAGCCTGTCAGAGTGGCATATTACTCGGGGCGCCGCGGATTGACAATGCCCATTTTGTGCTGTTTGTTTTTGTGCGCTCGCATCCGCTCAGAGCGCCTGCGTCACCAGCTTGAAGTCGGCATCCTCCGGGAAGGACTTGATGTTGAAGCCCAGGCTCTTCATGAGCTTGAGCATGGACGGGTTGTTGGCCAGCACCAGGCCCTCGATCTCGGCCAGTCCTTTTTCGCGCGCAAACTCCATGATCGAGAGCATCAGGCGCGAGCCCAGGCCCCGGCCCTTGAAGTCGTCCGCCACCACCAGCGAAAACTCGCAACTGCTGCGGTCCGGGTTGGTGATGTAGCGCGAGACGCCGACGATCCGGCTGGTCTCGGTTGGCGCGCCGTCGGCGTCGATGCCGCGCTCGCGCGATACCGCCACCAGCGCCATCTCGCGGTCGTAGTCGATCAGCGTGAAGCGCGCCAGCAGGGTGGCCGGCAGTTCCTGCATGCTCGAGACAAAGCGGAAGTAGCGGCTCTCGGGCGACAGGCTGCGCATGAACTCCTGCAGCATCGTGGCGTCATCCGGGTGGATCGGACGCACCGTGTATTCGCCGCCGCCGGCCAGCGGCCAGACCTGCTCGTACTGCGATGGGTAGGGCAGGATCGCCAGGTGGCTGTAATTCTGAACGCCCGGCGGCGTGCTCTCGATCACGATGCGCGCGTCGACCGCCAGCGCACCGCTCTCGTCGACGATGATCGGGTTGATGTCCATCTCGCGCAGTTGCGGCAACTCGCATACCATCTCCGAAACCCGCAGCAAGACCTGCTCCAGCGACTCCATCTTGACGGCCGCGGCGCCGCGCCATTCGCCCAGCGTTTCGGCGACGCGCGAGCGCGCGATCAGGCTGCGCGCCAGGTACTGATTGAGCGGCGGCAACTCCATCGCGCGGTCGTTGATGAGTTCGATCATGGTGCCGCCCGCGCCGAACGAAATCACCGGCCCGAAGGGCTCATCGGTCACCAGGCCGATGCAGACTTCGCGGCCGCGCTTCTGCCCCGACATGTTCTGCACCGTGACGCCATTGATGCGCGCGCCGGGTTGCAGGCGCGCCACGGTTTGCACCATGTCGTTGTAGGTGTCGCGCACGCCCACGGCGTTGACCACATTGAGCACCACGCCCTGCACATCGGACTTGTGGCTGATGTCGGGCGAGTCGATCTTGAGCGCCACCGGAAAGCCCAGCTGCGTTGCAATCATGATCGCTTCGCTGACATTGCGTGCCAGCATGGTCCGGGTGACCGGAATGTGAAAGGCCGCCAGCAGGGCCTTGGACTCCATCTCGGTGAGCACCTTGCGGCGCTCGGCCAGCACGCCCTCGATCAGCATGCGCGCGCCCTCGACGTCGGGCTTGGCCATGTCCGACATCGGCGGCGGCGTCTGTTGCAGCAGTTGCTGGTTCTGGAAGAAGGAGGCGATGTTGCCGAAGGCGCCGACCGCAGCCTCGGGCGTGCGAAAGGTCGGGATCAATGCCTCGTTGAGGATGTGCCTGGCTTCGCCTACGCTGGCATCCCCCATCAGGCAGGTGAACATCGGCTTGCTCAGTTGCCGGTTGGATTCCACCAGCGCCTTCGCAATGCTGCTGCCGTCGTGGCCAATCTTGGGCGAACAGATGGCCAGCACGCCGTCCACCTGCTGCGCCCGGCCCGCCGCTTCCACGGCGGCCTTGAAGTGCTCGGGACCGGCGTCCTCCGAAACATCAATCAGGTCGCACAGCGAGGCCAGCGGCGGCAGCTGCGGCTGCAGCGCATGCGCCTGCTCCGGCGTCAGGCTGGCCAGTTGCAGATTGATCTCGCTGATCCAGTCGGCGGCCAGCACACCGGGGCCACCGCCGTTGGTCACGATCGCCAGGCGGCGACCGACCGCCCGGTAACGCGAGGCCAGGCATTTGGCGGCAGAGAACAGCGCGACAAAGGAGCGCACCCGAACCGCCCCGGCGCGCCGCAAGGCGGCATCGAAGACGCCGTCGCTGCCGACAATCGCGCCCGAGTGGGTGAGCGCCGCCCGGTTGCCGGCGGAGCGCCGTCCGGCCTTGAGGATCACCACCGGCTTGGCGTTGGCGGCGGCGCGCAGTGCGCTCATGAAGCGCCGCGCATTGCTGATGCCTTCG
Organism: uncultured beta proteobacterium; assembly: GCA_903839085.1. Classification (GTDB taxonomy): domain Bacteria; phylum Pseudomonadota; class Gammaproteobacteria; order Burkholderiales; family Burkholderiaceae_C; genus Rhodoferax. The sequence continues at coordinate 7,870 of CAIMBE010000298.1, read as the reverse complement.
AGGTAGACCACGATGCTGTGGGTCTGCGCGTCGGCCGCCAGGAAATCGAGCACCTGCGCCATGTCCACCGAGGTGTTGCGTCCGAGCGAGACGACGGTTGAAAAACCGACGCCATTGTTCTTCGCCCAGTCGAGAATCGAGGACGTGAGGGCGCCCGACTGCGACACCAGCGCCAGTTGCCCGCGCGCGCACAGGTCGCCCGCGATGCTGGCATTGAGCTGCAGCTGCGAGCGCTGAAAACCCATGCAGTTGGGGCCCAGCAGATGAATGCCGTCGCGCCGCGCAATCTTGTGCAGTTCAGCGGCTTGCGCTGCGCCAATGCCGCTGGAGATGACCAGCGCCGCGCGGCACTTGATGCGGCCCGCGAGTTCGAGCGCGGCGGCGACCTGCTCCGGTGGAAGGACGATCAGCGCCAGGTCGGCCCGGGCGTCGGCCAGGTCGGCCAGGGTGCCGCTGGCATGAATATCGATGAACGTCAGGGTACCGGTAAAGCGCTGGGCGCGCAGGGCCTGCAGCAGGGCCCGCCCCTGGGGCGTCTGCGACGCCGGATCGTCCTCGGCGCCCGCCAGCACGGCGATCGAACTGGGCGAAAAAAGTGGCGTCAAATAGTGCTTGTCCATGCCAACCCCGGTTGAAAATGCTTGTTGCGTCGCAGCATACCTTTTTTGCAGGCAATCCGCCTTGATCCTGATCAGTAGGGACAGAGCGAACGACCTGTCCCGTCACGTTTCCGATATCCTGTTGCTCTTTCCGGAATTCAAGATGCGTACATTTGTCATCGCGAGGCCGCAGGCCGCAGTCATCGCACGCGTCCTCGTCATCGCGAGGCCGCAGGCCGTGGCGATCCATGCACCCGGACTTCCTGGATTGCCGCGTCGCCACGCTCCTCGCAATGACGATCCGGACTGTCACGATTTATGAAAGTCTCAACAGGCCCATGAGCGAAAAGATACGGCGCATCGCGCACCTCGACATGGACGCCTTCTATGCGTCGGTCGAGCTGCTGCGCTACCCCCAGCTCAGCGGCCTGCCGGTCGTGATTGGCGGCACGCGGCGCGCGGCCGACGCGCTGATCGACCCCTTGCAGCAGGAAAAACCCCTGCACCGGATCGCGCTCGACGATTTTCCGCGGCTCAAGGATTACACCGGGCGCGGCGTCATCACCACCGCCACCTATGCCGCGCGGCAATTCGGCGTCGGGTCGGCCATGGGTCTGATGAAAGCGGCCCGCCTGTGCCCGCAGGCGCTGTTGCTGCCGGTCGATTTTCCGCAGTACCGCAAATACTCGAAGGCCTTCAAGGCCGTCATCACCGACATCGCGCCGCTGATGGAGGACCGTGGCATCGACGAGGTCTACATCGACTTCACCGATGTGCCCGGCGGCCAGCGCGAAGGCGGCCGCGTGCTGGCGCGCCTGATACAGAAGACCATCTTCGAGCAGACCGGGTTGAGCTGCTCGGTCGGCGTCGCCCCCAACAAGCTGCTCGCGAAGATGGCCAGCGAGTTCAACAAGCCCAAGGGCATCTCGATCGTTCTGGAGCAGGACCTGCAGGACCGGATCTGGCCGCTGGCCTGCCGCAAGATCAACGGCATCGGCCCCAAGGCCGAGGCCAGGCTGCAGGGACTGGGCATTCGGACCATCGGCGACCTGGCGCAGAAGGATCTCGACTGGCTGATCGACCATTTTGGCCAGAAGACCGGCGCCTGGATGTTCGACGCCGCCCGCGGCCGTGACGATCGGCCGCTGGTCCTGGAGAGCGAGCCGGTCTCGATCAGCCGTGAAACCACCTTCGAGCGCGACCTGCACGCCCAGCGCGACCGGGCCGAGTTGGGCGCCATCTTCACCCGCCTGTGCCAGCAGGTGGCAGACGACCTGCAGCGCAAGGGCTATGTCGGCAAGACCATCGGCATCAAACTGCGCTATGCCGATTTCAAAAGCGTGACGCGCGACCAGACGCTGGAGCGCTACACCGCCGACGCCAAAACCATACGCCACAGCGCCGGCCTTTGCCTCAAGCGCGTGCCGCTGCAGCAAGCCCTGCGCCTGCTGGGCGTGCGCGTTGGATCGCTGCACAGGGCAGGCCCCGACTTGCAGCCCAAGGCGCCCGCGCCGCCAGTTTCAGATGCGGCGTCGGCAACAGGCGTTGCGGCGAGCAGCGATCAGCTGTTCTGAAGCGCGGCAGTCACCACCACCTCGATCTTCCACTCCGGTTTGGCCAGAGCGGCCTTCACGGTGGCCCGGCACGGCGCCTGGCCGGGCACGACCCAGGCGTCCCAGACCGCGTTCATGCCGGCAAAATCGGCCAGATCGGTCAGGAATATCTGCGCCATCAGAATGCGTGACTTGTCGCTGCCGGCGCGATGCAGCAACTGGTCGATGGCTGACAGGACCTGGCGCGTCTGTCCGCCGATGTCCTGCGACCCGTCGGCCGCCACCTGCCCGGCCAGATACACCGTGGCGTTGTGAACGCTGGCCTCGCTGTAGCGGCTGCTGCAGTCAAATCGTTCGATCCGGGACATGGCTCTTCTCCTTGAAAATAAAAAATGAAATCGCCCGCCACCAGGGGCGCACGGCAGGGCAGGGCATCGCAGCCTTCAAGCCGCCGGGTTTCGTGGCGCCTGGGCGGATTGCCGCGCAGCATCTTCTCGGTCTCGCCGGGGCGCATCGGCGCGCGACGCGAGGCAGGAAAAGTACGCCCGATCGGCGGCAAGGATGTGTCGCGCCACCACGTCATAGGCCAGGAACTCGAACAGTTCTCCCACAGACAGCGCCCCGGCACGATAGCGCTCGGCCAGCGCCAGGGCCTTGTCGACCAGCACACGGTGCTGCAGCGCGTGGTCCGGCGCATCCGCAAAACCGGCGGCGGTGATGATCGCTTCCTCGGCCTGAAAATGCGCAAGCACATCGGCAATGAACTGGTCCACCAGTGCCGCCACCTCTTGCGTTGGCTGCCCGCCCAGCACGGCGCCGAGCAGCTTGTTGGACTGGCTGAAGAGCTTGCGGTGCTGCTCGTCAATCACCTTGTTGCCGCTTTCGTAGTCGCCGCGCCAGACCAGTTGCACCAGCTTGAGGGTCACGGCTTCATCGGCCCGGGCGTGCTGCAGCGCCTGCTCAGCCAGTTGAACCTGGTTGCGACCATCGTTCTTGGCGCGGTAGAGCGCCTCGTCTGCCGCGCGCAGCAGGCTCTCTGCATCCGGGTAGCAAGCGCCCGTCAAGGCGGCAACCCCGATGCTGACCGTGACACGGCCTGAGGCAGCCACCTTGTGCGGCAAGTCCATGGCCTCGACGGCACGACGCACGGCTTCGGCCACGCCGCGGGCGGCAAGCGCGTCCGTGTCGGGCAGAATCAGCAGAAATTCCTCGCCGCCGTAGCGCGCCGCCAGGTCGCCGGCGCGCTGGGCCCCGGACTCAAGGCACTGCGCCACGCGTTTAAGGCATTCGTCGCCGGCCTGGTGGCCGTAGGCGTCGTTGTAATTCTTGAACAGATCGATGTCCAGGAGCACCAGCGCGAGGGGCTGGTCCGAGCGGGTCGCGCGTGCCCACTCGCTGGCCAGGGTTTCGTTCAGTCGCCGCCGGTTGGCCAGGCCCGTCAACTCGTCGCGGCTTGCCAGAACCCGGTTCAATTCGTCGGCGCGCTCCTTGGACATGAGCACGAAACCGAGGGACAGGAGGATCAGGCAGACCAGCGCGGCTGCCAGGGTCATGGTCTGAATCGGGTTCGATTCCGTCAGCGAAGTCATGGCCGCGCCGGCGCCCCGCATGGCCCCAATGGCCCTGAGCGCCACCATGGTCATCACGATGGCGAGCCCGGACGCAAGAAAGTACTTGCCGCGCCCTGCGGTCTGACCCCGCTTTTGCCACACCAAGGACACAGCCAGCAAAGCCTGGGAGAAGTAGATCGCGGAACTGACCACGATGCGCCCTGCCAGGCTGTCCATCAGGACGACCAGGGCCAGCAAGACCACGAGCACCGGAGCCCAGATCAGGCTGCGCGGCGGCGGGTGTCGGTAAAACTCGTAGATGCCTTCGGAAAAGGCGGCCAGGGAACAGGAAAGACACACGTTGGCCAGAATGATGGAGGCGAAATCGCCGATCTGGGCGCGCTGGTTGAAGAAGACGTAGGCCGCCGTGTGCATGACCAGGCCGGCGGACCAGTACAGCATGCCATCGCGTTGCGCCCGGTCGGCAACAAGACCGACCGACAGCGACAGCACGATGCCGACCAGGACGATGGCCATTGACATCGTCGGGATGTGCGCATTCATCGGAATATTTTGGCACAGTCTTCGGCTTTGCGGGATCGGGGGCCGCACTGATCAGGCATTACAGTACGCCAAGGAGATCCAAACCATGAACTGCTTTTTGCTCAGCACTGAAAACCACATCGCGCATCTGGTTCTGAACCAGCCCGGGGCCTTCAACACCATGCACCCGACCTTCTGGCGCGAGCTTGACGAAGTGCTCACCGAACTCAACAAGAATGCCGAGGCACGCGTGCTGGTCATCAGCAGCACCGGAAAGCATTTCAGTGCCGGCATGGCGCTGGAGACCTTTGCCGGCGCCATCACGATGGACGACCAGAGCCCGGAGGGCCGCGCCGCCATGTTTGACCTGCTCGGCGACATGCAGGCGACCTTCACCAAACTCGAGACCCTGCGCATACCGGTGCTCGCCGCCATCCAGGGCGGATGCATCGGCGGCGCCGTCGACATGGTGACCGCCTGCTGCCTTCGCTACGCGAGCGCCGACGCCTTCTTCTGCATCCAGGAAATCAACATCGGCATGGTGGCTGACGTCGGCACCCTGCAGCGCCTGCCCAAGCTGATCCCGCTGGCGCTGGTGAAGGAACTGGCCTACACCGGGCGGCGCATGGGCGCCGAGCGGGCATTGTCCTGCGGCCTGGTCAATGCGGTGTTCGAGACACCGCAGGCGATGCTGGAGGCCGCCATGCAATGCGCCAGCGAAATCGCGGCCAAACCGCCGGTGGCGATCTGGGGCACCAAGCAGGCGGTGCACTACGCGCGTGACCACTCGGTCGACGAGTCGCTGCGGCAGATGGGCTGGCTGCAGGGCGCCATCTGGAGCAACAAACATGTCATGGAAGCGGTGCTGGCGAGCAAGGGCAAGCGGGTCGCGGATTTCCCGCCCCTGAGCCCCTTGCGCGGTTTTCGTGATCTGGCCTGAGCAATTCGTTGATTCGCATCAAAAGAATCCATCACGGCCAATCCGGAGATCAGGGTTTTCCCTGAGATACTCGAAACACTATGAACCTGCCTTCCAATTCCGATCTGATCGAAAACGTCACCTTCGATGAACTCAAGCTCGGCCAAAGCGGACGCCTGCTGCGCACGCTGACACTGGCCGACATCCAGGCTTTTGCCGCGGTCTCGGGCGACACCAACCCGGCTCACCTCGATGCCGAATATGCCAACGACACGCTGTTTCACGGCGTCATTGCCCATGGCATGTGGGGCGGCGCCCTGATCTCGGCGCTGCTCGGGACCAAGTTTCCCGGTCCCGGCACGATCTACCTCGACCAGGTGCTGCACTTCACGAAGCCGGTGCGGATCGGCGACACGCTGACCGTCACGGCCACGGTGGTCAGCAAGGACGACAGCAAGAAGAGCGTCGAGCTCGATTGCCAGGTGCTCAACCAGAAGGGTGAGCGCGTGCTGCACGGCACCGCCAAGGTGTTGGCGCCGACCGAAAAAGTGCGCCTGGCGCAGGTCCACGCGCCACAGATTCAGCTCTTCGACCCGGAAGCGCGCTTCAAGGAACTGCTGGCCATGGGCGCCGGCCTGCCGGCCGTGCGCTGTGCCGTTGTCCACCCCTGCGACGCCGGGTCCCTGAGCGGCGCGATCGACTCGGCCCACTACGGCCTGATCGTGCCGGTGCTGATCGGTCCGGAGACGCGCATCAGGCATCTGGCCGAGCAGGCCGGCATTGACCTCAAGGGCATCGATATCATCTCGGTCCCGCACAGCCACGCCGCCGCCGAAAGGGCCGCCGAACTGGCGGTCACGGGGGATGTCGCGGTGCTGATGAAGGGCAGCCTGCACACCGACGAGCTGGTCCACGCCGTGCTGGGTCAGCGCGCCCTGCGCTCGGGCCGGCGCATGTCCCATGTCTTTCGCTTTGACATCCCTCTCTACAGCAAGCCGCTGCTGATCACCGATGCGGCCCTGAACATTCACCCGACCCTGACGGAAAAGGTCGACATCATCCAGAACGCCATCGACTTTGCCCGCGTCATGGGCGTCAAGACGCCCAAGGTCGCGATCCTGTCGGCGGTGGAAACCGTCAACCCGAATATCCCTTCGACGCTGGACGCCGCCGCGCTGTGCAAGATGGCCGAGCGCGGCCAGATCAAGGGCGGTGTGCTCGATGGTCCGCTGGCTTTTGACAATGCCATTTCGGCGCACGCCGCGCAGATCAAGCACATCAAGTCCACGGTCGCCGGCGACGCCGACATTCTGGCCGTGCCGGACCTCGAGTCGGGCAATATGCTGGCCAAGCAACTCGAGTACCTGGCCGGTGCCAGCGGCGCGGGCCTGGTGCTCGGCGCGCGCGTGCCGATCGCCCTGACCAGCCGTGCCGATGGCCCGATGAACCGGGTCGCTTCGGCCCTGCTGGCCCAGATGGCGGCCCACAACGCCCGTCTCGATCAGGCGCGACCGAACTGGTAGGGCGCGCGCCATGGCCATTCTTGCCGTCAATGCGGGGTCCTCGACGCTGAAATTTTCGCTGCATCCGCTGCAGCGCGGCGTCGTGCAGGGCAGCGTGCTCAGCGGCAGCATCCAGGGCCTGGAGCCGGGCGGCGCGCCGCTGCTGGACTGGACTTTCGAGGCGCGCCAGCACAGCCGCCCCCTGCCCATCACCGAGGACGACCATTTTCTGCAGGCGCTGCGCAGCCTGGGCGAGCTGCTGGCCGGCAACCCGGCCCTGCCCCCGATCGAGGCCATCGCGCACCGGGTGGTGCATGGCGGCGAGCACTTTTCGGACAGCGTGCGCGTCACCGACGAGGTGCTCGAAAAGTTATCCAGGCTCAGTTCGCTCGCACCACTGCACCAGCCGCAAAACCTGCAGGGCATCCGCGCCTTTCAGAAGGCCTTTCCGGCGCTCCCGCAGGTGGCCTGCTTTGACACCGCCTTCCACGCCACGCTGGCGGCGGTCGACTACAGCTTTGCCCTGCCGCGCTGGCTGGCCGAGCAGGGCGTGCGACGCTACGGCTTTCACGGCCTGTCCTACCAGTATGTGATGGGCGTGCTGCAGCACCGCAGCGCCCTCGCCAGCGGCCGTGTCCTGATGGCCCACCTCGGCAATGGGGCCAGCCTGTGCGCGGCGCGCGACACGCGCAGTTGCGCCACGACCATGGGTTTTTCGGCGCTCGACGGCCTGATGATGGGCACCCGCTGCGGCGCGCTGGACGCCGGCGTGCTGCTCTACCTGCTGCAGCAGGGCTGGGACCACGACCGGCTGCAGACCCTGCTCTACAAACAGAGCGGCCTGCTCGGCGTGTCCGGCATCTCGGCCGACATGCGCACGCTGCGCGCCGACGGCAGCGTTGCAGCGCAGCAGGCGATCGACCAGTTCACGCACCGGATCGTGCGCGAATCGGGTGCCCTGGTGGCGTGTCTGGGCGGGCTCGACGTGCTGAGCTTCAGCGGCGGCATCGGCGAGCACGACAGCATCCTGCGCTCGCAGGTCTGCCAGGCGCTGGCCTGGCTTGGCGTGGTGCTCGACCCCGCGCTCAACGCGCAGGCGACCGCAAATCAGGTGCTCGCCATCCACAGCGCGCAAAGCCGGGTCGAGGTCTGGGTCATTCCCACCGACGAAGGCCTGGTGGCGGCGCGCGAGGCGGCGCGCCTG
>CAIMBE010000297.1 GCA_903839085.1 uncultured beta proteobacterium | reverse complement strand
GCGGCCATCAGACCGTAGGGGATGGACAGTGGCGGCGCCCACGACGACGACGTGGTTTGATGCTCCACCCAGGCTTCATGAAACAAGGTCCACGACTTCCAGGCAAAGAAGCTGCAGAACAGCAGACACATCAAGTCCACCAGCAACAAGCGCAAGCGATTGAGCGAACCCGGCAGCAAACTGGCGATGGCCTCAATGCCAACGTGTCCACGCAAGGCCTGCACAAAGGAACTGCAAAGAAAGGTTGCACCGACCAGGCAAAAGACAGCCGCTTCATCCTGCCAGTCGGTGGAAGACTTCATCACGTAGCGTGACACCACACTGTAGGTCAGCACCGCCGAAGCGATGAGCAAGGCGAACATGCCTGCCGTGACCATCAAGCGGTTGATCCGCATCAGCACGATGGCCAGCGGCAGCAGCAGACGCGGTGTATCAGGGTCGACGCCCAGCACCGCGGACCCGACATCGACACCGTGTGTCATGCCAGTTTCTGCGCCGCTTTGAGCAGCGCGGCGCACGACTCGCTCTTTTCTGCGAAGTCCTTCCAGGCTGTTTCACGGGCGATCACCTGCCACTTCTTGAGCGTCGCTTCATCCATGTCATAGACCTTGGCCCCAGCCTTGGCATAAATCTCCGCGGCCGCCTTGTCATCCGCGCGTGCAGCTTCCTGACCAAATACCTCAAGTTCCGCGCCAACGGCCATCACCACGTCCTGTTGCGCCTTGGGCAAGCGCTGGAACACTTCCTTGGAAATGATCAGCGGCTCCAGCATGAACCAATAGGTCTTGTTGCGCCCGGTCGTCAGATGCTTGGCAATCTCTTCGAGTTTGAAGGAAATGAAACTCGTGCTTGATGTCATGGCCGCGTCCATGGCGCCGGTCTGCATGGCGGCGTAGATTTCGTTGGACGGCAGCGTGATCACTGAAGCACCGGCAGTCTTGAGCATCATGTCCATCTCGCGACTGCCACCACGCACCTTGAGGCCCTTGGCATCGTCCGGTGTCAGCAGCGGGCGCACGCGACTGGCAACGCCGCCGGCCTGCCAGACCCAGCTGACAATGATGACTCCCTTTTCGTCAAGCACCTTCGACAAGAGTTTGCCAACCTCCGCAGTCTTCCAGAGCGCGCCTTGCTCGTAGCTGGGTACCAGCGCAGGCATCAAACCGATGTTGGTCTCAGCCACCTCCCCGCCAGCGTAGGAAAGTGGAAACAGGCTCATGTCCAGCGCGCCCTTGCGCACAGCAGAAAACTGGGCGTTGGTCTTCATCAACGAAGACCCGGGATAGACCGACGCCTTCAGTGCGCCGGCTGTTCTCTTCTCAACCTCGACGGCGAAGCGCCGGCACAGGCGGTCCCTGAAATCGCCTTCTGTCAAAGTGCCGCCCGGAAACTGGTGCGAGATTTTCAATCCCGCAGCGCCACTCTGAGGCCAGGCTGTTGGCGCCATCGCCGCCGCGGCAACCGCGCCGGCGCCTTGAATGAAGTTCCGTCTGGATAAGGTCATTTTTTGTCTCCTGGGTTATGGCCGAGTCTTTTTGTCGGCCTATTTTAGAAATTCTTCTATGCCAGCGGAAGCGGGGACTTTCCCTTGCAACAGATTGGCCCGGTAGCGATCCAGCCGTTTCAGGTCGTACAGGTAGTTCACCATCATCCCGCAGGACTGTTTCATTCCCTTGGACGATGGGTCTCCAGCCCAGTTCAGTCGCTCGATCCGTGCGCCGTTTCCCAAGTGGAACCTTGCTACCGGGTCGACCGGTTTGCCATCGACCAGTGCCCGGCTGAGGTAGTAGGCGGCGCAGCGCAACAGCATGCGTCGCAGCGGCGATTTGACATCGAGTTCCAGCGCCCGGTCCGCGCCAAGCAATAGCTGTGCTGCGGTAACGCCCTCAGGGCCCATCTCCGTGCTCAGTTCGGCACGCGCCTTGTCTTCGAGCTGATCCAGCATCGCAGCGGCGTTCTTGCCCAACCAGCTGCGAAACCCCGGAATGGGAGAAAGTGTGGCAAAAGTCTTCAGCCGGGGGAATTCGAGCTTGAGCGTTTCCACCACGCGTTTGATCAGCGAGTCGCCGAAACTGACGCCGCGCAGTCCGGCCTGCGTGTTGCTGATCGAGTAGAAGATGGCGGTTGTGGCTTTGTTCAAGTCTTCCACCGCAGCCGATTCGTCGAGCAGTGGCGTGATGCCGGCAGCTATTTCATGCAGCAGGGCCACTTCAACAAAGATCAGTGGATCGTCAGG
>CAIMBE010000296.1 GCA_903839085.1 uncultured beta proteobacterium | reverse complement strand
CGGTGACTACACGCTGCACTTTCACCTCGGCGCCTGGCCCTTCGGCAGGCTCGATCAGGTGAGCGGCAAGCTAAGAAAGACCGAGCTCGGTCCCTGGGTGCTGACGGTCTTCAAGCTGATGAACGCGCTGCGCGGCCTGCGCGGCAGCTGGCTCGACCCGTTTCGCAACAATGCCGAGCGTCGGCTCGACGCGCGCCTGCTGGCCGAGTACGAACAGGAGATCAACGCGCTGTTCAAGTCACCGCAGGCGCATTCACTCGACACCCTGGTGGCGCTGGCGGCCCTGCCGCAGAAAATCCGCGGCTATGGCCATGTGCGGGAAGCGGCCGCGCAGGCGGTCGCCACCGAGCGCGCCAGCCTGCTGGGGGCGGCAGCGCCGATCGCCAAAGCCGCCTGAAGCGGCTAATGCGGCAGCGTGGCGATCGTCTGCTCCCACTTGGTGATCAGGGCGCGGCGCACGGCGGTGGAGCCGTACTTGGCGTAGTCGTAGTTGATCAGCTTGATCTTGCTGATGTCGGGGATGCGCGCATCCGGCGGTGCCTTCTTGTGCGAGGGCACCTGGAAGCCGCGCGCGGCGGTGGCGAACTGCTGCGCTTGCGGCGTCAGCGCCCACTCGTAGAAACGCTTGGCGTTGTCCAGGTTGCGCGCGCCCTTGATGATCGACATCGAGCCGATCTCGGCGCCGGTGCCCTCGGCCGGGGTCAGCGTTTCAGTGGCGAAACCAGCCGCTTTTTCGCCGGGGCCGAGCGCAATGAAACTGATCGCCACGCTGGCCTCGCCGCGCGACACGGCCTTGATCGGGCCCTCGCCCGAGCGCGGATAGGCGCTGATGTTTTTGTGCAGCTGGGCCATGTAGTTCCAGGCTTTTTCTTCGCCCATCAACTGCACCATCGTGGCCACCGCGGTATAGGCGCCGCCGCTGGTCGCCGGGTTGGCCATTTGCAGCTCGCCCTTGTAGATAGGCTTGATCAGGTCGGCCCAGCTCCGGGGCACCGGCAGTTTCTTCTTGGCCAGCAACTCGGGGTTGTAGGCAAAGCCCAGCGGCCCGAGGTAAATGCCGACGGTCTTGAACTGCGCCTGATCGGCCTGGCGCAGGGCCCAGGGGTGCAACTGGCTCATGGCCGGTGATTTGTAGACCTGCGTCAGATCCTGCTCGGCCGCCTGCAGGTGGGGGTCGCCAGTGCCCCCGAACCAGACGTCCGTCTTCGGGTTGTTGCGCTCGGCTGAAATTTGCGCGAGGGCTTCGCCGGTGCTCTTGTTGATCAGGTTGACCCTGATGCCTGTGGTCCGGCTGAAGGTGGTCTGGATCAGGTTGCACCAATCGGCCTGCACCGAGCAGATGATATTGAGCTGCCCCTCCTGGGCGTGACTCACGAGGGCCGCGCTGGCCAACAGCCCCGCGGCGAGATTTCTACGGATTGCTTTCATTGGGCTCGCTTTGAAATGTCATGGCTTGCGGGACAGACCTGTGGTTCTGTCACCAACGGGAATCAGCTTGTTGGAGGTTTGGAGCCTGATTATGCGGGGAACGTGAAGCGCGTTGCCGAGGGCGACACCCTGCTGATCGTCGAATCGATGAAGATGGAAGTTCCGCTCAGCGTGCCGGTTGACGGGGTGGTGGCCGAATTGCTGGCGGCCCAGGGCGAGGCCGTGGATCGAGGACGCCTGCGCGTGAGGCCACCGGATTTCGGATCATTCTGATAGTTCGATAATTGTTGTATAGTCGAACCATGGACAGATCTTCGGCCACCACAATCTTTGAATCACTGTCGTCCGGCGTGCGCCTGGACATCTATCGACTCCTGGTCAAGGCCGGGCCGACAGGGATGGTGGCCGGAGAAATCGGCGGCGCGGTGGAGGTGCCGCCGACCAATTTGTCGTTTCACTTGAAAGCGTTGAGCCGTGCGCAGCTCGTCTCGGTAGCGCAGGAGGGGCGCTATCAAAGGTATCGCGCGAACCTGGCACTGATGCATGACCTGATTACCTACCTGACCGAAGAATGCTGTTCAGGGCGCCCTGAGTTGTGCGCCGAGATTTGCCAGCCTGCGGCCCAACTCCAAGCACAGGAAATCTGAAGTGACTGATAAAGCGTTGAATGTCCTTTTCTTGTGCACCCACAACTCGGCCCGAAGCATTCTTGCCGAGGCCATCCTCAACCATATCGGCCAGGGCCGCTTCAAGGCCTATTCCGCCGGCAGCAGCCCACGCGAAAACCAGCAACCTAATCCACTCGGATTGCAGGTGCTGAAAAGCGCAGGAATAGCCACCGATGGCTTGCGCAGCAAGACCTGGGATGAGTTTGGCGGCCCCGACGCACCGCAGATGGACCTCGTGATCACAGTCTGTGACAACGCTGCCGGTGAGGTTTGCCCGTACTGGCCCGGTCAACCCGCCACCGCGCATTGGGGTTACGCCGACCCGTCTGCGGCTGTCGGCGCGGAAACAGAAAAGCTCGAAGCATTTCGCCAGACCTTGTATGCGCTCAAGAGGCGTCTGGATATTCTGATCAGCTTGCCGCAGGAAAAGCTGGACCGAGCCCTGCTTCAACGCACAATCCGCGGCCTGGCAAAGACGGAGCCACATGAACGCGCCATGTGATGTGAGCGCCACGCAGTCGGCGGATGCACCGAAAAAATTCAGGAGAATGAGATGAGCGAAGTCACCAGAAAACTCTCGTTTTTGGACCGCTACCTGACCGTCTGGATCTTCGCGGCGATGGCATTGGGCATTGGTCTGGGTTATTTCATGCCCGGAATCGAGGGCTTCATCAATTCGTTCCAGGTTGGCACAACCAATATTCCCATTGCGCTCGGCTTGATCCTGATGATGTATCCGCCTTTCGCCAAGGTACGTTACGAAGAATTGCCGGATGTGTTCAGAGACAAGAAAGTACTCGGACTTTCGCTGGCTCAGAACTGGGTTGTCGGCCCCATCCTGATGTTTGCGCTGGCCATCATCTTCCTGCCGGACAAGCCTGAGTACATGGTTGGCCTGATCATGATTGGCCTGGCCCGGTGCATTGCCATGGTGATTGTCTGGAACGAGATTGCCGACGGCTCGACTGAATACGCCGCCGGACTGGTCGCCTTCAACTCGATCTTCCAGGTTCTGTTCTTCAGTGTTTACGCCTGGCTGTTCGTGACCATTCTGCCGCCGCTGTTTGGACTGACGGGCTCGGTGGTGGACATCTCGATTGGTCAGATTGCCGAAAGCGTTTTTATCTACCTCGGCATCCCCTGCGTGGCCGGGGTGATGACGCGCGTCATCATGCTGCGCTTCGTCTCCAGAGCCTGGTATCACGAGCGCTTCGTCCCAAAGATCGGCCCCGTCACGCTGGTGGCCCTGCTCTTCACCATCGTTGTGATGTTCAGCCTCAAGGGCAAACTGATCATCACGATCCCGATGGATGTCGTGCGCATCGCCATCCCGCTGTTGATCTACTTTGTCGTGATGTTCGTGCTTTCCTTCTTCATGAGCTACAGAATCGGGGCCGGCTACAAGAAGTGCGCTACCCTCTCCTTCACTGCAGCCAGCAACAATTTTGAACTGGCCATCGCCGTCGCCGTTGCGGTCTACGGCATCAATTCAGGAGCCGCGTTTGCCGCCGTCATCGGCCCCCTGGT
>CAIMBE010000295.1 GCA_903839085.1 uncultured beta proteobacterium | reverse complement strand
GGGATGTGCTTGACCGATCTGGCCAAAGCGCTGCGAGGGTTATTCTGTGCGTGGCAGATTGCACACTCCCTAGGAGTTCCCTTAAATATTTCATTCAGATGACAGGTCTCACAGCGCACCGTCTGATGCGGTCCTCTCAACTCAAATCCGGTACTCGTATGGTCGAACAAGATACCCGTTTGCTGTGCCTGAACGTTGCCGACACAAAACATCAGAAACAACAGACAGGCAGCACAGTTGCGCCCGACGATCCTGACCAGATTCAAGCTCTTCATGCTAGCAAGGCACCCGCCGCCGAGTGCAAACCGCTGCACTGACGCGGTGCCATTTGCTGGTCGAGAGTCATGCGCGCATGCCAGAAAGCACTGGCAGATCAGGAAAAGGGGCGCCGCTCTGACCGGCAAGCGCATTCTTCATCGTCACTGCTCCATTCTTTGGTACTGGAATTGTCGAACATGAATACAAGTGTATTTGTTTTGTAAAGTTGAGTATTTCGATTGATTATGGATTGAACACTGGCATTTGCATGATCTAAAGGTTGGCAAATTTGTGTCAAAAAGTAGACAAACATTGAATCATGGCGGGCAAATTCATCGCCCATTGGGCCGGCACTTCCTAAAAACCAGGAACCCCAGCACACGTCACATTGGGGCGGCGAACTATACTGCGACGTTCAAATTGTCACAAATCATCGTCACGCCCTGCTCAACATAGGGAGAGTCAGCCTCTACTGTTCGTGGCCATTCTTCTGGCTGCCGGCCGTTTCATTGGGTCGGACCAAATCCGATGCAACGGACGATTGCAGGCGCGAAACTTCGGCAGGATGAAACTCCCAAGCCGAGTCATCATGAGAAAGCTGAAAGTTGCTGTCCAGATATTGCATCGACAGAATCGAGCTCTCGCCGAACTCTGGCTCATATCGGTCGCCAAATATTTTCAAGCCAGCAACAACACCGACCCAAAACAAGGAAAAACAGGCCAACCCGAGGACAACAAAAAAGGCAACGCTATCCAGAAGAGTCTGCTTCAACGCAATTTTTGAATCTTCCGTCAGCCACAACCCGCCCGCAGCCATCAGCACCGATGCCAACAGAGTTATCCTTTTGCTGCTCTTTCTAGTGACAAGGCCAAATCTGACCAAAAAGAAGCCGGCCAAAACTACCAGCATAGCCAAAAGACAGGCCCAAAGGGAAATAGTCAAATTTCTTTTCATACCGCAAACCGTCTAAGCCATTGTCGTCCTTGGGACGAGGATGATACCGTAATAGCAAGCTCGGCAAAGTTGATGCCAACAAGTAGGCTCAGTCGGATTAGCCAGCGGTCTGAGCGCCACCGTGCTGCGAACGTGCATCCTGCCCGACACGCCGGCAGAAGTAAACTGAGCCGCCTGCTGTCAAAGACCTCCGGCAAGAAAGCACATCCCATGTATACAACCCTGATTTCCACCCAACAACTCCGCGACCTGCAAGACGGCGGTGCGCCTTGCATGGTGTTTGATTGCCGTTTTTGAGAACCGCCGAACCCGGTTGCCGGACACATACCCGGCGCGTTTACCGCCGGTTCAGCCTGAACTTCGACGCGTCAGGCCGGTTCAAGCCGGCAGCCCGGTTGAAGGCGGAATTTGAATCGCTGCTGGACCGGCGCGACCCCAGCACGTTGGTCCACCAATGCGGTAGCGACGTCAGCGCCGTGCCCAACATCATCACCATGGAACTGGCCGGCCTGGGGCGCACTGCCCTCTATGCCGGCAGTTGGAGCGAGTGGTGCAGCGACCCGCGGCGGCCGTCAGCGCAGGGTTAAGCACCGTGGGTATCAGCCATGGCATCAGTTTGCACTGCCCATCAATATGCGTGAACCGCAATCACGTGCACGATCGCACTGATCACGAGCAGGTAGACAAACGGAATATGCGCCACATGCCACAAAGAAAACAGGCGTGAATAAGCAGTGAACTGTGCAACACGGGTGACAGCGTGAAGATACTGCCAGACCAGCGCCTTCGCATGCTTTTCACGCTTCGCGAGGTCCTTCGGACTCCATTCGTTCTGCGCCGCCAAACTCGCCAAAGTGCGTCCCAATTCGGAGACACAGCGGCGATAGGTCAGCCACTGCTGCAACGGGAGCCAAAACACTTGGCGGGTATAGGTAAGCCAACCGACGCGCGCTTTGAGTTCCCGCTGCTCAAACGCAATCAGCTTGACTTCGACCTCCGGAGCAAACGCCAGGCGGGACCTGGCATCTGCCTCCTCCAATCCAGCGCGAGTCTGCAAATCACGCAGCTCAGCCTTCTCACCGTGCAGTCCACGATTAACCCGCGCATAAATGAATCGGCCGATCACCCCACTGCCAGCCACAGCCAACATACTATAGAGAGCCACTGCGGCGTTGAGCGAGCCGACCCGGAAGGTCGAGTGCAAAAGAATGAGAAGTGGACCGCCAACACCCAGCACCATATGCACTAGGAACCACCATTTGACACGACCCCAGTTTCTGGAAAAGCTGAAATGCTTGCGCAAGGGGTAGCTAAACAGGAGCAGCATCATGACGCCACCCGCCACCCCGATCCAGTAACCTACGTCATCGCCAGCTTTGAAAAACTCCATCCGACTAAATTGCCACGCTGCCAGCACCAAACTGACAATTGCCAGATAGACAATGACATCAACGGGCATCGAACTGGTAAAGGTACGGTCCTGGTCCAACTGCTCCACAGACGATCCGCGCGCACCCACGATTGTCGAATCCGGGAACTCGGGGTCCCGCGTGGTCATGATCTGGGGAGGAAATTTTTGAGTGGCTGTGGTCATCTTCAAAGTCGCAATTGGCTGTCTGTTTGGCTCCATTCGATAGTAGGCAAGCTTTCTTATGTAAAGCTTAATGAAGTGGGTGGCTCTCTGTGGTTTGATGCATTGTTCCACACTTTCTTGGGATTTTTTCCCAAGTATACAGACAATCAGCTTCCCCGCGAGCCCTCGGGCTTGTCCACCATCCAGTGATCAGTGTGTATGGGCGAGCGTGCTGACCAGCGCAACCAGTGCAATTCCGGCCATCAACCAGCCAATCTGAGCAACCGTCTCGCGTGCCGTCAGACGCTTCTGCAATTGCGGGATCAGGTCTGCCAGCGCCACGTAGACAAAGCTGCTGCTGGCCACCACCAGAAAATACGGCAGATATTCCTGCAACTGATCCACCAGCCAGTAACCTGCCAGCCCCCCCAAGGATGTCACCGCGCCTGCCAGCGAAACCTTGAGGAACGCTGCACGCTTGTTCCCGGCGCCAGAGCGCAGCACCATCAGGTCACCCATATGGTGTGGCACCTCGTGCGCCAGCACGGCGAGCGACGCAATCACACCAAGGCGCAGGTCTGCGACAAACGCGGAGGCTATCAGCACACCGTCGCCAAAGCAATGCACACTGTCACCCGCTAGCACGGCCCAGTTGCCGCCAGCGGGCACGTTGTCATGGCCTTCGAGATGCGCCTTATCGGCCGCGTGCTGGTGATGTTCGTGCCCGTGATGCCACAACTCGGCCTTGTCCAGCAGAAAGAAGAAAATCAGCCCTACCAGCAAAGCCATGAACAGCTTGTGCGCGCCGGTCTGGCCCTCGAAGGCCTCGGGCAGCAGATGCATGAAGGCGGTGGCCAGCAGGGCACCGGCGGCCAGGCTGAGCATGTGCTGCGTGTAGCGCGCCAGCACGCCAAAGCTCAGCAGCGCGGCGAGCCAGACGCTGCCGATACCGGCGGTCAGGGTTCCCAACACAATCGCCAACAAAACCATAGTCAAAGCCGCCGTTCCGTTTGCCAACACAGGCTTGATCTTAGCAACCGTATCAAGCCCGGTGCCTGGGCTGCCCGCCTCCGCTCTACTTTGTCACAATGGCAAAGTTGCCGGGAGCCTGGTCGATCAGGGTGAAGAAGCGCACCAGGTCGGTCCGGTTGCCGCTGACTTTTAATTCGTCACTGAGCAAGGCGTCCCTCACGCTCGCGGTGCCGGCCATCACTTTGATGAAAATGGCCTTGGTCAGCGTCAGTGTGGCGCTGGCATCTGGCGCTGGCGCTGCCTTCCTGAAGTGCAGCACCGCGTTCTCAATCCACAGCACGAACGACTCATGGGTGTCCGATAGCGCCAGGTTGACCTTGATGTCCTTGCCCTCGGCAGCGGGTCCGTCCAGGCCGGCGGCCATCGCTTCGAGGAAACGCTCGATCGGAGTCTGACCCAGCATGTCGACCACGCCGGCGCGGTCCAGCGTCTTCGTCGGCGGCCCCTTGCGCAGTTCGGAGGCGGCCATCAGGTAGCTGTTGCGCCAGGTTGCGGCCTCTGCCATGTAGGCCATCTGCTCGTAGGTGCGCGCCAGAAGTTCCTTTGCGCCCTTGTGGTCGGGCTGACCAAAAACCGCGTGGTTCAGCAGTTCGGCGGCCCAGCGGTAGTCGCCCTTGTCGAACGCACTCTGCGCCGCCGCGACCGCCTTGTCGGCGCCGCCGAGCAGTTCCAAGTAGCGCTTTGCCGACTCCTGCGGCGGCAGCGGATCGAGGTTCGCCGGATTGCCGTCGTAAGCGCCCAGATAGAGCTGGTAGACCGCCTTGACGTTGTGGCGCAGATCGCCGTAGTAGCCGCGCGCGCCAGGATACGACGCCAGCGACCTGGGCAGTTTCACCTTGTCGGCGATCTCGCGCGGCGTGTAGCCGGCGTTCATCAGGCGCACGGTCTGGTCGTGCGTGTACTTGTAGACGTCGCGGTGCTTGGTGATGAACTCCTGGATCCGCGCCCGACCCCAGACCGGCCAGTTGTGCTGGCCGAAGTAGACCTCGGTGTCACCGAGTTGATCGAGCGCCTGCTGCATATACCCGGCCCAGCGCAGCGCGTCGCGCACCTTGGCGCCGCGCACTGGCAGCAGGTTGTGCATGGTCTGCGCCAGATTCTCGGCACCGCCATAAGCCTTCTTCTGGGGAATCGTGAACGTCAGTTCAGCCGGCGCCTCGGCGCCCGGCACGTTGTGGAAAACGAAGCGCAGGCCGTCGAGCGTGATCTCCTGCGAAGACTGGTTGACGATCAGCGTCGGCTGCAGGATGCCGACGCTGCCGGCCGCCACCGCCTTGCCCAGCCCGGTGTCGACCATGCCCTTGGGCGACTTCTCCAGTTCCTTGCCGAACTGGTAGAAGGCGCGCCTGAACATCGCCGGACCGGCCATCACGTTCTCGCTCGTGGCCTCTTCGATGAAGCCTTCGGATGCGACCACGGGAATCTTGCGCTCGAGCACTTCCTGAGCCGAGACCACGCCGAGCGCGCCGCCAAAGTGGTCGAGGTGGCTGTGCGTGAAGACGACCGCCGACACCTGTTTGTCGCCCAGGTGTTTGCGCGCGAACGCCAGCGCGGCAGCGGCAGTTTCGCGGCATGTCAGGGTGTCAACGACGATCCAGCCGGTTTTGCCATCGATCAGCGTCATGTTGGCAATGTCGAAGCCGCGCACCTGATAGATGCCGTCGCTGACCTTGAACAGCCCGATCTGTGCGTTGAGGGTCGCATGGCGCCACAGGCTCGGGTTGACGGTGGGCGGCGCCTTGCCATCGACAAAGTTGAAGGCATCGAAGTCGATCTGAATGCTGCCATCGGCAGCCAGGATCTGCCCGGTCGGCCGCGCGATGAAGCCGCGCCTGGCGTCCTCGAAATCCTGCGGGTCATCGAGCTTGAACTCCTGCGCAAAGTGTTCGTTCGACTTCAGCGTCGTCGCGCTCGCCTCCCCAGCAAGCGCCACGGCGCGCTCGCTTTTGCCGCAGCCGCTGAGCAGCAGCAGAACGCACGCGAGCAGCGCGCCCAGAGCCATTTTCACCATCTTTGTCTCCAACTCATTGTTTTTGTGCAGGGCGCTGCACGATAGCAGAACCCGCCGCCCTGCGTCTAAACTGGCCTCATGCACACATTTGACGTGGTGGTCATCGGAGCCGGCGCGGCGGGCCTGTTTTGCGCCGGCCTGGCCGGGCAGCACGGTCTGAAGGTGCTGCTGCTGGACCACAGCGCGCGGGTTGCCGAGAAGATCAGGATCTCGGGCGGTGGCCGCTGCAATTTCACCAACCGGGACACCACGGTGGCCAACTTTCTTGGCGACAACCCGAACTTTTGCCGCTCCGCGCTGTCGCGTTTTACACCCCGCGATTTCACTGATTTGCTGCAGCGCCATGGCGTGCCGTTTCACGAAAAGCACAAGGGCCAGCTGTTTTGCGACCGCTCCGCCGACGACGTGATTCAGGTGCTGCTGGCCGAGTGCGCGGCGGGACAGGTGACGCGCTGGCAGCCCTGCCGCGTCGGACACATCGCCTGGGCACCGCTGGCGGGTTCGGCCGACGCCGGCCGCTATGAAATCGACTCTGATCGCGGCCCGGTCCAGTGCCGTGCCGTGGTCATCGCCACCGGCGGCCTGTCGATCCCGAAGATCGGGGCAACGGATTTCGGTTACCGCACGGCGCGCCAGTTTGGCCTGCGCCTGGTCGAACCGCGCCCGGCTTTGGTGCCGCTGACGTTTGATGCCCAAAGCTGGGCGCCCTACGCCGATCTGGCCGGCCTGTCGCTGCCGGTGCAGATCACGGTTGGCGAGCGCAGGGACAGAATCACTTTTCTGGAAGACCTGTTGTTCACCCACCGGGGCCTCAGCGGGCCTGCCGTTCTGCAGATCTCGAGCTACTGGCGCGCGGGCCAGCCGATCCGCATCAACCTGGCGCCCGAGGTCGATCTGCTGCGCTCGCTGAGCGAGGCCAAGGCCGTCTCCAGAAAGTTGATCGCCAATGAACTGGCCCAGCGCCTGCCGTCGCGCCTGGCCGACCTTTGGGTCCGACAGGACAGCAATGCCGGCCAGCTTTGGCAGCGACCGGTGAATGAGGCGACGGACAAGGCGCTGTCGGCCCTGGCGCAGAGCCTGTCGCGCTGGGAACTGACCCCGTCGGGCAGCGAGGGATACAACAAGGCCGAAGTGACCGCCGGTGGCGTCGACACCCGTGATTTGTCCTCGCAAACCCTCGAATCCAGACAAGCCGGGCTGTACTTCATCGGTGAAGTGGTGGATGTCACGGGCTGGCTCGGCGGTTACAACTTCCAGTGGTCCTGGGCCAGCGCCCACGCCTGCGCCCAGGGCCTGGCGAGCAAGCTGCAACCCGCTGCGTCAGCGGATTGACACCCCGATCCGGTCGCTCGCGCCCCAACAACGCTATAATCCAACGCTTTGCTGGCAAACCCTCGCTGCCTGATCACTTTTTTAGCGGGGAATATACGCAGAACATCCGTCAAATGCCCGATCTTCCTTTGGCTGAAATCTGCACCTTCTGGACCACTTTACGTAAATGACAACCATCCGTGTAAAAGAGAACGAACCCTTTGACGTGGCGCTGCGCCGCTTTAAACGCACCATTGAAAAGCTGGGTCTGTTGACCGACTTGCGTGCACGCGAGTTCTACGAAAAGCCGACCGCCGAGCGCAAGCGCAAGAAGGCAGCCGCCGTCAAACGCAATTACAAGCGCATTCGCGCCATGCAGTTGCCAAAGAAGATGTACTGAACCAGACAGGCTTTGCGGGACGGGCCATCGCGCTGTCCTCAACGATCCTGGAGCCCTCTGGAACAGACCGCAGTTGCGACTGGCGCAACATCCCTGTCACCCAGCTGATCAAGGCTAGGAACAAGCTCACCGGGTTGCCCTGGCGGGCTTTTTTTATGTCAAAACCGATTTCACAAGGAGCACCCTCAATGTCACTCAAGGAACAGATCACCGACGACATGAAAAGCGCCATGCGCGCCAGGGACAGCGAGCGTCTGGGCGCCATCCGGCTGTTGCTGGCCGCTGCCAAGCAAAAGGAAGTCGATGAGCGCGTGGTGCTCGATGACGGCGCGATGGTGGCCATCGTCGACAAACTGATCAAGCAGCGCAAGGACTCGGTCGCTGCCTTCACCTCGGCCAATCGCATGGACCTCGCGGACAAGGAGGCGGCCGAGATCAAGGTGCTGGAGGTTTACCTGCCGCAGCGTCTGAGCGCCGACGAATTGAACGCCGCGGTGCAGGCCATCGTTGCCGAACTGAGCACCGAATTGGGCCGTGCTGTCGGACCGGCCGACATGGGAAAAGTAATGGGTCTGGTAAAGACGCGCCTGGCCGGCAAAGCCGACATGGGCCAGGTGTCGGGCGCCGTCAAGGCCGCCTTGGCCCGATAGGCCGCCGCGCCGGACCGCCCCAAGCAAGGCCAGCCCCCTCGGGGGAGCAGCGCAGCACACGAAGTGGCAAGCGTGGGGGCCAGTATTTCAGCTTCCGGCCACCTTCATGCGGTCGATCAGGATCGAGCCGACGGTCTTGGAGCCGTAGTTATAGGTATCTGCCCCGACTGCCAAAATGCCCTTGAGCATGGCTTTCATGCCGCCGGCGATCGTGATCTCGTGGACCGGATAGGCAATGCGACCCTTCTCAACCCAGAAACCACTGGCACCCCGCGAGTAATCGCCGGTGACGTAATTCACTCCGCTGCCCATCAGTTCGGTCACAAACAAACCGGTGCCGAGCTTGTCGAGCATCGCCTGCAGATCGTCATCGGCTCGCGTCAGGCGCGAGCTCAGGGTCAGATTGTGCGAACCGCCGGCGTTGCCGGTCGTCTTCATGCCGAGTTTGCGCGCTGAGTAGCTGCCCAGAAAATAGCCCTGCACGCGACCGGCCTCGACCACCTGGCGCGCCCTGACCTGAACGCCCTCGTCATCGAACGGCGAACTGCCCTTGCCGCGCTTGACAAACGGGTCCTCCGCGATATCGATGTGTTTCGCCAGCACCTGCTTGCCAAGCGAGTCCAGCAAGAAAGAGCTCTTTCGGTAGAGCGAACCGCCACTGATGGCCTGCACAAAACTCCCCAGCAGACCCGCCGCCAGCGGCGACTCGAACAGGACCGCGCACTGTCGGGTCGAGATCTTGCGCGAATTGAGCCGGCTCAGGGCGCGCTCGGCGGCGTAACGCCCGACGGCCTCCGGCGCGGCCAGCTCGCTGGCGTCCCGCATCGAGCTGTACCAGGCATCGCGCTGCATGTCCTCGCCGCGCCCGGCAATCGGCGACACCGACAGGGAATGGCGCGAACTGGCGTAGCCACCCCGAAAGCCCCTGGTGTGGGCGCTGAAAAAATGCGACTGCTGGGCCGACACGCTGGCGCCCTCGCTGTTGCAGATGCGCTTGTCGGTCTGCAGCGCCGCGGCCTCACCGCGCCGGGCCAGCGTTGCAGCCTGTTCACTGTCGAGAGTCCAGGGGAAGAACAGGTCGAGGTCCGTGCGCTGCGCCGACAGCGGCGCAATATCCTGCTCGTCAGGCAAGGCGGCAAACGGGTCTTCGGCGGTAAAGCGCGCGATGTCATAGGCCGCCTGAACCGTTTGCTCAATCGCCGCGCGCGAAAAATCAGAGGTGCTGGCATTGCCGCGGCGATGGCCCAGATAGACCGTCACGCCCAGTGACTTGTCGCGATTGCGCTCCACATTTTCAAGCTCGCCCTTGCGTACAGAAACACTCAGACCACAACCCTCGGAGGCCTCGGCGCCGGCGTCGCTGGCCCCAATCCGCTTGGCATGGGCCAGCGCGCTGTCGACCAGTTCCTCGAAGAAGGCCCGGCTGTAGGCGAAGCCGACGGCGGGGGCGTAACGGTCGGCGGCGGCGTGTGGCGTCTTGGTGGTTTTCTTCATGGCGGAGGCTATGATACTTGGCTATGTCACGTAAACTGAAAAAAGGCTATTTCGTGCGCGGCGAGTTTGTCGCCGAGGGCAGCGAGCGCGATCTGCAACTCAAGCGCGAACTCAAAGGCTCGGACGAGCCGAGCCGGACCGACCTGAAGCGCGAAAGCACCGAATTGCAGAAGCTCGGGGAAGACCTTCTGACGCTGCGCGCCGACCTGATGGCAGGACTCGATCTCAGCGAAAAGCTCAAGGACGCCGTGATCGAGGCCCGGCGCATCACCAACTTCGAAGGCAGGCGCCGCCAGATGCAGTTCATTGGCAAGCTGATGCGCCAGCTCGACCCCGCCGTGCTGGAAACCGTGCGCGCTGCCCTGTCCGAACAGGACAGCGGTTCGGCGCACGAGAAACTCATGCTCCACCTGGCCGAGGGCTGGCGTGAACGGCTGCTGCAATCGGACGATGCCATCGGTGAATGGCTCGGCAAGTGCGCTGCCGCCGACGCGCAGCAATTGCGAGCCCTGATCCGACAGGCGCGCAAGGACGCGGTGCCAGAAAAACCGGGCGCTGCCGTACGCCATGGCCGCGCCTACCGGGAGCTTTTTTCGCTGGTCCGCGAACAGCTCTCTGACACCGTGCAAACAGGGCAAGCACCATGAACCAGGCCGGCACTCCCGTCTTCGATCCGGTGAGAATCGGCATCGTCTCCATCAGCGACCGCGCTTCCAGCGGTGTCTATGCCGACCAGGGCCTGCCGGCGCTGCGGGACTGGTTGACGCGGGCGCTGAAGAACCCCATCGAGTTCGAGGCGCGCTTGATCGCGGACGAGCAGGCACTCATCAGCGCAACCCTGATTGAACTGGTCGATGCCGGTTGTGCCCTGGTGCTGACTACCGGCGGTACCGGCCCGGCGCGGCGCGACGTCACGCCCGAAGCCACGCTGGCGGTGGCGCACAAGGAAATGCCTGGCTTTGGCGAACAAATGCGCCAGATCAGCCTGCGCTTCGTACCGACCGCGATCCTGTCCAGGCAGGTGGCCGTGATCCGCGACCAGGCCCTGATCATCAACCTGCCGGGTCAGCCAAAATCAATTCAGGAAACGCTCGAGGGACTGCGCGGTGCCGATGGCCAATCGGTCGTGGCCGGCATCTTTGCCGCCGTACCCTATTGCATCGACCTGATCGGCGGCCCCTATCTCGAAACCGAGGCCCAGGTATGCAAGGCCTTCCGACCCAAATCGGCGCTTCGGCCAACGACCTGACCGCGCGGGCGGTCGTCCGAACTACTTGCCGACCAGCAGATTGAGCTTCTCGGCCTCGAAGTGCTCGCTGCGAGCCGCGTCGTCGGGCACGCAACCGGGCTCGTGGCGCTGCGCGGTCAACCTGTCGATGGTCTGCCACAGCATCGCAATCTGGTGCTCCTGCGCGGCGGCATTGTCGATCAGACCCCGCATGGCCTGGCTCAGGGGATCGTCGTTCTGCGTCACGCCGTAGGCTGAAAAACCCATCTTGGAGGCCACTTCCTCGCGTTTGACGTCCTGCTCGGCCTGGATGATGCGGGCCGGGTTGCCAACCGCAGTCGCGCCTGCCGGCACCGGCTTGGTGACCACCGCGTTGGATCCCACCCTGGCGCCCTCGCCCACGGTGAAACCGCCCAGCACCTGGGCACCGGCGCCAACCACCACATTGCGCCCCAGCGTCGGGTGCCGTTTGGCGCCCTTGTAGAGCGATGTGCCACCGAGCGTGACGCCCTGGTAGATCGTGCAGCCGTCGCCAATCTCGGCGGTCTCACCGACCACCACGCCCATCGCATGGTCAAAAAACACGCCCTCTCCGATTCGTGCACCCGGGTGGATCTCGATGCCGGTGAAAAAGCGCGCGAGGTGCGAAATAAAACGGCCGAGCCATTTGAGCCCATGGTGCCAGCACCAATGCGCCGGCCGGTGCAGCCAGACGGCATGCAAGCCGGGGTAACAGGTCATGACCTCCCAGCGGCTGCGCGCCGCCGGGTCGCGTTCAAGGATGCACTGGATATCAGAACTTATGCGGGAAAACATGGTTCAAGTCTAGTCCTTTAAAGGTGCCACGCGAGCTGAAGGGGCGTTCGGCAAGGTGGCATTTCGATCGATCATTTTTGCAATGCCGCGCAGGATGTCGATTTCTTTCTGGGTCAGGGCGGCGCGGTTGAGCAACTGATTGAGTCGTGGCATCAGCTTGCGGGGCGCCAGCGGGTCGAGGAAACCGATGCTGACCAGGGCCTGCTCCCAATGCGACAACAGGCCGGCGACCTGGCCGCCGTCAGCCGGCACGCCCGTTGCGGGTGAGTTTTCCGAGTCCGGCGGCATGTCCAGAGGTTCGGGCCAAACAGAGCCTGGATATGCGCCCAGGGCGAGCCGCCACTCATAGGCAATCACCTGCGCCGCCGCGGCCAGGTTGAGGGAGCCGAATTGCGGATTGCTCGGAATGCTCAGGGCCACATGGCAGCGATAAACGTCCTCGTTTTGCATGCCAAAGCGCTCGGAGCCAAACAGGAAGGCGACGCCTTGCGGCAACGGGTTGCGCTCTTTCGACAGCGCCTCCAAGTGCTGGCGCGGCGCCAGCGTGGGAGGTCCAAAATCGCGCACCGTCATGGCCGTCGCGCACATGTGGGTGATTCCGTCGAGCGCCTGGTCGAGCGTCGCCACAATGCGCGCGCTGCGAAGCACATCGAGCGCGCCGCTGGCGCGCTGGATCGTCTCCTCCCGGTTCAACACATTGGGCCAGCGCGGCGCGACCAGCACCAGATCATCAAAGCCCATGGTTTTCATGGCGCGCGCAACCGCTCCGACGTTGCCGGCGTGGCTGGTATTGATCAGGATAAATCGGGTGTGCATGGTAGCCCGTTAAAATGCAGCTATTGTCGCCGCCAGCATCGTCAGCGGATCCAAGCAAAATCAGTTGGTGACAGAGCCCGGCCACTGTCCCGCATAATCAATTTATATGTCCCCCAATCTGCATCCCATGATCAATGTGGCCATCAAGGCCGCGCGCGCCGCCGGTGCCATCATCAACCGCGCCGCTCTGGATGTCGAATCCGTCAGAATTTCGCAAAAACTGGTCAATGATTTCGTCACCGACGTTGACCATGCGGCGGAAAAGATCATCATCGACACCCTGCTCGCGGCCTACCCGGGTCACGGCATCTGGGCCGAAGAATCGGGTCGGGAGCACGGCGCCAGGGACTCCGAATTTGTCTGGATCATCGACCCGCTCGACGGCACGACCAATTTCATCCATGGCCTGCCGGTGTACTGCGTCAGCATTGCGCTGGCGGTCAAGGGAAAGGTCGAGCAGGCCGTCATTTACGACCCCAGCCGCAACGACCTGTTTACCGCGACCAAGGGGCGTGGCGCCTACATGAACGACCGCCGCCTGCGGGTCTCCAAGCGCATCCGGATGCAGGAGTGCCTGATCTCGACCGGCTTTCCATTCCGGCCCACCGACGATTTCAACACCTACCTGCGAATGATGGGGGACGTCATGCAGCGCACCGCCGGTCTGCGCCGACCCGGTGCTGCGGCGCTCGATCTGGCCTATGTGGCGGCCGGTTTCACAGACGGCTTTTTCGAAACCGGACTGCAACCCTGGGACGTCGCTGCTGGCTCCTTGCTGGTCACCGAGGCAGGCGGTCTGGTCGGCAATTTCACGGGGGAACCCGATTTTCTGGAGCAGCAGGAATGCCTTGCGGGCAACCCCCGCATCTATGGTAAGCTGGTCGGCCTCCTGGGAAAATACAGCAAATTCGCCCCGGCCACCGAACGAGGTTGACGACCTGCCTGAGATCAGACGGGTCGCCGATGGCGGCCAAGAACGGCTTGGGTTTGCCTCCTTTCCTCGAGGCGTTGTCGACCCGGGTGTAATGCGAGAATCAATAAGAATATGCAGTTGAGGGGAGGGTTTATGTCTCATTTTTTTCGCGCAATGGGGGTGGCGTTTCTCGTGCTGCTCTCGCCAGGGACTGCGCTGGCGCTGACCGGCCCCGACTGTGCTCGACCGCTCTCACTTGCCCTGCATGAGCATGGCCTCCTCTACTCAAGCGAGACCGGCAGCGGCATCGACAAGGATGTGGCAGACGAATTGATCAAGCGCAGCGGCTGCAAGATTGTTGTCAATGTGATGGCACGCGCCAGAATTTGGCAGCTGATCGAGTCAGGCGCCCTGGATTTCAGCTTGTCCGGCATCAGCAACGAGAAGCGCGACACCTTTGCCGGATTTGCCTGGTACTTTTCCAACAAGTATTACCTGCTGGCCCGAAAGGATGCAGGCGTCCGGCAATTGACCGATTTTGAGAAGAATCCGCATTTTCAAATCGGTGTGATCCGCAGTTTTCGCTACAGCAAGAACGCCAACGAGTTTGTCGACAGGCTTGCCGCGGAAAATCGCGTCATCCACGCCTCGGGCCTGGATCCGCTGTACGAACTGCTGGCCATGAACCGCATTCAGGGCATGATCATCGAGCCCTTCGACTATTCCCAGGTGGCAGGCAGTCAAATCAGAGACCTGTCCACGATCATTGACGCCAATGATCCGCCAGTGCCGCATGGCCTGATCATGTCCAAGAGATCACTGACGGCAACCGAGCAGGCCAAGTGGCGGGCCGTGGTCGACGAGATGCGCAAGGATGGCACTTTGCTGCGGATCTTCGGGAAGTATTTTTCAGCAGATCTCGCCAGCGCCATGGTCAATTTCTAAGGCTCCTCAAGTGCCTTGGCTGCGCCCCAATGTGATCGCCCTGCTGGTCTTTGCCGGCTCGGCAGTGACGAGTTTCGGGCTATGGCAGCACGAACGCCACAACGCGACTCTGGACCATCGCGCAAGCCTGGATTTCAGCTTGCGAGGGGTCAGCAGCAGCATTGAGCAGCAGGTCGCTTCTTACCAACAAGTGCTGCGCGGTGTTCAGGGATTTATCGCCACCTCCGATCGGTTCACCGACCAGGGCCTTCAGGCCTATGTCGAGGCCCAGCAACTTGGGGCTGATTTCGCCGGCCTGCACAGAATCAGCGTCGCCCGGCCCGTCGCGCGGCCCGGACATCCGGATCCCTACGCTGATCCGGCGCTGCGCGCAGTCATGGACGCAGCCCGGGACTCGGGGCACTTGACGATGACCGGCAGACTCAAGTCGCCGCTTGTCGCCGCCGACGGGCGAGCGGCAGATATCCTGATGTTTCTGCCCTGGTATCAGGGTATGCAACAGCCTGGCAACCTGGCCGAGCGCCGTGCCGGTCTGCAGGGCTGGGTCATGGCATCGCTGCACGTCGGCGAACTGATGGCCAGTCTCTACGGCCAGCATTCTTTGGTCAGCGATGTCAGAGTTCATGACGGCGTGCAGTTGTCTGATGAGACCTTGCTGTTTGAGTCTGCGCCGGCAGCGGATGCCGCCACGGATTCGACCGAGGAATTGACGGAATTTCTTGTTTTGGCCGGACGTACCTGGGCTGTCACGGTGCGTTCTCGCGCCGATTCGGCCCTCTCGGCGGGCAAGGACAGATCGACCCTCATTGCGGTCGTTGGCGCCGCCTTTACACTGATGTTGACCACGCTCGCCTGGGTGCTTATGACGGCACGCGCGCGCGCAATCGTGACGGCCAAGGAGATGACCTCGGAACTTCGCGAAATCAAGGAGCGCCTGGAGCTTGTTTTTACAGCCAGTCCGGACGCCATGCTGCTCAGCCGCCGGGTGGATGGCGTTGTGGTCGATGCCAACAACCGTTTTGCGCAACTGGCAGGCGTCGAGAGGGAAGACCTGATAGGTCGACCGGCGGTGAATATCGGGCACTGGACAGATCCGGCGGCACGGCAGAAATATCTCGACGAAGTGAAGGCGAAAGGGGTCTGCAACAACCTCGAAGCAAGCCTGATTCTGAAAGACGGAACCGAGCGCGTCAGCCTGCTGTCGGCCAAGCAAATATTGATACGCGGCGTGCCGCACGTCATCACCATCATGCGCGACATCAGCGAGCGAAAGGAGATCGAACTGCGCATGACCCACATGGCACAGCATGACTCCCTGACCGGTCTGCCCAACCGGGCCTTGTTCTACGACCGCCTGCAGCAGGAACTGATTCACGCCAAACGTGACAGGACGCGCCTGGCGCTGATGTTCCTCGATCTCGATGACTTCAAGCGCATCAATGACACGCTGGGCCATGCAACGGGCGATTTGCTGCTAAAGGAGGTGGCTGCGAGAATGCTCGGCTGCATGCGGGAGTCTGATACCGTCGGGCGCATCGGCGGCGACGAGTTCGTCATCCTGTTGCCCGTGATCAAGGACAACGACGATGCTCTGCTCGTGGCCAACAAGGTTCGCGACACGATTGCGAAGCCGTTCACTTTTCCTGGCGGATGCACGGTTTGCATTTCCTGCAGCACAGGCATTGCCACTTTTCCGGAACATGGCGCTGATGTGATGGAATTGTCCAGGAATGCCGACAGCGCGATGTACCTGGCCAAGAACCTGGGCGGCAGCCGGGTCGAGTTTCTCAACCCGCTGTAGCGGGACCCGGTCGGCGCAGG
The DNA here is from genome assembly GCA_903839085.1 of uncultured beta proteobacterium. Taxonomy (GTDB): domain Bacteria; phylum Pseudomonadota; class Gammaproteobacteria; order Burkholderiales; family Burkholderiaceae_C; genus Rhodoferax. The sequence goes on along the minus strand of CAIMBE010000295.1, from coordinate 3,636 downwards.
TGTCAATCAGCCGCTCGCCCGATCGCGTTCACTCGGCGTAGATGCCTGCCTTCTGGATCACCGGGCCCCACTTGGCGATTTCCGACTCCAATTGCGACTTCAGGCCGGCCGGCGTCACCTTGTCCATCGGGGCAATGTCGGAACTCAGGTCCGCCATGCGCTGCTTGACCATGCTGTCCTGCAGAGCCACGCGCAATGCGGCGTTGATTTTTTCGAGCACCGGTGCCGGCGTGCCCTTGGGCGCGTACAGGCCGTGCCATACCTTGACTTCGAACCCCTTCAAACCCTGTTCGTCGAGCGTCGGGACATTGGGCAGGACCGCCAGGCGCTTGAGCGTGGTGACACCGTAAACCTTGACGCGGCCGTCCTTGATCATGGGCACGGTGGTCGTGGTCTGGTCGCACAGCAGATCGACCTGACCGCCGAGCAGGTCATTCATCGCCGGGCCGGTTCCCTTGTACGGAACGGTCGTGATGTCCACGCCAATCTGGCTCGTGAACATCAGGCCGCACAGATGCGAGACCGCCCCCAGTCCTGCATTGGCGAGCGACACCTTGTTCTGGTTGGCCCGGACGTAGGCCTCGAGTTCCTTGAAGTTGTTGGCCGGAAAGTCCTTGCGCGCCAGCAAGGTCATGGGCACATCGACCACCTGCCCGACGTACTCGAAGTCTTTCAAGGGGTCGAAAGGCAGCTTCTTGTAAAGGGCCGGCGCGGTCGACATCCCCAGGTGATGCAGGAACAGGGTGTAGCCGTTGGGCGCAGCGCGCGCCACGCGCGCACCGGCAATCGTGCCCCCGGCGCCGACCGTGTTCTCCACCAGGACGGTCTGGCCGAGTGCTTTGCCCATCGGCACGGCAATCAGTCGGGCCACCAGATCGGTCGGCCCGCCGGCTGCAAACGGCACCACCAGCGTCACCGTCTTGTCGGGCCAGCCGCTCTGGGCGGCGGCGGGCGTCAAGGCACCCAGGCACAGTGCGGCGCAAGCGGCCGCCAGCAAATTCGTAAGGTTCGGTTTCATGCGCTCTTTCTCGCTCAAGGATTGCAGCAATGTGCAATGAAAAATACACCCCCTTGCCGCCAGTTTACCGCGCCGACGACGCGTGCCTGTCCTGCGCCAGCGTACGCTGTGCCAGCAGCACCACGGGTCCGTCCACCATGCGGCCGTCCAGGCTGACGACGCCGCCGCCAGCCGCCTCGACCGCCGCCAGAACACGCTGCGCCCACAGCAGTTCCTCGGCGCTGGGGGCAAAGGCCAGGTTGACAATCGCCACCTGCGCGGGATGGATGCACAGCTTGGCGCCAAAGCCGGCGCGTCGGCTGCGCGCCGCGTCAAGCTGCAACCGGGCCGGGTCCCGGGTGTTCACGGTGACACCGTCGATTGGGGCGGCCAGGCCGGCACGGCGCGCCGCCATCACCAGCGCCAGACGCACCGGCAGCAACTCGGCTTCGTCCGGGTCGCAGGCCAGCCCCAGATCGGCCTGAAAATCAAGGTTGCCAAACGCCAGTCGCAGCACCCGGGGTGCTGCCGCCAGCGCATCGGCCGCGTCCAGCCCGGCCAGCGACTCGACCAGCGGGAGCAGGCCGCAGGGCGCACCCAGACTCTGCTGCAGCGCCAGCAGTGCCGCAGCCGACTCCGCCTTGGGAAGCATCACCCCGCGCAGCCCCTGCGCCACCAGCGCCTGCATCAGTCTGAGGTCATCGGCGATCCAGCGCGTGCCACTCGCGTTGATGCGCACCACCACGCGGGCGCGGTCTGCGGGGTCGAAACCACCAAAGGCGTTGGCCAGATGGTCGCGCGCGCTGCCCTTGTCGTGCGGCGCCACCGCATCCTCGAGGTCGACGATGATGGCGTGCGCGCCCGACGCCAGCGCCTTCGCAAAACGGTCGGGCCGTGTGGCCGGCACAAACAGGAACGAGCGCGCGAGCGCCAGCGGATTTCGATCGCAAGTCATGTTTTTTGCTCCATCAGCACGCGGACACGCGGCCAGTCGGCGATACCCCAAAGCGCATCGACGGCGGCACGCATCTCCTCGGCCCCCGCGCCACCACTGAAAGCCGCCAGTCGCAGCGCCTTGGCCGATATTTCATCACGGCTCAATGTATTGCCCGGGTCACCCTTGGGCTCATCCACGCGGCCCGAGAGCACGCGGCCGTCGGCGGTATAGACCGTGACCTTGCCGATCCAGCGCCGCGGGTACGCTGCCTCGACCTCGGCGTCGAGCACCATCTCGACCCGATCGCGCAGCGCCAGCGTCGCGTCATCAGGAAAATGCCGGTCGAACTCAGCCAGACCCGCCTGGCCGAAGCGTGCCACCAGCGCCAGCACGGTGCCCATCGAGAACTTGCTCTGGTGCACGGTCACCGGTTTGACGACCGGCCCGAGCACATCGATCGCGCCCTGATGCGCATGGGCAACGACCCGGCTCAGTTGTTCGGGCCTCAGATTGTGCGCCAGCATCACCTGCAGCAGCGCATCGGCCGCCGGATGCGTGTGCCGGCAGCAGGCGTGGTATTTGAAAGAGGTCTCGGCGGTAGCCCAGCGTGAGCCAAGGCCGTCGATCAGCCTGGCCGGATCGGCATCGCTGGACATGCCGGCGGCCATGCCCTGCGGACCCTCAAGAATCTGCGCTGCGCCGGTAAAGCCGTCCTGTGCCAGGTAGGCCGCCATCAGGCCCGCAGCCGCCGCATGGGCGGTGTGCAACTGCTTGCTGTCGGCGCCAGTGCGCAGAAACTCCCAAAGACCGGCCGCCTGCGTGCCGGCCGAGCCAAAGGCGTGCTGCATGCGCGCGGCGCCGAGCCCGAGCAGATTGCCGACCGCAGCCGCAGCGGCCAGCGTGCCGGCGGTTCCGGTCGTATGAAACACCTTGTAATGCGAACGACCGAGAAACTCGCCGACGCGGATGCCCACCTCATAGCCGGCAACCGAGGCCGTGAGCAACTGCGCGCCGCTCGCGCCAAGCGCCTGCGCCACCGCCAGCGCAGCCGGAAAGACCACTGTTGCCGGGTGAAACACCGAACCGTTGTGCACATCGTCCTGCTCCACCATGTGCGAGGCCGCGGCGTTGGCCATGGCGGCCAAATACGGGCTGCTGGTGGCCCTGCTTGCGATGATCTCGCTGGCGCCCTGCTGCGGCCCCATCGCCAGGGCAAAGCGCGCGATGCTCCCAACCGGGCGCGCGCCGTGGCCGGCAACTGCGCAGGCGAACCAGTCGACCAGCAGGTCCTCCGCACGGCGCACCACCGCGTCGGGAATGGCCTCGAAGCGCAAGCCGGCGGCAAATGCGGCAAGTTGGGATGTTGGAGAGTTCATCGTGCCCTTTGGTTCTGTTCCGATGTTCACCCTGCATGAACCATTTCTGTCATTGCGAGCGCAGCGTGGCAATCCACTGCATCAGGGTCCGTGGATTGCTTCACTATGTTCGCAATGACGACCCGGGCCGCCGCCGCGAGGGGCAAAGCGACGCGACAGTCGCGGCGACTGACGTCAACCATCAAATCGCACCTGCCGCCCGCAAGTTGGCAATGGCGGCCGCGTCGTGCCCGAGTTCATGCAGAATCGCCTCGCTGTGCTGGCCGACGGCCGGCACCGGGTCCATGCGGTAGTCAAACGCGTTGCTGCGCCCCGGCGGCAAGAGG
>CAIMBE010000294.1 GCA_903839085.1 uncultured beta proteobacterium | reverse complement strand
TACGAGATCAATGGCCAGAGCGTCAGCGCCGAGCGTTTCTACGCCGTGGCCTGCGATCCGCGGCGCAGCGTTGCGGTGGAGGCCTGCGCTGGTGCGGGCAAGACCTGGATGCTGGTGTCACGCATGGTGCGCGCCCTGCTCAATGGCGGCGATGCGCATGAGATTCTGGCCATTACCTTCACCAGACGGGCCGCCGCCGAGATGCGCCAGCGGCTGCATGAATGGCTGGCCGCGTTTGCCGCGGCCAGTCCCGAGACCCTGATCACCGAACTGCGGGTTCGCGGTGTTCAGTTTGGCCAAGGCGATGGCGCGGCGCAGATGCAGGCGCAGCTGCTGTCGAATCTTTATCAAAAGATACTCGCCGGCGGCCGTCAGGTCCAGGTTCGCACTTTTCACAGCTGGTTTGCCGCCTTGCTGCGCAGCGCGCCGCTGGCGCTGCTTGAGCAGCTCGAGCTGCCCGCAAGCTACGAGCTGCTGGAGGATGACGCGCAGGCAAGCGCGCTGGTGTGGCGCCGTTTCCATGCCACGCTGCTCGGCGATGCCCAGGGCCGCGCTGATTTTGAGGCGGTTGTGTTCGAGCATGGCCGTGCGCAGACTGAACGAGCGTTGCAGGCCGCGCTCGACAAGCGCACCGAGTTTGCGCTGGCTGACGCGCACGGCGTGGTCGATCAGTCGGTGCAGCCCTTTGCTCTGCAGTATCCCGAGTTCGCCGACCTGCAGACGCCCGAGGAGTTTGTGCAGCCTTCGTCGCCACGCTGGCAGATCCTGCTTGATGCCGCCAGGGCGCTGGGCGCTGCCGACGCCCGGTCCTTCGCTGCCAAGGGCGTCGAACTCGCGATCGCGCTCGACAAGCAGGACGCGCTGGCCGTTTTTGACGCCTTGCTGACCGACAAGGGGGCACCGCGCAAGTTCAGCGAGAAAATTGTCGGCCTGGCGCGTGTGCGCGAGGCCCAGGAACTGGTGCTGCGCGTGCTGGCCGCCCGGGTGCAGCACAAGGCCTGGTTGCACCAGCAGCGCATGGCGCGACTGGCGCGTCTGCTGCTGCACGAGTACGCGGCGCTCAAGCGCGAGCGTGGCTGGGTCGACATGAACGATGTCGAGCGCGCCGCCCTGGTGTTGCTGGGTGACCCGGTGCTCTCAGGCTGGGTCCAGGAGCGGCTGGACGCACGCATCAGGCACCTGCTGATCGACGAGTTTCAGGACACCAACCCGTTGCAGTGGCAGGCGCTGCGCTGCTGGCTCAGTGGCTACGCCGGCGCCGGCGGCACGCCGCCGAGTGTGTTTATCGTGGGCGATCCCAAACAAAGCATCTACCGCTTTCGCCGCGCCGAGCCGCAGGTGTTCATCGCGGCGCAGGCGTTTGTGCGCGATGGCCTGGGAGGTGATCTGCTCAGTTGCGATCACACCCGGCGCAATGCGCCCGAGGTGATTCAAACTGTGAATTCGGTGATGGCAGAGGCGGTTCGGGTCGACGCCTATCCAGCCTACCGCGAGCACAGCACCGGCTCTGTCGTGCCCGGCATGGTTGGCAGATTGCCGGTCGTTCCCAGACCGGCGCCCAGGGTCGACGTCCCGGCTGCGGCGACCGATGCCGGCGAGCCTTGGCGCGACAGCCTGCACAGCGCGCGGGAGCAGGCCGAGGAGACCCTGCGCACGCAGGAGGCGCGTCAGGCCGCCGCGTGGATTTCACGGCATCTGGCGGCCAGCGCCCTGCCGGCCTCGGATGTCATGGTCCTGTCGCGC
>CAIMBE010000293.1 GCA_903839085.1 uncultured beta proteobacterium | reverse complement strand
TAAGTGGCAGATTGATGAGACCAAGGCAGCCGGTGATCAGTATTCCACCTTTTCGGTTAAGGAAGGCGAAAGTGATTCATTCAATGTGTCGCTAGGGGGCGCAGGTGCCGCCAAACTGGCGCTCGGTGCATCGGAAACGATCAAACTGTCGATTGTGGATGGCCAAGCAACGCTCGGAACCGACTTCACGCTGAGTGTCGAAGGAAGCAGCAAGCTGAGCGCCACGATATTTGAGCAAGGATCGGACTATGTTGTCGTCAAGATGACGGCCCTGGAGAGCAACGTCAACCTGACTGGTCTGGGATTCAAGGTGACGATTCACGCGCTGACGGATAGCCTTGTTGAGAGTATTGAGTCGGTCAAGATTGAACTGAAAGATCCGAGTTACGGCGGCATCCGTTTGGACAAGGATGACATTGGTTACAACCTCGTCGACGCACCTACCGAACGCCCCACGGAGCATTCGACAGACGCACCTACCGAACGCCCCACGGAGCATTCGACAGACGCGCCTACGGAACGTCCCGCGGAGCACTCGACAGACGCACCTACCGAACGCCCCACGGAGCATTCGACAGACGCACCTACCGAACGTCCCGCGGAGCACTCGACAGACGCACCTACCGAACGCCCCACGGAGCATTCGACAGACGCGCCTACGGAACGTCCCGCGGAGCACTCGACAGACGCACCTACCGAACATCCGACTGACGCACCCTCGGATCACAATAACAATGGATGGGGTAACGGTGACCAGGATGCTCCGGGGAATTCACTGCATAACAATAACGCAGAGAATGCACAGGACCTTCAAGGGAAGCGTGGTTACTCGAATGACATGATCGGTGGAAATAAGGACGATCACCTTACCGGCGAATCAAATAGTGATCATCTGCAAGGCGGCGCAGGCAATGACGTGTTGACCGGGGGATTGGGCGCAGACACCTTCAGATGGGAGTTGGCGGATCTGGGCACTGCGGGCAAGGCGGCACACGATGTGATTACCGACTTCGCTGTTGGGGACAAGTTGAATATCGGTGATATTCTGACGGATAAGAGCAACCACTCAATAAGCGCAGAAATCGATGGTAAAGACACCCATATTCATATCCTCGACAAGAATGGGAAAGAAGTGCAGGAGATTACCCTGCAGGGATATCACGACTCAGATGGCGTATCGAGATTGATGGAATCCCTAAAATCATCGGGCGAAGGAACTGCTTGACCGAAGATCCCATGATGTAGTATTTGCGTTATGGGTGGCATATTTGTATCGGTGGTCAGTTATCGTGATGCTGACCTGCAAAACACCGTAGATGATCTGTTTGCCCAGGCGGCAGATCCATCTCGAGTTTTTGTGGGTGTGTACCTTCAGATGGACTCAACGCTGGACCAGGATTGTCTGATTCGACCTCGGCCGAATTTGCGTGTCGAAACCATCGACGCCAAGAATGCCAAGGGATCCAGTTGGGCCAGGTCCAAAGTGCAGGCGCTATGGCGGGGCGAGGATTATTTTTTCCAGGTAGATAGCCATATGCGCTTCGCCAAGGGGTGGGACGAAACATTGCTTGCAATGATTGCCCGATGCCCAAGTCCGAAGGCGGTCATCTCAACGTATCCTCTGCCATTCACACCGCCTGCCAGTCTTCACGATGATCGTTACGTGACCATCAAGCCCAAGGCCTTTGATACCGATGGCGTGATGTTGCAAAATTCCGGCATGTTCCCGCTCTTGCCGGACCAACCGCTTGTGCAGTCGGCATTTGTCTCGGCCGGAATGTTGTTTGGTCCAAGTTCGGTGATAAGCGAGGTTCCATCCGACGAATACATTTTCTTCACGGGCGAAGAGATTACGATGGGGGTCAGGCTATGGACGCATGGATATGATATCTATGCACCAAATAGGGTTATCGGATACCACAATTACGGACTGAACCCGGACAGGCCTCGCATTTGGAAAGACTTGGCGATGCAAGCAGAGTTGAGCGCACAGTCGCGCGCCCGCGTGCTCTGGTTATGCGGGACAAAGGATAATCTTCCCCAGGCAAGTGCAGTTGAAATTGACAAATATGGGTTGGGGTCGGCAAGATCACTCGCTGAGTATGAGATGTTCTCCCACATTGATTTCAAGAAACGTTTGTACATGGGGAAGCAGTTGGTCGCCTGACCGCAGGGTTTGTTGGGTACTGGCCAAAAACTGATTACATCTGGACCCACGTGACTTGAAGGCAGGTGACCGGGCAAGTTCGGCCCCTGCCTCAGCGCCCCCCCGCCGCCAGCCAAGGCGACGCCACCGTCAGGTTCTCATCAAAAGCATGGCGCAGGCCACCGTACAGGCCGATGACGCGCTGCACGTAGGCGCGGGTTTCGGGGTAGGGCGGCACGCCCTGATAACGGTCGACCCGGCCTTCGCCGGCGTTGTAGGCGGCCACGGCGTAGCGGATGTTGCCGCGGTAGTAAGACAGCAGCCAGCGCAGGTAGCGCATGCCGCCGCGCAGGTTCTGCGTGGCATCAAAAGCGTTGCGCACGTTGAAGCGCTCGGCGGTGTCGGGAATCAGCTGCATCAGTCCGACCGCGGCCTTGGCCGAGAGCGCCTTGGTGTTGAAGTTGGACTCCACGGCGATGATGGCGAGCACCAGCTTGGGGTCCAGCGCGTACCAGGGGCTCAGGGTGTTGGTGAGCGGAATCAGCCAGCGCTTGTGCGCCGGCAAGGCCAGAAGGTATTTGTCGAGCGCCGGGCTGCCGGCTTCCGCCGGCAAGGCGCGCGGGGGGGCCCTCTCGGGCGCCTGCTCGCGGTTGACGCAGGCAGGCAGTTCGACCGATGTCAGTTCGATGCTCTCGAGCATCAGGCCGGCCTGGGCGTGCCCCTGCGAGGCGGCCAGCGAAAACAGGGCGGCGGCAAAGGCCCGGCTTTCGGGCACGCCCTGGCCAAACGCGTAGAGCATGCCAAGACGGTATTGCCCCTCGGTGCTGCCCCAGCGCGCGGCCTGGCAATACATGACCGCGGCCTGCCAGGCGCCGTCCGCGGTGTCGGTGGCCGCCTCCAGCGCGCTGGCCAGCAGCAGCAACTGGCGTGGCGCCGGCGCCTCGGCTTGTAGCGTGGCGGCGGGTGTGGGTGCGTAGGCAGCGGCCTGGGCCAGCGCAACACCGGCCCGCATGAGGCCGAGCCAGAGCAGGGCGGCTGCCCATCGCGCAGCCGCTGGCTTGCCCGCTCTGGTCACTTGATGCCCGGTCCGGTCGCCCCGTCGAAGCCGAGCGAGGCCAGCAGCGGCAGGTCGGACTTGTTCTCCACGCCCAGCGCCACGACGGTGATGCCGATGGCGTGCGCCACCTTGCACAGGCCGCGCAGGAATTCCTGATTACCCTCATTGGTGGCGATGCCGCGCACGTAGCTCGGGTGCACCTTGATGTAGTCCAGGCCGAGGTCGGCGAGCTTGTCGCTGTCGGCAAAGCGCTGGCCAAAGTACTCGACGCCGACGCGGCAGCCGAGTTGCTTGAGCTCGCGGGCGAGCTCGCGGAAGGCGTCGAACTGGCGGAACACGCCATACTCGGGCACCTCGAACAGCAGGCGCTTGCAGACCTCGGGGTAGGTTTTGAGCAGTTGCGTGAGCTCGTGGCGGAAATGGGAGTCGGAAATGGTTTCGGCCGACAGGTTGACGGCGATGTCGCCGGTGCTGGTGCGCAGGTGCTCGATCGCGAGCTTGACGACGCCGAGGTCGATCGGTGCGGTCAGGTTGAGCTGGGCCGCCATCGGCATGAAGTCGCCGGCCGACATCAGCGTGCCCTGGCTGTCGACCTGCAAGCGCAGCACGCCCTCGCGGTGCAGCGCGCTGGCGCCGTCGCCCGACATGACCGGGAAGAAGCTCAGGGCCAGATGGCCGCCGCTGACGGCTTCGGTCAGCAGGGTGCGCCACTGTTCGGCCGGCAGTGCGGCCTTGGCGTTGTCGTCCTCGACCGCCTGCCAGCTGTTGGGCCCGATGGCGGCGGCACGCGCCAGGGTTTCGTCGGAGCGCGACAACAGCTCGCCCATGTTCTGATCGCGGCGGTAGCGCACGGCGCTGAGCTGGAATAGTTCGGGCACCTTGTCGCTCCATTTGGGTAGCACGTTCTGCATCAGGCGATCGTGAATGTCGCGTGCGGCCTCGGCGGCGCTGGCAAAGGTCGGGCAGACGATGGCGAACTCGGCGCCCTTGACGCGTCCGGCGCGCTGGCCGATGTGGCCGCTGCCGGCGTTGTAGAGCTCGGTGCCGATGTCCTTGAGCAGCGCGTCAGCCAGCTGGCGGCCGAGCCGGGTGTTGAGTTCATTGAGGTCTGGCAGGCGCACCATGACCAGGGTGCCGCTGGAGCCGAACTGGTCGCCCTGCAGCGCTTCGCGCAGGTGCGACAGGAAGTACTCGCGCGTTGACAGGCCGGTGACGGCGTCGCGATTGACCTTCTGGCGCAGGGTCTCAAGGCGCGCCGCCTCTTCGTTGAACATGGTCTTGAGCCGGCCCACCATCTCGTTCATGGCGTGCGCCACGCTCCGGAGCTCAGGCGTGCGCGGTTCCGCGATGGTCAGGAAGCGGCGCTCGGCGATGGCCTGCGCCTGGCCCACCACCTCGCCCAGCGGTCGGGTGATGATGCGCATCAGCAGGGTGCCGGCAACGCCGGTGACGGCCGCGCCAATCACAAACCACATCAGCAGTTCGATCGTGCCGTCCCACAGGCTCTTGTAGGCATAGATCTCCTGGCTGGCCAGCGTCAGCGTGCCGTACTGGATCCAGTTGTCCTGCACCAGCGCCTGGCCGGGCGTGGTGTGGATCGGAATCAGCTTGACGAACCACGCCGGTGCGCCCAAGAGCGCCTCGGTGGCGACGCGCTCCACCAGCGTCTTGCCGGTCGGCGAGGTGATGCGGATGAAGCGATAGTGGCCGGCATCGAACTGGGCCGCCACCTGCAGCTCGACCGTGACCTCGTCCTTGGGCAACTGCGTGAGCGAGAGCGCGAGCGCGGTGGCGTTGTCGATGTTCTTCACCTGCAACTGCTGCTCCAGGTAATGGCGCGCCGACAGCACGCTGACGATCATGCTGCCGCCAAAGGCGATGGTCATGACCAGCGCGATGGCGATCCAGAGTTGTTTGATGAGTGACATGGTGGGCTCGCTCGGTGAAAAAGGGCAAGTGGGATTCGGGGCTGGCTCAGAGGCCTTCTTCGCGCATGCGCACGAGAACGTCGCGCCAGCGCGACAACCGGGTGGTGGGGTCGGCGGTAGAGGCGGTGGCGCCACCGACCCACAGGCCGTCGCTGTTGAAACTGAAGACCGGCGCCAGGTCGGAGCGCATCGAGGCCGGGCGCACGCTGCTGATCATGTTGTCAAGAATCAGGGGCTCCTCGGTCACTTGCGGGTAGTAACCCAAGACCATGTGGGCGATCGGCGCGGTGGAGCCGACCTTGTAGCGCACATAGACCAGGCGCAGATGCTCGTTGCCGATGCCCAGAATTTGCAGCGTCATGTACTTGGCAATCGCGAAGTCTTCGCAGTCGCCGGCGCCGCGCCCCATGAACTCGAGGGGCGTGGCCCAGTAGTCTTCCTGGTTGTAGACCTCCATGTCCGTCTTGTACAGGACGCGGCGGTTGAAGAAGGTGTTGACCTTGTTGAGCTTGTCGTTGTCGGGCAGGGCGCGTGTCTCCTCGATCAGCTGTCGCCAGGCGGCCACGGTCTGGGCGGCACCGGCGCCGTAGCGTTGTGACGCGAGGCCCAGCATCTTGTCGAAGTCGGTGGCCGCCAGCGAGGCGGCGAACGCCAGCAACAGGCCAAGCAGCAGCGCCCAGGCGCCGGTCCAGAGCGTGCGCGCGGAAGCAGCGAGACGATCGCCCAAGGTTTTCCACATGGTCAGGAAGCCACTTTCGAAACACCGGCAGAGCATTTCCTACCCCTATTGATAACTATCAAGCCAGCATGGGTATTCAAATTGTCGAGTTCAGTGTAAAGTTAGGTGTCACACATTATGTAGGTTTTCAGGATGAAGCGTCTAACAACCAAGAGTTTCCCGTTACTCATGGCCGCAGTATTGGCCAGTTGGGGTGCCCAGGCGCAGAGCCTGCCCGCGCCCTTGGTCGAGGCCGCGCGCAAGGCGGTGGTGAGCAACCCCGAGGTCCAGGCGCGCTGGAACGGCTTCAAGGCCGCCATCAACGAGCGCGAGGTGGCGCGCGGGGCTTACCTGCCGAAGGTCGACCTCAGCGTGGCCAGCGGGCGCGAGAGCCGCGACTCGCCGCTGGCGCCCACCGGCAGCTACGGCTCCTACAACTTCAACACCTCGCAGCTCACGCTCAACCAGATGCTGTTCGATGGCCTGCTGACGGCCAGAGAGGTCAAGCGCCTGGGCTACGCCAAGCTGACGCGCTACTACGAACTCAGCGAAGCCTCCGAGACGGCCGCATTCGAGGCCGTGCGTGCCTATGCCGATGTGCTGCGCTACCGTGAACTGGTGGACGCTGCGACGCAGAACTTTGTCGAGCACCAGCAAACCGTGGCGCACGTGGAAGAGCGCGCCAAAGGCGGTGTCGGCCGCGGTGTCGACGTCGAGCAGGCCAATGGCCGGCTGGCGCTGGCCGAGTCGAACCTGCTGACCGAACTGACCAATCTGCACGATGTCAGCGCGCGCTACCTGCGTATCGTCGGCGAGAAGCCGCCAGCCAGCCTGCCCTCGCTGCCCGACCCGTTCAAGCTCGGCAGCATGCCGGCCTCGGTCGAGGTGCTGATGCGCGACGGTTTGCAGGGCAGCCCGACGCTCAATGCGGCGGTGGAGAATGCGCGCGCCTACAAGGCGGCCATCGAAACGCGCCAATCGGCCTACATGCCGCGCGTGGATCTTCGCGCCTACAAAAGTGCCGATAACAACACCGGCGGCATTCTTGGCAACACGCGGGTCAATGGCATCGAACTGCGACTGAACTTCAACCTGTTTAGCGGCGGCTCCGACCGGGCGCGCGAGCGCCAGTCGGTGGACCAGAGCGAGCAGGCGCGCGATCTGCAGGAGAAGACCTGCCGCGACGTGCGTCAGACCCTGTCGATTGCCTACAGCGACGTGCGCAGCCTCAATGAGCAGCAGCGCTACATGGACCAGCACCGCCTGGCGACGGAAAAATCGCGCGAAGCCTATCGCCAGCAGTTTGACCTCGGCCAGCGCACCTTGCTGGACCTGCTCGATAGCCAGAACGAGTACTTCGAGGCCAGCCGTTCGTACACCAATGCGCACTACAACCAGATCGCAGCGCAGGCGCGCACGCTCTCTAGCATGGGCCAGCTGGTGGCGACGCTCGGCGTGAACCGCGCCGACATGCCCAACGCCAGCGACGCGGGCCAGGACCGCGCCGGCATCGATCCGGCGGAACTGTGTCCGCTCGACGAGGCGGTGGTCGACACGCTCGACAAGATCAAGGCCGAGACGGTGATTCC
>CAIMBE010000292.1 GCA_903839085.1 uncultured beta proteobacterium | reverse complement strand
GAAGACGGTGTCTTCGGATGACCGCGAGTTCACGGCGTCGGGCGACATCGAGGCGCTCGACGACATGCGCCTGTTTGCGGTCGCCTACCTGCGCCACGAACAGGATCTGGACCTCAAGGCCTTTGCTGTCAAGTTCGACAACTATTTTCTGGAGTCCAGCCTTTATCTCAGCGGCAAGGTCGATGACACGGTCAAGAGACTGCACGACGCCGGCAAGACCTACGAGCACGACGGCGCGCTCTGGCTCAAGTCGACCGACTACGGCGACGACAAGGACCGCGTCATGCGCAAGGGCGACGGCAGCTACACCTACTTCGTGCCCGATGTTGCCTATCACATCAGCAAGTGGGAGCGCGGCTTCGCGAAGGTTGTCAACGTCCAGGGAACCGACCACCATGGAACGATCGCCCGCGTCCGCGCCGGCCTGCAGGCCGCCAATGTCGGCATTCCGCCCGGTTATCCGGACTATGTGCTGCACACCATGGTGCGCGTCGTGCGCGGCGGAGAAGAAGTCAAGATCTCCAAGCGCGCGGGCAGTTACGTGACGCTGCGCGATCTGATCGAGTGGACCTCGAAGGATGCGGTGCGCTTCTTTCTGCTCAGTCGCAAGCCCGACACCGAGTACACCTTCGATGTCGATCTGGCGGTCGCCAGGAACAATGACAACCCGGTCTACTACGTGCAGTACGCCCACGCGCGAATCTGCTCGGTGCTGGCAGCCTGGCGCGAGAAAGAAGGCGGCGACGTGGCCGGCCTGCGCGAGGCCGACCTGAGCCCGCTGCAAAGCCCGCAGGCGCTGGCCCTGATGCTGCAGATGGCCAAGTTCCCGGAGATGCTGAGCGCGGCGGCCCAAGATTTTGCGCCGCACGATGTGACTTTCTATCTGCGCGAGCTGGCAGCGGCCTACCACAGCTATTACGATGCCGAGCGGATTCTGGTCGATGACCCGATCGTCAAGCGTGCCCGCCTGGCGCTGGTCGCCGCCACCGCGCAGGTGTTGCACAATGGCCTGGCCGTGCTGGGCGTCAGCGCACCGGAAAAGATGTAATAACTTTGTGGGACAGATCTTTGGCTCTGTCCTTGACGTAATTGACTTGCGGGACAGATCTTCAGCTCTGTCCCCAACTGATTGGAAAGAGAGAGGAAAGCGCATGAAGAAACAGGGCGGAGGAACCTTTCTGGGGTTTGTGATCGGTCTGGTGCTGGGCCTGGCGCTGGCGCTTGCGGTCGCCGTCTACGTCACCAAGGTGCCGGTCCAGTTTCTCAACAAGGGGCAGAATCGCACGCCGGATCAGGACGCGGCCGAGAGCAAGAAGAACAAGGACTGGGACCCCAATGCACCCCTGTACGGCAAGAATCCGATGAAACCGGCCGCGCCTGCGGTCGCCGCCAGCGCCGCCGCTGAGCTCGGCACCGCCCCGTCGCCCAGCGCGCCGGCGGCTTCTGCTCCGCTGCAAAAAAAGGAACTCAAACCGGCGGTGACGGCCGATCCACTGGGTGACCTGGCCAATGCGCGCGCGGGTGCCGCAGCCAACGAGCCCTTCCTCTATTTTGTCCAGGTCGGCGCCTATCGGACGCCGGAAGACGCGGAGAGCCAGCGCGCCAAGTTGTCGCTCGCTGGCGTGGAAGCCAAAGTGTCCGAGCGCGAACAGTCCGGGCGCACCGTGTTTCGGGTCCGCGTCGGTCCTTTTGACAAGAAGGAAGACGCCGACAAAACCAAGGAAAAGCTCGAATCGACCGGCCTGGAGACAGCCCTGGTGCGGGTGCAGCGCTAGCGCCGCATGGAACTTTTCGGACCTTCTGCGAGTCTGTTACGGGTTGATGGAAGTCTCCCCCTTTTAAATGGAGTGTTTTTAAGATGAAACGTCGTGACTTTTCCCTGGCTTGCAGCGCTGTTGTGGCCGGCGCCGGATTTATTCAGTCGGCCGCCATGGCTCAGGGCAAGGCCCCGGAATCCGGCGTTGACTACGTGTCACTGGACAAGCGCGCCGGCGTCGATGCGCCCGCCGGCAAAATCGAAGTGGTCGAGTTCTTCTGGTACAACTGTCCACACTGCAATGTTTTCGAGCCGACCTTCGATGCCTGGAGCAAGCGCGCGGCCAAAGACGTCACAGTGCGGCGCGTGCCGGTGGCCTTCCGCGACGATTTTGCGCCGCAGCAGCGCCTGTTCTATGCGCTCGAGGCGATGGGCCTTGTCGATAAACTGCATGCCAGGGTGTTTGCCGCCATTCACGTCGAGAAGACGGATCTGACCAAGGGTGAGGCGATCGCCGACTGGGTCGCCAAGCAGGGCGTCGACAGAGCCAAATTCATGGAGCAGTACAGCTCCTTTTCGGTCGCCACCAAGGCCAGCCGCGCCACGCAACTGCAAAACGCCTACAAGATCGACGGCGTTCCCGCCCTGGGCGTCGCTGGCCGCTATTGGACCGATGGCGCAATGGCCAAGAGCATGGAGCGGGCCCTGCAGGTGGTCGAGTTCCTGGCTGCCAACATTCGAGCCGGCAAGTAGCGGGGGCTCCCCGCTGCATGCCCTGGCCGCCGGCCGGGGGCGCCGGCACAGCATGCTCATGGCGCTCGCTACAATCAAAAGGCAAGGTCTTCTTGCAAGATTCATGCCTTTATGAGATTTCGACATTTCCACCTTTGCATCCTCGCCGCCCTGGCCCTTGGCGGCGGGCTTGCCAGCGCCGAAAACGCCGACCGCAACAGGCCCATGAATGTCGAGGCCGACGCCTTGCGTCATGACGATCTGAAGCAGACCAGTGTTTTCAGCGGGCGGGTGGTTCTGACCAAGGGCACGATTCTGATCCGGGGCGCCCGGGTCGATGTCCGCCAGGATGCGCAGGGTTACCAATTTGGCCAGATCAGCGCGGAGCCCGGCAAGCTCGCGTTCTTCCGGCAAAAGCGCGAAGGGCTCGACGAGTACATCGAGGGCGAGGCCGAGTCGATCGAATACGACGGTCGCGCCGATCTCGTCAGGTTTGTGAACAATGCCCAGTTGCGGCGCTTTCGCGGCGCCACGCTGAGCGACGAGTTCACCGGCGGTGTCATTCTGTACAACAACACGACCGACATGTTCAGCATTGACGGCGCGCCGCCCAAAGGGGGTTCGGCGCCCGCGAGCGGGCGGGTGCGGGCCATGCTGACGCCCAAGCCCGAGGCGCCCTCCAGCGCCCCGGCGCCGGGGACGGTCAACCCGGTGCTGCGTTCCACCAACTCGCTGGGTGGAGAAAAGAAGTGACGACCCAGGGGCTTGGCAGCGATACGTCGCCCAGGGTTGACATTGCCAGTTGCGAGAGCCGACTCGAAGTCAAGCATCTGCAGAAGTTCTACGGCAGCCGCAAGGCCGTCAAGGACGTCTCGCTGGTGGTCTGCAAGGGCGAGGTCGTGGGTCTGCTCGGACCCAATGGCGCCGGCAAGACCACGTCCTTTTACATGATCGTCGGCCTGGTTCACGCCAGCGCCGGGGACATCACGATCGACGGCCAGTCGATCGCGCACATGCCGATCCACCGGCGCGCGCGACTGGGACTGAGCTACCTGCCGCAGGAAGCCTCCATCTTTCGCAAGCTCAACGTCGAAGAGAATGTGCGCGCGGTGCTGGAGTTGCAGCATGACGAAGCCGGCCAGCCGCTGGCCATGGCGGAGATCGAAAAGCGGCTGACCGGCCTGCTGCAGGACTTGCGCGTTGAGCACCTGCGCCAGACGCCGGCGCTGGCCCTGTCCGGCGGTGAGCGCCGGCGCGTCGAGATTGCGCGCGCGCTGGCCACGCAGCCGCGCTTCATCCTGCTCGATGAACCCTTTGCCGGCATCGATCCGATCGCCGTGATCGAGATCCAGCGCATCATCAGCTTCCTCAAGAACCGCGGCATCGGGGTCCTGATCACCGACCATAACGTGAGGGAGACGCTGGGCATCTGTGACCACGCCTACATCATCAGCGATGGCAGCGTGTTGGCCCAGGGCACGCCGTCCGAGATCGTCAACGACGCCGAAGTCCGGCGCGTGTATCTCGGTGAACACTTCAAGATGTAGCATGTGGCCCCCACGCTTGTCACTTCTCCGGCATCGGCACGAGACGATGACGCACGTACCGCGCTGCCCCCCAAGGGAGGCTGTTTCGCCTTGGGGCGCCCCGGCGGCGAGACTGGCCCCCGCGCTCTGCCCGCGCGCGTCATTGCGAGGGCGATGGCCGTGGCCATCCAGGACTGTCATCGCGAGCGCAGCGCGGCGATCCATGCCTTGGGCAGCCCTGGATGGATTGCCGCGTCGCTGCGCTCCTCGCAATGACGAGTTGGCGCAGGACCCCCAATGAAGCAAGGTCTCTCGCTTCGGGTTTCGCAGCATCTGGCGCTGACGCCGCAGTTGCAGCAGTCGATCCGCCTGTTGCAGCTCTCGACGCTGGAACTGAGCCAGGAAGTCGGTCAGATGCTCGACGAGAATCCGTTTCTCGAGCTTGGAAGCGATGAGCTGCCGCGCGAGGAATTTGGTCTGGCGCAGGCGGATACGCCGGTCCGACCTGATGATCTGGCGGCTGAAGCCGCGCCCGGTCCGATGGCCGACTTTGGCGTGTCGACGGCCTCCGGCGCGGACAACAACAGCGACGCGGAGCCGCTCTCGGCCGACGATGGCCAGAACTGGGACGGCGACGGCAGCGTGCAGACATCGCCCGACGACAGCGAGTGGGGCGGTGACGCCCGCGCCCACGGCAACAACCTGGACGGCAATGACGATGCCGAGGTGACGGAACTCGCGCGCAGCCAGGAGTCGCTGCAAAGCCATCTGCACGCGCAGGCCCTGGTCTTGCGCCTGGGCGAGGAGGATCGCGCCGCGCTGCGCTTCCTGATCGAGTCGCTCAACGACGACGGCTACCTGGAAGAACCGGTTGAAGAGCTTGCACGGAGCCTGGGCGCCCAGGACGAGGAGCAGCTTGAACAACTGGTGCACCACTTCACCGTTGCCCTGGGCTTGCTGCAGAGCCTGGAGCCGACCGGCGTCGGCGCGCGCGGCCTGGCCGAGTGCCTGACATTGCAGCTCAAAGTCGTGCAGGCGCAGCTTCAGGGCGAGCCCGGCGCGAAGTCGACGACCGTGAAAGTGGCGCTGCTGATTTGCGCGCAACCGATGGACTTGCTGGCGCGGCGCGACATCAAGCGGCTGACGCAGCTGTGCCGGGCCAGCGACGCCGAGGTGCGCGAGGCGATTGCGCTGATCGGCCACCTGGAGCCCAAGCCGGGCCGGCGCTTTGTCAATGTGGAACGCAACATCGTGGTGCCCGACGTGCTGGTGGTCAGGGTTGGCAAGGGAGCGCAGGCCAGATTTCAGGCACGGCTCAATCCGGACGTGATGCCGCGCCTGCGGGTCCATGATATTTATGCCAATGCCCTCAAGCAGCACAAGAGCGGCGGCAGCGATGCCGCCAGCTACGCCGCGCTGCAACAGCGCCTGCAGGAGGCGCGCTGGTTCATCAAGAACATCCAGCAGCGCTTTGACACCATCCTGCGCGTCAGCTCGGCGATCGTGGAGCGGCAGAAAAGTTTTTTTTCCCATGGTGAACTCGCCATGCGCCCGCTGGTGCTGCGCGAGATCGCCGATGAGCTGGGTCTGCACGAGTCGACCATCAGCCGCGTCACGACCGCCAAGTACATGGCCACGCCGTTCGGCACCTTCGAGCTCAAGTATTTCTTCGGCTCGGGGCTGGGCACCGACTCCGGCGGCAACGCCTCGAGCACGGCGGTGCGGGCACTGATCAAGCAGTTCATCGGCGCCGAAAATCTGAAGAAGCCCCTGAGCGACAACCAGCTCTCGGAGATGCTCAAGGAGCAGGGCATCGAGTGCGCCCGCCGCACCGTCGCCAAATACCGTGAGGGGCTGCGGATTGCACCGGCATCCTTGAGGAAAGCGCTTTGAACGAACTCCAACTCTTCCTCCCCTGTGCCGCCGGCGTCGAGGATTTCCTTGCGGCCGAAGTCCTGCGCATCACCGGTCTGCCGCTCGAGGGCGTGCTGCGCCAGCGCGGCGGCGTTGCGCTGCGCAGCACCTGGCGTGACGTCATGCTGCTCAACCTGCACAGCCGCCTGGCGCAGCGCGTGCTGGTGCTGCTGTCGTACACCGAGTACCGCAACGAACAGGATCTGTACCGCGCCGCCAGCGAGGTCGCGTGGGAGGCCTGGTTCACGCCGCGCCAGAGCATCAAGGTCGAAGTGACGGCGCAGCACAGCCCGCTCAATTCGCTCAACTTTGCCGCGCTCAAGATCAAGGACGCCGTTTGCGACCGCTTTCGGGTCAAGGCGGGCGGCGTGCGTCCCGATGTCAACACGCAGTGGCCCGATGTGCGCATCTACGCGCACCTGGGCACCGACAGTTGCTCGCTCTACATCGACACCTCGGGCGAGCCCCTGTTCAAGCGCGGCTGGCGCCAGGACAAGGGCGAAGCGCCGCTCAAGGAAACGCTGGCCGCCGCCATGCTGGCAGCCACCGGTTGGATGGAGGGGGAAGGCGACCTGCTGGCGCTCTACGACCCCTGCTGCGGCAGCGGCACGATCGCCATCGAGGCGGCGCAGATGGCCTGCAACATCGCTGCGGGCAGCCTGCGCCACTTTGCCTTTGAGAAATACCTGCCGTTTCAGCAGCACGTCTGGGACGCGATCAAGGCCGAGGCGCGCGCCGCCGAGGTGCTGCGCCCGGCCGGCCAGACGGCCATCATTTTTGGCAGCGATGTGGCGCACCGGATGGTCGATTTTGCCCAGCGCAATGCCGAGCGCGCCGGCGTGGCCGACCTGATCGAGTTTCGCGGCGGCGATGCGCTGCAGCGCATGCCGCCCTGTCAGACGCCAGGCATCATGCTGCTCAATCCGCCCTACGGTGAGCGCATCGAAGTGGCCGGCGTGGCAGGCAGCGGCCGCGGGCGCGAGCAGGCGCAGCTCGCCAATGGCGGCGAATTTTTCAACCAGCTCAGTTCGCACTGGAAGAAGAACTACGCGGGCTGGAGCGCCTGGGTGCTTTCGCCCGATCTCAAATTGCCCGGCAAGATGCGCCTGAAAGAATCGCGCCGCGTGCCGATGTGGAACGGCCCGATTGAATGCCGATTGTTCCGCTTCGACCTGGTGGCCGGAAAAATGGAGAAGGCTGCAAAATCGGGGTCAGAGCACGCGACCGAATCGGGGTCAGATCACCGGCAGCGCAGCGGCCGTGTGCTCTGACCCCGATTCGGTCGAGGCGAACAAAGTTCGCCCAGTCGTACTTGACACCAACATCGTCCTGGACGTCTTCGTCTTCAAGGACCCTGCCACGCAGCCACTCAAGCAGGCGCTGGACTCGAACAGGATTCAGTGGCTCGCCACACAGGCCATGCGCGACGAACTCGAGCGCGTCCTGAGTTATCCGAAGATCCTGGCCCGTCGGGCGGTGACTGAACCCGACACCGAAAAAGTGTTGCAGCAGTTTGACGCCCAAGCCCATCTGGTCGGCGTTGCGCCCAAGGCCGGCGTCAGCTGCAGCGATCCCGACGACCAGAAATTCATCGACCTCGCCCTGGCGCACAAGGCGCTGCTGTTGAGCAAGGACCGCGCGGTGCTTGGCATGGCCAGACGCCTGCTGGTCCGCGATGTGCTGGTGCGGGCGCTGCTGCCGGCCTGGTAACGCCGTTTTGACTTTCGCCGGCGCGGGCGCTAGCATGCGCCGATCAAACAGAGGGAGGCTTGCCATGACAGCTGCTTCGAATACGACCCTGCCTCAGGCGACGCCGGCGCCGGCCTGGGCGCTGGCGATGCGCAGGTTTTCCGACCATGTGTCCAAGGACTTTCTGGGAGGGCCGCGGCCCTGGAAATTTTCCTGGGTCATCAACTTTCAGAAGGCCGGAAGTTTCTTCTTCTTTGGCTTCCTGATGTGGTACTACCAGAACACATCGACCGCGGCCTGGATTTACCTGGCCCTGCACGGCGGCTACGGCCTGGTCTGGCTGATCAAGGACTTGGCTTTTCCCGATCCCAACTGGCAGGTCAGAATCACCATCGGCGGCGGCATCAATGCCTTCCTGTCGGTGCTCGGGCCCTACTGGGTGTTCGGCTGGCTGCTGATCTCGCGCACTTCGCAGCCCGCCTACCCCTTGCCCGAAGGGGCCTGGTTTGCCCTGTGCATCAGCCTGTGCCTGCTTGGTTCGGTGATCATGATCGCGGCCGATGCGCAGAAGTTCTTCACGCTGCGCGTCAGGCGCGGCCTGATCACCGATGGCATGCATCGCTGGGTGCGCCACCCCAACTATCTGGGCGAGATGATGATCTACGCCAGTTTCGCCATGCTGGTATGGCACTGGTTTCCCCTGCTGCTGCTGGCCTGGGTCTGGCTCGGACTGTTCGCCGTCAACATGGTGATGAAGGAAGCCAGCATGTCGCGCTACCCCGAGTGGGCCGCCTACCGCAAAGCCAGCTGGTGGCTGATTCCCTTCGTGCTGTGAGCCGGGGTCGGGCCGGCGTCAGTCGGCCAGCGCGCCGCCGGCTCGCTGGCGCTCGTCATAAAGCACGCCCGGATTGAGGATGCCCTGCGGATCGACCACCGCCTTGGCGCTGGCGAGCATCCGGCGGAACAGGGCCGGCGTCTCGACCTCGTAGCCGCTGCGGTGGTCGCGGCCCACCGCGTGGTGGTGCGTGATGGTGCCGCCATGACGCACCACGGCGGCATTGGCGGCGTGCTTGATCTCGCGCCAGGCCGCCAGCGCACTGGCCACCGTGCCATCGGAGGCGCCGCGCACCGCGATCGTGAAATAGGGTGCCACGCCATCCGGGTAGGTATGCGTGATGCGGCACGAGACCAGGGTGTCCTGACCGGTGCTGCGTTCGATCACCTCCTGCACGTCCTGCCTGACGTTCTGGTAGAAGCTCTCGAAGCGATCCCAGGTGATTGCGCTCTCGAAGGTGTCCATGATGAGCCCCAGGCCAACCGCTGGGTCGCGCCAGTAGGGCATGCGCATGAAGGCGTCGCGCCAGGCGCCGGCGGCGCCGCGCCGGTGCTCCTGGCTGTCCTGGCCGGCCATCGAGCGGGCCACGGCCGCGGCGTCGCACTCGCCGGCGTGATCGCGCACCAGTTCCAGGGCGCGCTCCATCCACGCATGCAGGGGATGGTCGGCCGACTCGAAGCCGAGCACCAGCATCGCGGCGCGGCCGTCGCCGACGCCGGAGAATACCGTTTCCATCGGGTCGAGCAGGCGGCAGTTGCTCGGGTTCAGGCCCGATTGCGCGAGTGCGCGAAGGCAGCGCGCGCCGGCAAAGTAGTCGGCGAACTTGATCGAGGCGGAGGCCCGGAACTTGGGCTTGCTCTGCAGCCGCATCCAGGCCTCGGTGATCACGCCCAGCGTGCCCTCGCTGCCCAGCACCAGTCGGTCGGGCGCGGGACCGGCGCCTGAGCCCGGCAGGCGCCGGGTCTGCATGACGCCGGCCGGCGTCACCATGCGCGTGGCTTCGACGAAGTCGTCGATGTGGGTGTACTGGGTGGCGTAATGGCCGCCGGCGCGCGTCGCGATCCAGCCGCCCAGGCTGGAGAACTCGAAGCTCTGCGGGAAATGGCGCAGCGTGAGGCCATGCGGACGCAGCTGCGCTTCGATCTCGGGGCCCAGCGCGCCGGCCTGGATGCGCGCTGCCCGGCTTACCGGGTCGATCTCGAGCACGCGCGCGAGCCGCTCCAGGTCGAGCGAGATGGCGGCGCCAAAGTCGCTTCCCACCGCCGGCTCGACGCCGCCGCAGACGCTGCTGCCCCCGCCGTACGGAATCACCGCCACCTTGCTGCGCGCGGCCCAGTCGACGATGTCGATCACGGCCTGCTCGTCGTCGGGGAAGGCAACCCAGTCAGGCGGATGGGGAACCCGGCGCAGCCACATGCGGGCGCAGTCTGCGTAGCTCTTGCCATAGGCGTGGTTGAGCCGGTCCAGCGGCGCTGCCGAGAACATGGCCGCCATTGTGGCGGGCGGCGCAATGCGGGGCGCGGGCAGATCGAAATCGGCAACGGCGGGCGCGCTCAGCGCGGCAAACTGTCCGCCGAGCTGCTCGACCATGAATTTCACTGTCGCCTGCTCGCGCGCATCGAGCGTCGCGTCAGCCGCACCCCAGCCCCAAAAGCGCCGCGCCGCACGCCGGGACAGGCTGGTTGTTTCCATGCTCATGCGGGTCTGCGTCGCTTCAAGAGTTGATTTCAGTGCGGGCGGCGCGATCGCTGCACCCGGTACAGCAGAAAGGCGACGATGCCGATGTTGAGCAGGTTCCAGCCCAGGCCGTTGAGGAAGGCCGCGCGGTAGGAGCCGGTCCAGTCGAAGATCGCACCCGAGAGCCAACCGCCCAGCGCCATGCCGAGCAGGGTGGCCATCAAGACCGTGCCGACGCGCACGCCGGCTTGCGCGGGCGTGAAGTATTCGCGCACGATCAGCGCATAGCTTGGCACGATGCCGCCCTGAAACAGGCCGAACAGGCCAGAGACCACATACAGCGGCACCAGGCCGTCGAAGGGCAGAAACAGCAGCAGCGCGACACCCTGCAGCACCGAGCCCAGCAGCAGCGTGCGCAGGCCGCCGATATGGTCCGAGACCCAGCCCGAGAGCAGGCGACTGACAATGCCCAGCCCCATCATCAGCGAGAGCATCTGGGCCCCGCGCGCGGCGCCAAAGCCCAGGTCGGTGCAGTAGGCGACGATGTGCACCTGGGGCATCGACATGGCCACGCAGCAAGCGACGCCGGCCACGCACAGCAGCAACTGCAACTGGCCGGGTGTTTGCCCGAGTGGCTGGGCCGGGTCCGACTGCCCGAGCCAATGTGCCGACTTCGGGGCGGGCGCCGCCGCGCCCGCTGCGCCCGCCCCGGTGGGTGGCGGGCGACGCAGGAACAGCGCCAGCGGCGCCATGCTGAGCACGCAGAAAAGCCCCAGGCCGGTATAGGCCTGGCGCCAGCCGGCAGTGTCGATGAAGTACTGCATCACGGGCGGCCAGACGGCACCGGCCAGGTAGTTGCCGCTCATGCAGATCGCCACCGCGATGCCGCGCCGGCGCGTGAACCAGAGCGATGTGTCCGCCACCAGCGGGGCAAAGGTGGCCGAGGTGCCGAGCATGCCGATCAGCAAGCCATGCGCCAGGCTGAATTGCCAAAGGCTGCTGGCCATGGCCGCGATGACGAAGCCCAGTCCGAGGCCGAAGGAGCCGATCAGCGCCACCACCATGACGCCGAAGCGGTCGGCCACGCGCCCCATCAGGATGCCGCCGATGCCAAAACCGATCAGGGTCAGGGTATAGGGAAACGAGGCGTCGGCGCGCACCACGCCAAAATCGCGCTGGATCGCTGGCAGCACGACCGCCGCGACATACATGCCGACGCCGCCGATCGTCATCAGCAGCAGGGATACCAGCAGGCGAGCCCAGGCATACGCGGAATCGATGCCGTCGTGTGGGGTAGGGCCTGCTTTCATGCTGTCGATTGGAACCGATTTTTCAGGCCGTGGTTGGCCACTGCCCGGTTTCGCTGTCAATCCCTGGGTCTGGCATGATCGAAGCGCAACCCTGAAGGATCATCGATTTGCACAAAGACAACAGCAACGCCGGGGGCGCCAGGACGCTGGCCGTTCCGAGCGGGCGCGGATCGCGGCTGGCGCGACTTGGCTGGATGGCCACCGGCATTGCCGGCGGCATGATGGCCGAGGGCGCGCGCCAACTGGCCCAGGGCAACCGACCCAAGGTCAGCGAACTGCTGCTGACGCCGGCCAACGTGCGCCGCGTCGCCGACCAGCTCGCCAAGCTGCGCGGCGCGGCGATGAAGGTCGGGCAACTGATCTCGATGGACTCCGGCGATCTGCTGCCGCCCGCGCTGGCCGAGATCCTGGCGCGCCTGCGCTCGGACGCCAGGGCGATGCCCAGGGCCCAGGTGATCGGCATGCTCGACGCCAACTGGGGCAAGGGCTGGAGCAAGCAGTTCAGGCATTTCTCGTTCACGCCGATGGCGGCGGCCTCGATCGGTCAGGTGCACCGCGCGCAGGCCCGCGACGGGCGCGAAATGGCGATCAAGATCCAGTACCCCGGCGTGCGCGAGAGCATCGACAGCGATGTCGACAACGTGGCCGCGCTGCTGCGCATGTCGGGTCTGCTGCCGCGCCAGATGGATGTCAAGCCGCTGCTGCGCGATGCCAAGCGCCAGTTGCACGACGAGGCCGACTACCTGCGCGAGGGCAAGTACCTCAAGCGCTACGGCGAACTGCTGGCCGACGCGAGCGACTATGCCCTGCCGCAGTTCCATGCCGAGCTGACGACGCGCAGCGTGCTGGCGATGTCGCTGGTCGGCGGCGTGCCGGTCGAGTCGCTGATGCAGTCGCCGCAGAGCGAGAGGGATCGCGTGGTGGGTCTGCTGTTTGCCCTGCTGCTGCGCGAGCTCTTTGAATTCAGGCTGGTGCAGACCGATCCCAACTTTGCCAACTACCGCTATGACGCCGATTCGGGGCGCTTGATCCTGCTTGACTTCGGCGCGACCCGCCCTTACAAGGCGGCCCTGGCCAATGAGTTCAAGCGCCTGATGCAGGGCGCCATCGCGGGCGACCGCGCTCTCATGGCCGCAGCGGATATGGCGATTGGCTACTTCGACGAGAGCACGCAGCACAAGCATCGTGAGGCCATTGTGGACATGGGCGAGCAGGCCTTCGAGCCCTTCAGCCATCAGGGCGAGTACGACTTTGGATCGACCAAATTGCCGGCGCGGATTCACCAGGCTGCCATGGCCCTGGGCATGGAACGGGAGTTCTGGCAACTGCCGCCGGCCGATGCGATGCTGCTGCAGCGCAAGTTCGGCGGCCTGTATCTACTGGCCATCCGTCTCAAGGCACGGGTCAACCTGAATGCACTGGCGCAAGTGGCTCTGGCTTCTGGCCGGCACAGGGATTGAATGCGTCAAACTTGCGCGATATCAAACGCAGGATAGGAATCTGTGTAGAAAATTTGGGCAGAACGAAGGAGTCAAGCATGACCGACCACACTGCTACCCATACCCCGACAGCGCTCGGAGGCAAGCTGGTGACGCCTGTCACCCTGTTTCTGGCAGTCTTGGCGCTGGCTGCCGGGGGGGTTGCGCTGGTTCGCTTCGTCTTCGGTCTGGGGGCGGCGACCAACATGAACAACGGTTACTCCTTGGGCATCTGGATCGTCTATGACGTGATCATCGGCTCCGGACTTGCTTGCGGCGGCTATGTCATGGCGCTTCTCGTGTATATCTTCAACCGGGGCGAGTACCACCCGCTGGTTCGACCGGCGCTGCTGGCTTCGCTGCTTGGTTACACCCTGGCCGGTGTTTCGGTGATGCTTGATATGGGGCGCTACTGGAACGCATGGCATATCTTCTGGCCGGGCTATGCGCAGTTCAACTCCGTGTTGTTCGAAGTGGCCACCTGCATCACGTTCTATATCCTCGTCATGTGGATCGAGTTCTCGCCGGCGTTCCTCGACAAGATCGGTCTGGGTGGCGTGAAGAAGAAGTTGTCCAAGATGATGTTTTTTTTCATTGCTCTGGGTGTGGTGCTGCCGTCGATGCATCAATCTTCGCTGGGATCGATGCTGGTGATCTTTGGCGGCAAGGTCAATCCACTCTGGCAGTCGAGCTTCATGCTGCCGCTCGAATACCTTTTGACCGCCATCCTGCTGGGCTTTTCGGCGGTGGTGGTTGAGGCCACGCTGGTCTCGGTCGGCTTCAAGCGGCCCATGGAAACTCCCTTGCTTGCCAAGCTTGCGAAACTGATGTGGGGCGTGTTACTGGTCTATCTGGTCGTGCGCATCAGCGGCCTGGTCATGCGCGGTGCGATTCCCAACGCGCTCCAATTCACCCCGGAAAGTCTCTCGTTCTGGGTCGAGATGATCAGCTTTGTCCTGCCCTTGATCATGCTCGCCAAGGAAGGCAAGCGCAGCAATCCCGGCACGCTCTTCGGTGCCGCTGTGCTGCTGATACTGGGTGCCTTCATGCTGCGCGTGAATGGTTACCTGGTGGGCTTTCATGGTGGCGAAGGCTGGCAATACTTTCCGTCATTCTCCGAACTGACCTTCACCGTCGGTTTGATCGCTTTCGAATTGCTGGCCTACATCGTGCTGGTCAAGTTCCTGCCGGTACTTCCTGCGCTACCCCAAAGGGCTGGCTGATGGCCGGCCCGTCTGCACTCGCCGCCCGCGAAATCTGGGTCAGGCTCCTGCTTTATCCAAGCCATACCTTGCCGACAGCGGCCGCACCCGTGCTGGTAGGCATCGGCCTGGCTCTGCGCGATCAGATCTTTGCGCCATGGCCCGTTCTGATTGGTTTCCTGGCGAGCTGGCTGATCCATGTGGGAGGAGTCTTCAACGACAACTACGAACTGCTGCGTCGACATCCGAGCGTCTCGGAGCACCCCGAGCTGCTGGAAGCTCTGCAGAACGGGACCCTGACTTTTGCCGGCCTGCGCAACGCGATTCTGGTCTGCTTTCTGCTGGTCGCGTTGATGGGGCCCTATCTTCTGAGCGTAGGCGGAACACTGGCGTTCGTGATCGGGGTCGTCGGACTGGCGTCGGGCTATTTCTACGCCGGTGGGCCGCAGCCGTATGCGAAGCTTGGTCTGGCTGATCCCATCTTCGTTGCCATGTTCGGTGTTGTCGCGGTCGCAGGCAGCTACTACATTCAGTGGGCCGACCTGCACGGCACCGCTTCGCATGGCATCGACGCGGTGTTGCGGTTGCCGTGGGACATCTTCCTGATCGGGCTGCCTGTGGGCGCCTTGGTGACGAACGTGATGCTGATCGACGACATTCGAGACCGCCACTTCGACGCCGTAAAAGGTTGGCACACGTTCGCAGTGCGCTTTGGCTTGCGCGGCATCCGCAGCGAGTATCTGGCGCTGACCGTGTTTGCCTACCTGCTGCCGCTGGCATTCTGGCTCTGGCTGGATGTCAGCGCCTGGATATTCCTGCCGCTGCTCACCCTGCCCATGTCCTACAAGATCTGGCGCGCGGTGTCCACGCTCGATCAGACCCGGGACCTGATCATGATGTCGCCCAGAGCCTCGTATTTGTCGCTGATCTACGCGGCACTGCTGGCGGTGGGCGTTGCCATGTCGGGGGGATCAGGCTGACGGGGCACTCAGCTCCGCGGCTGTCCCCCGCCCTTTGGGCTCCTCCTTGATGCCGCTGCGCTGAGCGCCCCATCAGCCTGATCCTTGACGCCGTGCCGACGGCCGCATCTTGCGATACCCCTCAAGGAACGGCTTTCTACATTTCTTTGTCAGCAACGCAGCGGGAGTCGACATTCGAGATGCACTCCCCATTGTTTTGGATCCACTCGATTGAACCGTAGAATCGACCGAAACAATCGCTACAAGCCGCCATCAGGAGGATTCGATGCCCAATTTATCGAGCAACGCCCAGTTTGATGGGCAGGTCTTGCTCTGGACCTTACGTCGGGCGTCATAACCGCTATGTCATCAAGTTACCGCTCCGAGTTGAACACCCCAATTACACCGCTAATGTTTGGGTTGGCTGCAGCAGTCGTCGCCTATCTTCTCAGCGCGGTCGTGGCGCGACAGCTTTCTCCGCCTGAGGTTACGACACCACTCTTGAGCATTTCAGCGCTCGTCATTGCCTTCGTGTCAATCATCGCGGCGTTTACGGCACTATCTATGGTCGTCGCCCCACCAATTGACAGAACCTCAATCCGTGCAGCCGACAGCCGCTCGGATGTGTTCGCGATAGCGCTTGCTGCGCGTAAGGAAGCAAATGCCGCGATCGCCCGTACCTCACCCTGGTGGCACTACGTCGTCGCTGCTATTGGCGGTTTCACATTCGGCGTTTTGTTGGCTCGCGAAATAGCATTGTTCCTAGGCTAGTCCAGAAACGACATGACTCGCTCACGCCCGACCCTGCGGTCTAGGGACCGCCCCTCACCTTGAACGCTGAGCGTCTCCTGTCTGGAAATCTGAATGTCGGGAACGTGTCTTTATATGCCTCTCGATTTGAACGTTGGTGTTGCGATCCAGGCCGATGCGCTGAGCGCCCCATCAGCCTGATCCACGGTGGCTACCCGGCTCGCACACACCACCGGCGCCCTCGACCCACACAGCTTGAACCCTGG
>CAIMBE010000291.1 GCA_903839085.1 uncultured beta proteobacterium | reverse complement strand
CTGCAACTGCTGTGCGCGATCGGCATGGAGCCGCCGATCAATTCGCACGCCGACGCCATCCGCGACGAAAAGCTCAAGGTGCTGCGCTCGCTCAAACCCTGGACCGCGGAGTCACTGGCCCAGGATGTGATTCGAGGTCAGTACGCGGGCGGCGCGGTGGCCGGCCATGCGGTATCGGCCTACCGCGAAGAGGACGGCGTGCAGCCGCAAAGCCAGACCGAGACCTTTGTCGCCCTGCGCACCGAAATATCGAACTGGCGCTGGGCCGGCGTGCCGTTTTACATCCGCACCGGCAAGCGGCTGGCTGGTCGCGACGCCCGCATCGTGGTCAATTTCCGTCCCGCACCGCACGCCATTTTCAATGCCCGCGCCGGCATGGCCAATCGCCTCGTGATCAATCTGCAGCCCAAGGACGGTCTGGAACTGCACCTGCTGGCGCAGGGCCAGGACAACCGGCGCAACTCGGAGACACTGGCGCCGGTCCAACTCGACCTGGACTTCGACAAGCGCTTCGGCGCCGGGCGGGTTGGCGCCTATGAACGCCTGCTGCTCGATGTCATCGATGGCCGGCTCAATCTGTTTGTGCGAAGCGACGAACAGGAAGAGGCTTGGCGCTGGGTCGGGCCGATCCTGGAGCACTGGCAGAACGACCCGCAAGGCCCGCGCCTCTACGCCGCCGGCACCTGGGGACCGAGCCCGGCCAGCGCCATGATCGCCCGCGATGGTTTTTGTTGGTCTGAAGAATGTTAAGCCGGTGGCCACCACGGATAAGGGCAATTTTCCGCCGGGCCGCCCCAAGGAGACGAAGTTCGGCGTCAGCCAAAATTAGCCCCCTCGGGGGGCAGCGCAGTACACGCAGTGACACGCGTGGGGGCCAGTTCCATGCTTGACCGCATCAAGGCCTGTCTGCCCTCGCTGGCGCCGGCCGAGCAGCGCGTCGGCAAACTCGTGCTCGGCGATCCGCGCGGTTTCGCCAATCTGCCGATCAGCGAACTGGCCGAGCGCGCCCGCGTCAGCAAGCCGACGGTGGTTCGTTTTTGCCGCAGCGTCGGCTACAAGGGCCTGTCCGATTTCAAGCTGAAGCTCGCCGGCAGCGTCAGCGAAGGCGTGCCCTTCATCCACCGCAGCGTCGACGCTGATGACAAGACCGGCGACATCACGGTCAAGGTGATCGACAACACGGTCGCTGCGTTCCTGAAATACCGCAACGACGCCAGCGCCGTAGCGATCGAAAAGGCTGCGACCGCTCTGGTGCAAGCCTGCCGCAACGGCAAGCGCATCGAGTTCTTCGGCGTAGGCAACTCCGGCATCGTGGCGCAGGACGCGCAGCACAAATTCTTCCGGCTCGGCATGCACACCTCGGCCTGCAGCGACGGCCACCTGCAGGTCATGGCGGCGACCCTGCTGGGGCCTGGGGACTGCGTGGTTGTGATCTCCAACTCGGGGCGCACGCGCGACCTGATCGACGCCTGCGACATTGCGCGCAAGCACGGCGCCACCACCATCGTCATCAGCGCCAGCGGCTCGCCGCTGGCAGCGGCCGCTGGCATCCATCTGGCAGCCGACCATCCGGAAGGCTACGAACTCTACAGCCCGATGGTGTCGCGCCTGCTGCATTTGCTGATGATCGACATTCTTGCCACCTGCGTCGCGCTGCGCATCGGCGGCGCGACCCTGCAGCCGCTGCTGCGCGAGATGAAAAACAACTTGCGCAGCAAGCGCTACCGCTGATCTGGCGGGGTCGTTTCTGTTTCAAGCGGCATCGCCTGCTCGATCAGGCTGGCATGCAAAGCGGCCCCCAAAGGCAGGATGTCATCATTGAAATCGTATCTGCTGTTGTGCAGAAAACAACTGCCGACGCCGCCCTCGACGCCCTGGCCGATGCGCATATAGGCGCCCGGCCTGGCCTGTAGCATGAAGGAAAAATCTTCGGCGCCCATGCTCGGCTCGAGGTCGCGCACCACGTGCTCAGGCCCGACCAGGCTCTGCGCCACATCGGCGGCAAAGGCGGCCTCGGCAGCGCTGTTGATGGTGGCGGGATAGGAGCGCTCATAACAGACCGTGGCGGTCGCGCCAAAAGCCTGCGCCACGGCGCTGCACAACTCGCTCAGGCGCCGCTCTATCATGGACTGCACCGCGGGGTTGAAGGTGCGCACGGTGCCGACCAGCGTCGCGCTGCCCGGTATCACGCTCATGGCGCCGAGTTCGCCGGCGCGCATCGCGCACAGGCTGATGACGGCGCTGTCGATCGGCCTGACGTTGCGCGAGACGATGCTTTGCACGGCGGTGATGATGTGGGCCGCCACCAGCACCGGGTCGACCGTCTGGTAGGCGTGGGCGCCGTGGCCGCCCTTGCCCGTGATCTCGATCGTGATGCGGTCGGCCGCCGCCATCATCGGCCCCGGGTTGACGCCGATGGTGCCGGGCGGCATCGCCGGCCAGTTGTGCATGCCGAAGACCGACTGCACCGGGAAGCGCTCGAACAGCCCGTCCTCGATCATCGCCTTGGCGCCGGCATAGCCCTCTTCGCCGGGTTGAAAGATCAGCACTGCGCTGCCGTCGAAGTTGCGCGTCTCGGCCAGGTAACGCGCAGCCGCCACCAGCATGGCGGTGTGGCCGTCATGGCCGCAGCCATGCATCCGGCCCGCGTGCGATGATTTCCACGCGAATTCATTGTGCTCGGTCATCGGCAGCGCGTCCATGTCGGCGCGCAGCCCGATCATCCTGGCGCCGCTGTTGCGCCGGCCCTCGATCACCGCCACGACACCGGTCTTGCCGATGCCGGCGTGAACCTGGTCAACGCCGCAGACCTTCAGCGCGTCCTGCACCCGCGCCGCCGTGTAGACCTCCTCGAAGCCCAGTTCGGGATGGGCATGCAGGTCGCGCCGCAGGGCCGTGATCTCCGGGTGAAAAGCGGCGATATGCGCAAAGGCGCGGCCCCGAATCTTCAAGTGTGCATAAATGCCGTTTGCCTGCATCAATGTCCCCCGGTCTGGCCGACCCGCAGGCGCGGGTCAACCACAAAACAAAGCAGATCAATCACCAGATTGATCAGCGCCATCGCGAGCCGTGCCTGGATCAGACGACGAAGAACAAAGGCAAGCATCGAGGTGGGTTGGGTATAAAAAAACCCCACCACGTTGCCGTAGCGGGGTTTTGACTCTTAGGTCCTTAACTGACTTGCGTCAGCGCCGGATCAGAAAGCGTGACGGACACCCAGATCAAAGCCGGTGGACGAACCATTGGCGGGCGTTGCAGCACCATTCAGAGCCTGCGCAGCGCCGCCCGAGTTGGACAGGCTGGCGAAGGTGCCGTACAGGGCAGTGCGCTTGCTCATGTCATAGACATAACCGAGGGCGAACTTGTCGGTCTTGGCGCCAGCGCCATTGTCCGAGTTGGAGAAAGCAAGGCGGATCGTACCAGCGCCCATCGGCACCAAAGCGCCCAGGGTGTAGCCAGTAATGTCCTTGGCACCGGTGTTGGCATCCTTGTTCCAGAAGGCCATCAGTTGCGCGACCTTCATGTCGTACGAACCAGCGATGTTGGTGGTCTGCACGTCGGTACCGACACCCGTGGTGGTGGTAGCGAAGGCAACAGCCAGGCTCAGAGGACCATTGTCATAGGTCACGCGGATGGCACCGCCGTCGCCGGCTTGAGCCGCTGCGTTGGATGCGTTCTCGCCCATATAGGCCTGTGCCCAAACGCCAAAACCGCTGACGGCGGGCGACTTGTAGCCGATGCTGTTGGAAGCACGAACAATGGTTTGACCGCCGCCGCTGCTGTTCAGGGCTTGGGTCGTGCCCACGCCGTTGGTACCAAACGGATCAAACACGGTGAAGCTCCAGAATTGCGGCGTGTAGTCACGGCCCAAGCGGATTTCACCGAAACTGCCCAGCAGGCTCACTACTGAGGTGCGGTTCCAGGTCAGACCTTGGTTACGCGCATTGATCGCCGGATCAGCAGCAGGACGAGCCTGGTTGTTGTTGTTGGTGCCAGCGCCTGAACCGTCGTCATTGTTGGAGCTAGCTTCCAGGTGGAAGGAGGCCTTCAGGCCACCGCCGAGGTCTTCAACACCACGGACGCCAAAACGGCTGCTGTTGTAGCCGGAATTGGTCAGTTGTGTCTTGTTGGCGGTGTCGCCGCTGCCGTAAGCGATGGTTGCGTCAACCACACCAAACAGGGTCACGGACGATTGTGCGGAAGCGGCGCCGACAGCAGCCAGGGCAGCCAGTGCAACGAGGGTTTTTTTCATAGTCAAATTACTCCAAGGTTAAACATAGGGCTCCGGTTTCATACCTTTTCGGACCCCGGGCCAACCTCCTATTTCAGGAAGTTAGGTGGATTGAATCAGAGCCCGACTGAGTTGGCAAAGGAAAGATCGGTAAATTTTGGCAAAGAAGAGGCATCCGTTGTGGGCCTGCAACAAGTCTGCGCGAGCCAGTCTGGAAACCCGTTCCAGCCCAGCAAAGCAATAACCATACCGCTCAAGACAGGGCGCCTTCTACAATATGGGCCATGGACCCCCTGCTCAATACCCTGGACGCCGCGCTGCGCACCCTGTTTGCCGCGCCGCGCGCCAGCCGCGACTGCCCCACCGTCGCGAGTCAGCCGACGCAACTCTCGGATGACGAGAAGGCGCAGGCCGGCGCGCTCATGCGGGTCAACCATGTGGGCGAGGTGTGCGCCCAGGCGCTTTACACGGCGCAGGCCTTTGCCACCAAGAACGAAACGCTTCGGGCCCACTTCATCCGGGCCAGTGCCGAAGAAACTGATCATCTGGCCTGGACCGCGCAGCGCGTGAACGAACTCGGGCAGCACACATCGCTGCTCAATCCGCTCTGGTACAGCGCGGCCTTTGGCATTGGCCTGCTGGCAGGGCGCCTGGGAGACCCGGTGAGCCTGGGCTTTGTGGTGGAGACCGAAAAACAGGTCGAAGCCCACCTGGACAGTCATCTGACGCAGCTGCCCGCCAACGACCACGCCTCACGCGCCATCGTGGCGCAGATGAAGGATGACGAAGTACGCCATGCGATGCAAGCACAGGCCGCCGGCGCGGCCGAGTTGCCGCAGGCCGTCAAAAGCCTGATGACACTGGCCGCCAAGGTGATGACCACGGTGGCGCATCGCATCTAACGGCGGCTATTCATTCCTCGTCATCGCCACTCACTTCTCGTCATCGCACCAACCTTTGTCATCGCCGCTCGTTTGCGTCATCGCCACTCGTTT
>CAIMBE010000290.1 GCA_903839085.1 uncultured beta proteobacterium | reverse complement strand
GCGCAGCAAGAGGGCATCGAGGGTGTGGTCAGAGCCCAGATCCGGATCAAGGGCGGGGTGATTCAGGATGTCACCATCGTCTCGGGTCCCCGGGTCTTCCACGCTGCGGTCAGGGCGGCCATGATGCAGTACAAGTGCATCAGTGACGCCGGTGGCGAGGTGCTGGCTACCCAGGAATTCAACTTCAAGCTGGAGTGATTCGAGCGGGGATCAAACTGACCCCGCAATCGCCCGTGGTTCAGCCCAGGCGCTGGCAGATTTCCAGCGTTGCCGCGCTCTGGTTCATGCTGTAGAAGTGCAGTCCCGGTGCGCCGCCGGCCAGCAGTTGCCGGCACAGGTCGGTCACGACATCGAGTCCGAATGATTTGATCGACGCGCTGTCGTCGCCAAAGCTCTGCAGGCGCAGCCGGATCCAGCGCGGAATCTCGGCACCGCAGGCATCGGAAAAGCGCATCAATTGATTGGAACTCGTGATCGGCATGATGCCGGGCACCACCGACACAGTCAAACCCAGCGCATCGAGGTCCTCGACAAATCGGAAGTAGGCGTCGGCGTTATAGAAGTACTGCGTGATGGCGGAATTGGCGCCGGCCTGGATCTTCGCGGCAAACGCCTGCAGGTCGCTTGCGGGTGAACGTGCCTGCGGATGCACTTCGGGGTAGGCCGCCACCTCAATTCGAAAATCATCGCCGGTCTGGGCCCGGATGAAGGCCACCAGATCGCTGGCATGGTGAAACTCGCCGCCGGTGCCGTAGCCGCTGGGCAGGTCGCCGCGCAGGGTCACCAGTCGCTTGACGCCCATCGCCTTGAGCGTGGCGAGTTGGGATGCCACGGTGGCGCGCGTGGCACCGATGCACGACAGATGAGACGCGGCCGTCATGCCCTCGGCCATGATGTCGCCCACGGTCTTGAAGGTGCCTTCCTGGGTCGCCCCGCCGGCACCGAAGGTCACCGAGCAGAACTCGGGTTTCAGCGCGTAAAGTTGCTGGCGCACACGGCGCAGTTTCTCGACTCCCTCGGCGGTTTTCGGGGGAAAGAATTCAATGCTCAGCGGCGTTGGTGTGCTATTGCTCATGGTCTTGTCGGGTTGCGCTCAGTCTTGTTGCGGATATGAAGAACTCGCGGTTGCCGTCGCCACCCTCGATCGGTGATTCGAACCACGCCGTCACCGTCAGATCAAGCGCCGCACAGGCCTCGCGCAAACGCCGCTCGATCAGCGGATAAAAGGAAGCGTCCTTCACGATGCCCCCTTTGCCGACCTGGCCGGGTTGCAGTTCGAACTGGGGTTTGACCAGCGTCAGCAGGGTGCCGCCGCTCTTGAGCAGGGACACGATGGCCGGCAGCACCAGGGTCTGGGAAATAAACGACAGATCGGCGACGATCAGGTCAAAGGACGCCTCGAACTCCGGCGCTTCGCCTTCCAGGGCCTCGAACTGGCCGGCCAGCCCGATGCTTTGCGCGTAAGCAGCCCGCAGGTCGGCTGCCACCAGCGAGCGGGCGTTGACCTTCTCGACGCACAGCACGCGCGGGTCCTCGCGCAGCCGCGGGTGCAACTGGGCGCTGCCGACATCGACCCCGACCACCGACGCCGCACCGTGCTGCAGCAGACAGTCGGTAAAGCCGCCGGTTGATTGACCGACATCGAGGCAGGCCCAGCCTGTGACCGACAGCCCCACCTGTCGCAGCGCCGCCTCGAGTTTCAGGCCTCCGCGCGACACGTAGCGTGCCTCGGAGTCGTCGAGCAAGCGCAGTTCGGCATCCGCCGGAATGTCGTCTCCGTTCTTGGTGACGGTCTTCCAGTCCTCGCCCTTGTGCCACTGCATGCCGTCGGCGATCAGCCGCTGGGCCTGCGAGCGGCTGGTCGCCAGATGGCGCGCCACAAGAAGCTGGTCAGCGCGCATCAATAGCGATAGCTGTCGGCCTTGTACGGGCCGGCTTTGCTGACGCCGATGTAGGCGGCCTGCGCGTCGGTCAACTCGCTGAGCATGGCGCCGACCTTGTTCAGGTGCAGGCGCGCCACTTTTTCATCGAGGTGCTTGGGCAGCACATAGACCTTGCCGACCTTGTAATCCTTGGGTTTGGTGAAGAGTTCAATCTGCGCGATCGTCTGGTTGGCGAAGCTCGAGGACATGACGAAACTGGGGTGGCCGGTGCCGCAGCCCAGGTTCACCAGACGGCCCTTGGCCAGCAGGATGATGCGCTTGGC
>CAIMBE010000289.1 GCA_903839085.1 uncultured beta proteobacterium | reverse complement strand
CGCCATGCGGGCGTGCCCGATGTGGCAGTGGTCATAAATGGTCATGCCGCAAACGTACATTCGAACGTGACCGGCCTGCAGCGGCGACAAAGGCTCAAGAGAACGCGTAAGCGTGTTGTAGATGCGTAGACTCATGGATGGTTAAAACAGGCAATCCCCGGAATTCAATCTGGCTTGACCCCGACAAGGACAGCCAATCGGTGTCGAATTATGAGGTCATGAAAAAGCAGCCCGTGGGCTACAATTGCGATCAGTATATAGCCCTGCCCAACAAGCTGCCAGGCACGGCATTCACACCGCGCAGTCACAAGACGCCATGATGCTCCACCGCACTCTGATTTTTTTCTGTTTTCGACTGCTGGCGATGCTGCTCGCCTGCAGCGCCCTGCCATGCTGGGCGGACGAATCCGGCGATGT
Source organism: uncultured beta proteobacterium (assembly GCA_903839085.1). Taxonomy (GTDB): domain Bacteria; phylum Pseudomonadota; class Gammaproteobacteria; order Burkholderiales; family Burkholderiaceae_C; genus Rhodoferax. The sequence goes on along the minus strand of CAIMBE010000289.1, from coordinate 13,527 downwards.
CAGCCAGTTGCTGCGCGCCGGCAAACTGACCGAAGCCATGACCCGGGTCGAAGCCTACCTGGTCAGCAAGCCGAACGATCCGCAAATGCGCTTTCTCAAGGGCGTCATTCAGCGCAACTCGGGCAAGCAGGCTGAAGCCATCGCGACCTTTGCGAAACTCACGCAGGACTATCCGGAGCTGCCAGAGCCGTACAACAACCTGGCTGTTCTTTACGCCGGGCAGGGCCAGTTTGACAAAGCCCGCGCGACCCTTGAGATGGCGATCCGGACCAACCCGAACTACGCCACCGCCCACGAAAATCTGGGTGATGTTTTTGCCCGACTCGCCAGCGAGGCCTACAGCAAGGCATTGCAGCTCGACCGCGGCAACACAAGCGTGCCGACCAAGCTGGCCGTGATCAGGGAACTGTTCAGCCCGAGCGGCAAGGGGCAAGGCACGGGGGCACCCGCGCCGGCGCCCGGTGCCAGCAGGGCCGGTACGGTGTCGCGCTGAACCGCTGGCCAGTCAAGGCTTCATGACCAGGACTGGCGCGGGCCGTCAAGCATCAAAGTTTTTTTAGGAGTGATTCGATGACATTTTTGCGTTTCTTGAATTGGGCTGCCCGCGCATCGATGGCGGCGCTCGTCATGTCTGCGGCAACCGGCACGCTGGCGCAGGAGGCCCCGCGCGTCAAGTTTGTCACCAGCGCCGGCAATTTCACGGTCGAGGTGTATCCGGACAAGGCACCCAAGACGGTTGCCAATTTCCTGCAGTACGTCAAGGACAAGCACTATGACGGCACCATCTTTCACCGCGTGATCGACAACTTCATGGTGCAGGGCGGCGGCTTCGACCCCACCTACGCGCAGAAACCGACGCGCCCGCCGGTGCCGCTGGAGGCTGGCAACGGCCTCAAGAACGACCTCGGCACCATCGCCATGGCCCGCACCAGCGATCCCAACTCGGCCACCGCCCAGTTCTTCATCAACGTCAAGGACAATGTCAGGCTCAACGCGCCGTCACCGGACGGCTTTGGCTACACCGTTTTCGGCAAGGTTGTCAGCGGCGCCGAGGTCATCCAGAAAATCAAGGGCGCGCCGACCGGCGCCGGCGGCCCGTTCCCGAGCGACGTTCCCAAGACCACCATCCTCATCACCTCCGCAACCCTTGAAAAGAAACCATGAGCAATCCCAAAGTCGAACTCCACATCGCCAATTACGGTGTCATCACGCTTGAACTGGACTCCGAAAAAGCGCCCAAATCAGTTGCCAACTTTCTGGGCTACGTCGGCAAGGGCCACTACGACAACACCATTTTTCATCGCGTCATCCCCGGCTTCATGGTGCAGGGCGGCGGCATGGAGCCGGGCATGAAGGAAAAGCGCGGCGACAAGCCGATCGACAACGAGGCCAACAACGGCCTGAAGAATCTCAACTACACGGTCGCCATGGCCCGCACCGGTGACCCGCATTCGGCCACGGCCCAGTTCTTCATCAATGTCGCCGACAACGATTTCCTGAACCACACCGCCGTCTCGGCCCAGGGCTGGGGCTACGCCGTCTTTGGCAAAGTGGTCTCGGGCAGCGAGGTGGTCGACAGGATCAAGGTCGTCAAGACCGCGCGGCGCGGCTATCACGACGACGTGCCGGTCGAGGACGTCATCATCGAGAAGGCCGTGGCCCTCTGAGATGAGCCCGGCCTGCGCGCCTGCCCTGTTGCAGGCTCCGTCGCACTGGCGTCAGGTCGATTTCATCGCTGACCTGCACTTGCAGAGCGGCGACAGCAGCACTTTCGGCGCCTGGCGCCGCTTCATGCAGACGACAAAGGCCGACGCCCTGTTCATCCTCGGCGATCTGTTCGAAGTCTGGGTTGGCGACGATGTCATCCATCAGGTCGGCCTCGACAGCGCCTCGACCGGGACGGACCCGGGGCCGGGCTTGGCGCTGCGCTGCGCTGAACTGATCAAGGCCGCCTCGGATCGTCTCGATGTCTATTTCATGCATGGAAACCGCGACTTCCTGATGGGTCCGGCCTATGCCGACGCCTGTGGCATGCAACTGCTGGAGGACCCGACCGTGCTCGATTTCGGCGGACAACGCTGGCTGCTCTCGCACGGCGACGCCCTGTGCCTCGACGACGCCGATTACATGCGGTTTCGCGCGCTGGTGCGCAGCCAGGCGTGGCGGCGTGAGTTTCTGGGCAGGCCGCTGGCCGAGCGGCAGGCGAGCGCTCGCGCGATGCGCAGCCAGAGCGAAGCCCGCAAAAGCCGCGATGCGGCCAAAGGCGCGGTACTGGCCGATCTCGACGCCAGCGCGACGCGCGAGTGGATGCGCGCTGCCGGGGCCGGCACCCTGATTCACGGGCACACCCACCGCCCGGCTGAACATGATCTGGGCCAAGGCCTGCGCCGCCTGGTGCTGAGCGACTGGGATGGCGACGCCAGTCCGGCGCGCCTGTCGTTCCTGCGCCTGAGTCTGCCCTGTGCCGGGCAGGCCGGCGCCATCGCCAGGGTCGAGCGTCTGGCGTCCGCCTCGGCCTAGAAATTGACTTCGTCGATCTGCGACGGGTCGAGGAACTGCTCCGCATAGCGCTGGTAAACGCCCTGCTTGATGAAGACGTCGAACAGGTCGGGGTCGATGTGCCCGTTGTCCTTGAACTTGTTCATGATGCCCATCGCCTGCGACAGCTTCATGCCCGGCTTGTACGGCCGGTCCTTGGCCGTCAGGGCCTCAAAGATATCGGCAATGCCCATGACGCGCGCCTGCACCGACATCTGATCGCGCAACAGTCCCTTTGGATAGCCCTTCCCATCCATGCGCTCATGGTGGCCACCGGCGTACTCCGGCACATTCTTGAGGTGCTTGGGCCAGGGCAATTGCTCCAGCATCTTGATCGTCGTCACGATGTGCTGGTTGATGGTCTTGCGCTCATCGGCGGTCAGGGTGCCGGCGCGTATGGACAGGTTCTCGAGCTCATTGACGCTCAGGAACTCAGCCTGCGCCCCGGCGGCGTTGCACCAGACGCGCTGGCTGCCAATCTCGCGCACGCGCTGCAGCGCCGCCTCGCTCATGGTCTCGCTGCCGATGTTGGTGGCGCGAAGGAACTCACGGTCAGCCTCCAGCGCCTCCAGGGCGGCCTGGCGCTGCGCGCCGATGGCCGCTTCGGCCTGCGCATCGACACACGTGCGCAAGGCCAGCTGCTGGCGCAGTGCCTGCAGTTCGGCATCGCGTTTGAGCACCTCGAAACGGGTATCGATCAGTTCGATGCGGTCAAACAGGGTCTGCAGCTTGGTGGCTTTGTCGACCACGTGAACCGGCGTTGTGATCTTGCCGCAATCGTGCAGCAAGCCGGCAATCTTGAGCTCGTAGCGGTCGCGCTCGTCCATCGTGAAATCGGCAAGCGGGCCCTCGGTGGTATCGGAAACCGCTTGCGCGAGCAGCATGGTCAGCGCCGGCACGCGCTGGCAATGCCCCCCGGTATAGGGGGATTTTTCGTCGATCGCAAGATTGATCAGGTTGATGAAGGACTCGAACAACTCCTCCAACTGCGTCATCAACAGCCGGTTGCTCAATGCAATCGCCGCCTGCGAGGCGAGCGATTCGACCAGGCTCTGATCCGCCAATGAAAACGGAACCACCTTGTGCGTGGCCGGATCCAGCGCATTGAGCAGCTGCAATACGCCGATGACCTCGCCTTCGTGGTCTTTCATCGGAACCGCGAGGAAGGACTGCGATCGATAGCCGGTGCGTTCATCAAAGCGCCGGGTGCCCGAAAAGTCGAAATTGGGTTCGGTGTAGGCATCGACAATATTGACGGTCTGGACATGGATCGCCGTGTAGGCCGCGACCAGCGAATCGTTGGGCGCGCCGGCTTCGTTGCGCAAGGGCAGATCCGGAAAGCTGATGGGGCTGCCCGACGTGCCGCCCATCGCGATGTGCAGGGAGTCGGTGCGCAACATCTCGAAACGAAGGCTTTGGCCGCCCTCGGTCATGCGATACAGGGTGCCGCCGTCGGCGTTGGTGATCGCTTTGGCCGCCAGCAGAATATGCTCCAGCAGGCGCGTGATGTCGCGCTCCCTGGACAGCGACGCCCCGATGTCATTGAGTTGCTCGAGTCGCTTGAACAAATCGTCCGCGGTATCCATCGACGAACCTCCCTTACTGATAATTCTTGGAGACAGGCCATCCGCCCTGTCGCCTGCTATCGTAAGCCATTGCCGCGCCCACCGCATCGCGACCCGGCTTTGCCCCCAATTAATTCGGTCTCAGCAGGATCTTGAGAACGCCCTGCAAGCGTCGCGCCTGTGCCGCGTCAAAGGTGCTGGCCAGCACCGTCGCCGCGTCCTCACCCCAGGTCTGCGCCGGGGCCGGATCATACCGTCGCGTCAGCAGTTGCAGTTGCAGGGCGCGCCGCGCGCTCAGGTGCTCGGCCGGCGTCGGCAGCTCGGACGCCATCTCCAGCCGCAGCAGCGCCACGCCGGCATCGTCCTTGGGCGCCTGTGTCAGCGCCTTGAGCCAGGCAGCGCGGATCGCCGGCGTGACGCGGTTGCCGAATTCCTGCACCGAGGGCAGCAGTGCGCCATCGCGCCGTTCCCAGGCCGTCAGAACCTGGGTCAGCGCTTCGCCGTGGGCCTGGGCCGCCAGTCTGCGCAGCGCCAACTGCGCGTGTTCCACGGCATCGCGCTGGGCCCGAAAAGCGGTGTCTCCCAGGCGCGGCGCCTCCTGCCAGGCGCCCGCGCCGCCAGGTCCCTCGGCACGCTCGGGGCGTCCGCTCCGCGCGTCGGTGCGCGGCGCAAACTTTTCCTCTCGCGGGCCGCGCGGCTTGTCTCTGGCGCTGTCCCGGCCGCCGTCCTTGCGCTCACCGGGCCGACCGCCCCGACCCATCGTGGCCGGTTCGGTCTTCTTCATCCCGGGCCGATCATCGCCGCGCACCGCCAGCACCGGCTTGGGTGCGGGCTTGGGTGCTTCCTTCGCCTGCGCCTGCTCCAGCGGCGCCGCCACCGCCGCCCCGCCAGCGACCTCGATCGGTTCATTCGGTTCGGACCCAGGCGCCGCCGGCGCCTCTGCCTGTGCCGAGGCGACGGCGGCGACCGCCGTATTGACCTCGGCCAGCGCCACCTGCACGGCCGCCTTGGCCTGGGCCTGCCCGCGCAGCGCCGCGTCCAGCGCATTCATGGCATTTCGAATGCCTTGCGCGTCACCGGCCACGTTGGCTGCCTCGAGCGCCTTGGCGGCATCGAGCACGGTGCGATCGCGCTCGCCCAGTGCAGCGTCCGCCCTTTGCCTATCTTCGGTCTTGCGCTTGAACGCGTCATCGATCGGCTTGCGAAAGGCATCCCACAGCTTTTGCTCCTGGCGCCGGTCCATCGGAATCCGGTGCGCCTCGGCCTGCCAGCGCTGCTGCAGCGCCTTGACCGCGTCAATGCGCAGTTCGCTCGCGTCGCCCAGCACCCTCGCCTCCTCGATCATGGCCTGGCGCACCAGCAGCGAACCCTTTTGCTGCGCCTCCAGCGGCGCGGCAGCCGCGTCGATGGCCGCCTTCCAGAGCGGCTGCAGTTCGGCGAACATCTTTTCACCGACATGGCCGCCATCGCGCCAGCGGTCGCCAAACTGGTGCAGCAGACGATTGAAGCCTTTCCAGTCCTCATCCAGCGCGGTCCGGTTGTCGGCCGCCCAGGCATTGAGTTCCTCGATCAGCGCCAGGCGCTGGGCGCGGTGCTCCGCCGACTCGGCCTTGACCTTTTCGAGCCAAACCTCGACCACCTTGTGGGCCTCGTTGCAGGCGTCGTCAAAGCGCTTCCAGAGGCCGTGATTGGGCACCCCGCCCTGGTCGGTCTGCTTCCACTGCTCGCGCAGGGCGCGCAGGTTTTCCTGCATCTTGCGCCCCCCAATGGCCTGCCCCTCCGGGCGGTTCAGCAAGCCCTCCGCCTTTTGCACCAGTTCTTCACGCAACTGATCGGCGCGCCAACGCTGCCAGCCTTCGAGTTCGCCGGCCGCCGCCAACGCCGCGTGCGCCTGGTTCTCCAGTTTGTCGTCGATGATCCTGCCGAATTCCTTGAGCGCCTGGCGCAGCGCCCCGGCGGCCCCGGCGCTGGCTTTGCCATGCCCCTGGGCAATCTCCTGCTCCAGCCTGGAGAGCACTTCACGTACCGACGACACCGCCTGCGCGCGCACCTCCGGGTCGATCGCCGCGCGTTTCGGTCGGGGCGCCGCGGCCTCGGCCAGAACACCCCGGGCCTGGCGCAGTTCCTCAGCCCACACCGGCACTGGCGGCAGCGGCGCGCCGGCATCCTCGGCAGCACTGCTGGCCTGCGCCAGGGCCGCCCGGAACGCCTCCCAGACGACCAGCAACTGGCCGCGCGAGGCTTCGAGCAATGGCGGAAACTTGACATCCACGCTGGGCCAGTTCGAATCATCGAGCAGGACGCTTGCTTGCGCCTGCCAGTGTTCCACATCGGCCTGCAGTGCCTCAAGCAACGCCTGCGCGTCACGCCAGGACTTGGTTGAAAGCACCTCAATGCGCTGGGCCAGCAGCACAGCCGCCTCGCGCTGAACCTGCACCCGGTGCTGCAGATCTTCAATCACCTTGACCCGCTCGCCCAACTGGGCCTTCAGGGTGCTCAAGGGCTCCTTGCTCAGGGGCGCACCCGCCTTTGCGGCGTCACGCTGCCAGGCCATGGCATCGGCAATGTTGAGCTTGGGCAGGGCCAGCAAGGTGGCGGCCTTGTCGGCCCATTCCAGCGCAATCGACTCCTGGCTCTTGCTGCGCTTGATCTCATCCAGCTTTTCGCGCAGCAACTTGGCGGCACCCTTGTCCTTGCCGCTGATTTCCTTGTAGACCGCCTGCATCTGATCGACGCCCGGCGAACTCAGCAGCCAATCCCGGATGCGCCCGGTGCGCTCGCTCGACGTATGCGCAGAAAACGCCCCGCCAGTCATCAGATCGAGCGGATGGCGTTCCTGCGTCTTGGCAGGCGAAGGCACCGCGTCGGGGGTCTGGTCAGATTTTTGGTTGGCAGAGAAAGAGAACATGAAGAGCACGAAACAGGGAGTGGATCCCGGCTCGGGCGCGGCCGGGGTTGAAGCTGTATTTTCGCCTCAATTTTCATGATCCGGCAACAAAAAAGACGAAAGCCCGGTCGGTCGGCCAAAAGCCAATCCACCGGGCTTGACAGCTGACACAAGGTCCATGCTGTCAGGGCTTGCGCCATGGGAGAATAAAGTCCCAGGGTGCTGGACAGCAACAGATTGCCGCCACTGATGGCCGGGGCCGCTTCATCACGGCTACCTTGCGGTAGGGACTGGCTACTGCCGGCCGGTTGCCCGTCGCAGGACAGGCAACGCCAGTTTAGGACGGCGCATGGCCGAATTCAACTTTTGTTTCGGAATAAGGAATCAGATTCATATGGTTGACTCGATATATAATGAGCACCTAAAATCCGCGCGTCCCTGCCAGATTAAGGGACAACCCTAACCCGCTGCCGAACCCGGCATTTTCAATTTTCTGCGAACCCGCCGCTGGCGACGCAGCTTATTGATGACGTACCAACCCAAACGAGGTGCTAAGCGCCCCGCCTGCTCGCAGTGCGACGCACCAGCCCCCCGCGAACGAAGGAAGAGCTATGACAGCGTCAAGACAATTTACCCGGGGCCTGAAGACTTTTGCCAGTGACATTGCCCAGGGCTTTTTTGAAATCACCCACAACAGCTTCGCCCTGATCGGACTGGCTGTCATTTTTGCCCTGATCGCCCTGAGCGCCCGTCCCGAACTGCGAGAGGTCGGCGAACTCAAGCTTTTCAGCTGGCTGCAAACCCGCCAGATGCCGGGGTCCGCCTGGGCCGGTGAGGTCGACCCGCTCGACCGCGCGACCGCCAGCAACCCGCAGGACCTGCCAAAGCAGCAGGCCGCCGTGGCTTACTGGCTCAGCAAAAAATACCGGATTGCGCCCGAACCGCTGAGCGCCCTGGTGACCGAGGCCTATGAAATCGGCCTGCGCAGCAAACTGGACCCGACCCTGTTGCTGGCGGTGATGGCGGTGGAGTCGGGCTTCAACCCGTTTGCCCAGAGCGCGGGCGGCGCGCAGGGCCTGATGCAGGTCATGACCGAGGTCCACAGCGACAAATACGAGAGCTTTGGCGGCAAACTGGCCGCCTTCGATCCCTTGACCAACCTTCGCGTCGGCGCCAGCGTCCTGCAGGAATGCATCCGCCGGGCCGGCTCGCTCGAGGGCGGTCTGAGGTGCTACGTCGGCAGCGGGGGCACCGCCGACGACAGCGGCTACACCGACAAGGTCATGGCCGAGCATGCCAGGCTGCAGGTGGTGGCCAGGGGCCGTGTTGCCCCTGCCGTCGGCGGCCTGCCCCAGATAAGGCCCGCCTCCACCCGGCCGGAGCTCAATCCATTGAAAGTTGCCAAAGTTTTTCAGTCCTGACTGTTTCCCTGGCCGAAAGGTCAAATGTCCATGACCGCAAGGTCAAATGCCCGCCCGACCCACCATGTACCACCGCCACCTCTCCATCGAACAAACCGACCCCGAAATTTTTGCCGCCATCCAGGCTGAAAACCAGCGCCAGGAACACCATATTGAATTGATCGCCAGCGAGAACTACACCTCGCCCGCCGTCATGGCCGCGCAGGGCACGCAGCTGACCAACAAGTACGCCGAAGGCTACCCCGGAAAGCGCTACTACGGCGGCTGCGAGTTTGTCGACATCGCCGAGCAACTGGCGATCGACCGCGTCAAGCAGTTGTTCGGCGCCGACTGCGCCAACGTGCAGGCGCACTGCGGCGCCTCCGCCAACGAGGCGGTCTTTCTCGCCTTTCTGAAGCCCGGCGACACCATCATGGGCATGTCGCTGGCCGAAGGCGGCCACCTGACGCACGGCATGGCCCTGAACATGAGCGGCAAATGGTTCAATGTGGTCAGCTACGGCCTCAACGAGAAGGAAGAGATCGACTACGACGCGATGGAACGCAAGGCGCATGAGAGCAAACCCAGGCTGATCATTGCCGGCGCCTCCGCCTACAGCCTGCGCATTGATTTCGAGCGCTTTGCCAAGGTGGCCAAGGACGTGGGCGCAATCTTCATGGTCGACATGGCGCACTACGCCGGGCTGATCGCCGCCGGCGTCTACCCCAATCCGGTGCCCCACGCCGATGTCGTGACCTCGACCACGCACAAGAGCCTGCGCGGCCCGCGCGGCGGCATCATCCTGATGAAGGCACAGCACGAGAAGGCCATCAACAGCGCCATCTTCCCGGGCCTGCAGGGCGGGCCGCTGATGCATGTGATCGCCGCCAAGGCAGTGGCGTTCAAGGAAGCGCTGGCGAGCGAATTCAAGACCTACCAGAAGCAGGTCCTGACCAATGCCCGCATCGTCGCCGAGACGCTGACCGGGCGCGGCCTGCGCATTGTCAGCGGCCGCACCGAAAGCCACCTCATGCTGGTCGACCTGCGCGCCAAGGGCATCACCGGCAAGGAAGCGGAGAGCGTGCTCGGCGCGGCGCACATGACGATCAACAAGAACGCCATTCCGAACGACCCGGAAAAGCCGATGGTCACCAGCGGCGTGCGCATCGGCACGCCGGCCATGACCACGCGCGGCTTCGGCGACCTCGAGGCCCGCCTCACGGCCAACCTGATTGCCGACGTGCTCGACAATCCGCGCGACAGCGCCAACATCGATGCGGTGCGCGCCAAGGTCAACGCCCTGACCAGCCGCTTCCCGGTTTACGGCTGACTCTGCGCCCGCCCTGAGCCGCTCGCAGTCAACACGCCCAAGCTGCCATGAAGTGCCCGTTCTGCAGTCACTCCGAAACCCAGGTCATGGAGACCCGGGTCTCGGAGGACGGCGACTTCATCCGCCGGCGCCGACAGTGCAGTTCCTGCGAAAAACGCTTCACCACCTACGAACGGCCCGACGTCAGTTTTCCGGTGGTCGTCAAGAAAGACGGCCGGCGCATCGAGTATGAGCGCGCCAAGTTGCTGGCCTCGATGAAACTGGCCCTGCGCAAGCGACCGGTGAGCATCGAGCAGGTCGACAGCGCGATCGAGCGCATCGAAGAAAAACTGCTGAACCTCGGACTGCGCGAGATCCCGTCGGGCCGCATTGGTGAGCTGGTCATGCGCGAGCTGAAAAAGCTCGACAAGGTGGCCTACGTCCGCTTTGCCAGCGTCTACCGCAGCTTTGAGGACATCGACGAATTCAAGACGCTGGTCGACGAAGTGCGGCGCTGAGTTCAGGAACACTCGTCGACCGTTGTCTTCACGGTGCGCGGCCGTCCCGCGCTGCTGATCACGATCTGGCGCGCCTCTACCGGCGTGGCTGAAACATTGCAGGCGGTCAGCGTGCCGGCCTGGAAGGCGCCCGAGGTGTAACTGGCGCTGCCAATCGGCGTGTAGGAAATATAGTTCACCACCGGGCTGTTGCCTGAGAAGCGGATGCTCGACGGCAGGGCCGCCTGCTGCAGCACCAGATCTTCACCGTCGTCGCGCGCGCCATTGTTGTTGGCGTCGTGGAACACAATCCAGCCCTGTTCCCAGCCCCCGCTCGTGACACATGTCGCGCCATTGGCCGACTTGCAGACGACAACGCGCGCGTTGCGCTTGATCGCCTCGCTGCGCGCCAGCAGCAGGCTGGAAAAAAGCGAGTTGACCGCCATCGTCATGCGAGCGGAATTGAGCATCGCGGCAAAGGACGGCACCGCCAGCGATTGCAGTATGGCCACAAGGGCCACCACCACCAGGATCTCGATCAGCGTCACGCCCGCATGCCGGAAGCGCTTGTCCATGTCTGTCTCCTCCCCTTGGTTTGGGGCCGGTCTTCGCCGGCCTCAGGGAAAAGAGACTACATCAGGTCGGCTGGCAGCGCCATCCCCCATTTGGGGGAGACCGGTCAGCTGCAACTACCGGTTTTGGTGGTGCTGACGGAGGCACGGCCGGTGGCACTCAAGGTAACGACTCTTTCCTGGCCACCCGCTGACGGCGTGGCGCGGCAGACCTTCATCGAGGCCGACGTCGCTCCGACGCCAATCGACTGGAATGCAAGACTGTGAAGACCGGCGCCGGTCTCGGTAAAGTGATAGCCGCTCGACAACGCCTGCTGGTACTGCACGACCGTCGTGCCGGCCAGCACGATCCATCCCTGCTGCCAGCCGCCGCTGCTGGCACAGGCCGTGCCATTGGCCGAGGCGCACAAGGTCACCGTCGCATTGCGCTTGATCGCCTCGCTTCGCGCCAGAGCGGTGCTGGCGACAAAACTATTCGCGTACGAATTGAGTTTGGCGGCAAGAATGGTGTCCAGAAACGCGGGCACCCCGATCCCGGCCAGGATCGCAATCACCGAGACCGTGACCATCAATTCGATCAGCGTAAAGCCGCGCACGCGAGGGCCCGGGCGCCCGGCGTTCGCCGCGACTGGCTTGACCGCACTGCTGAACTCGGGCTTCATTTCTGGATGTACCAGTAAGACCTGACCTTGGGCGGCGTGCCGACACCGGGTGGTGGCGTCACACCGCAGGCCTGCAGCGCGCTGTTGCAGCCCAGCACAAAGGGCACCGTGACGCCGCTGTCAAGTTTGACCTGACCGGCCACGGGCGACGGTGGCAAGCCGCCCGCGGCAAGCGTGGTGTAGAGCGCATCGGTTGTCTGCCCCGTCACCGGGTTGCCCGCATTGCTGTAGGCGATCTGGTAAGCGCGCGTGGTCCCCAGATTTCCCTTGCAGGTGCCATCGGCGACCTTGGGCTGGTTGGTGCTGAAATAGACCGTGCCGTACACCGCGATCGACGAGGTGACCACCTGCTCGTTGGCGTTCAGGGCCAGATACCAGCCCTTCTTGCCGTTGAGGTCGCTGCTGCTGGGCGTGGCGCCGGAAGTGACCGGCAGCAGATCCTTCAGGCAAAGCGACCCCGTGATGCCACTGCAAGAGCCGTTCTGATAGCCCGACACCGTCGGCTGGTCCTTGATCATGAAGAAATAATTCTGCGTCGCGTTCGTGAGGTTGAGCGGCTTTTCGCGGTCGCCCGAGCCGATCATCAACAGGTAGCTGCCACCTTCCATCACCACGTCAGGGCCATACATGAACTTGCGATTGGGCGGAGAACTGCAGGTCGGCGTGGTGGCAGCGGCGGTGGTCGCCGTCACGCCGCAGCCCAGCGCGGCAATCTTGGTGATGGTCCAGTCCTGCGGCTCCGTGGTGCCGAGCGGCGCGGTGGCCGTCGCGCCCGAGATGCGGTACACATTGCCGCCCAGATCAGCCGCATAGCCGTAGGTGGCCAGCCCGTTGGCGTCGGACACCATCGTCACATCGCCCACCACGCTGCGGGTGGTTGTAAAGGTCTTGAGCAGCACGCCGGTATCGGCGTTCATGATATAGATCCGGTTGCCGGTGGTGCTGGCGCAACTGTAGGAGGCCGCGTCTTCGCAGGTCGCGTCGTAGCCGCCTCCCAGCACCAGCATGGGCGAGGCGCCCGAGCCATAGCCGCCGGCCTTGAAGGCCTTGGGCGTGGCCCAGGTCTGGCCGATATCGCGAAAATCGCCGTTGCCGTCGTTGGTGCAATTGGAGGTGCCGCTGTCGCCGCAGCCGCGCTTCCATTTCAGGCTGACGGCCAGGGTCGTGGCATTGACGTTGAAGGCATAGATGGCGCGCCCGCCGCGGCGCATGCTGGCATAGATCCAGGCGTTGCTGTTGGCGCTGGTCTGGTAGGTGCCGATCGATCCGTCCATGCCATAGCTCTTGGCAGTGCCGGTCACATAGGGTGTGCCGATCTTGGCGCTGTTGTCGTAGTTGCGCTTGATGCTGCCATAGAACTCGGGCGGCATGAAAGCCCACAGTTCAGAGCCCGCAGTGATCGTCTGGTTGGTCGAGGCACCCACCGTGACGCCAGTGATGGACGCGGTGCGATTGCCGTTGACCGCGCGCAGCATGCCGTCGTTGGCGCCATAGAACACCACCACCCGCGGCACCGCGTCGGTGCCAAAGTTGATCGCCGCCGGGCGCGAATGCACCACATCGCCATGCGATGACGGGCGCATATCGCTTGTGCTCAGCGCCGTGCCGTTCAAGGTGCCCGTTTCGCTCTGCGTATTCTGGCCGCGCGCCCAGTTGATCAAGGTGTTTTTCGGCGCCACGCTGGCGGCGTCCAGCGCCGCCTGGGTGATGTCGGCATTCAAGGTGTTGAAACTGGTGAGGCTGGTGCACGATGACAGGGTGGCCGGGCAGGTATAAACCGTGCGCGTGGACGGTGTAATACCGCGCAGCTTGTAGCCCTGTCCGCCCTTTTCCACCAGGTTGCCGTCGGGTGAATTGGACTGGGCCGGATAGCTCAGACAGTTCGGAACGCTGATATTGTTCCAGTAGCCATCGCCCGCCGCCGTCGCCAGCGGCGTCCAGAAACTGCGCGCGCATTCGGCGATGAAGTCGCTGCCACCAGTCGAAATCGCCGCGCTGTCATCGGCATCAAGCAGTTGCAAAATGCCGCCGGCGTAGCCAAGCTTGTACTGCTTCAGATTGCCGAACCAGCGCGGCAGGGAATCCGGGTCGGGCCGG
>CAIMBE010000288.1 GCA_903839085.1 uncultured beta proteobacterium | reverse complement strand
CTCCGATGGATACCGATGCCTTCCGAATGAACCGATACCTGCATGACTGATGACGCCGCCTTGCAGAGATTGGCAGCATCAGCACCCTAAAAAGAAGAAAGGACTAAGTGCCTTTCGACGCTGAGTCCTTGATTCATATGGTCGGTGTGAAAGGATTCGAACCTTCGACCCCTTGCACCCCATGCAAGTGCGCTACCAGGCTGCGCCACACACCGATCTAAGGGTTGGATTATAGACGCTCGCTGCCGCCAAGTTCAGAGGGCTGGCGAGAGGAGATTGCGAATCTCGAACAGTTCGCGGCGAAGGCTCAACAATCGATCTGAAAAACTGCCGGCGGGCGCATCAGGCAGATCGTCCTCAGCTTGCGCTGTCTCGAAGTCGCTCACTTCGATCACTTCGACGCCTTCGAGCAAGACCTCGCCATTGCGCTTTTTTTCGCGCTCAAGCTGCATGATCTCCTGCATCTTGTTGCGGGCGCCGCTGATGGTGAAGCCCTGATCGTAGAGCAAGTCCCGAATGCGGCGGATCATCAACACTTCATGGTGCTGGTAATAGCGGCGATTGCCGCGCCGCTTCATGGGCCGCAACTGCGTGAACTCCTGCTCCCAATAACGTAGCACATGAGGTTTGACGCCGCACAGGTCACCGACCTCACCGATCGTGAAATAGCGTTTGGCAGGAATGGGCGGGAGAGCTTTCTCCATCTAAATCAATTCTCTGGGAGAGGAAGCTTTGAGATTACTCTAGGTCAGCACTGTATGTAAAGTGGCAACCGCGCGACAGACCGCAAATAAAAAAATATATTGCGTGGCTCTCAGGTTTTGCGTCCGACGCCCTGGATCTGCTCTTTCAGTTTGTGACTGGCATGAAAGGTCACAACCCGGCGCGCCTCGATCGGGACCGACTCGCCGGTTCGCGGATTTCTCCCGGGTCGCGGCGCCTTGGTGCGGATCTGAAAGTTGCCAAATCCGGAAATCTTGACATCAGTGCCCTCGACCAGACTGTCCGAGATCAAGTCGAAGAACGCATCGATCATGTCCTTTGATTCGCGCTTGTTCAAGCCGATCTGCTCAAAAAGAAGTTCCGCCAGCTGTGCCTTGGTCAGCGCTGGTGTTTCAAGGCTTTCAACCGAGATATTCATTCAGTCCCCGTTTCCTGTTTCGACGCATGGTAACGGATCAGGCGCGCTGGCGGGCACCGAGTGCGTCCTTCAATGAAGCCAGCACGGCCTGCACAGCGGCTTCGATCTGGTCGTCGGTCAGGGTCGCTGTCTCGCCGTTGAGCGTCAGACGCACTGCCATGCTTTTCTCCAGGGCCTGGGGCACCGGCGCCTCCTTGCCGGCCTTGGGGCGATAGATGTCAAACAGCACGGCATCGCGCAACAGTCCCATCGTCGGCGCCGCCCGGACCGCCTCCATCAATGCGCCATGCGTCACCGATTCGGGCACCATGACGGCGATGTCGCGCTCGACGGCCTGGAATTTGCCAACCACCCTGAAGGCGGGCACCTCGCGCTCAAGCACAGGGTCGAGTTCCAGTTCGAACATGACGGGCGCCTGGGCCAGTTCGTAGGTTTGGCGCCATTTTGGATGCAACTCGCCGACAAAACCGATCGACACGCCGTCGAGCACCACAGTTGCGCAGCGTCCCGGATGCATGGCAGGGTGCACCGCGGGCACAAAGGCCGCCTTGCGCGGCGCCAGCAAGGCCTCGACATCGCCCCTGACATCAAAGAAATCGGCGCCCCGCTCCGCACGCCCCCACTGCGGCGTGTCCGCGCTGCCGCACAGCATCCCCGCGATGCGCATCGGCTGATGAAAGCCCTCCACCGTTGTGTCGGTGTTCTTCACGCCGGCATCGCGCAGAAAGACGCGGCCGAGCTCAAAGACCCGAACCCGCTGCGCCTTGCGGTCGAGGTTGAATTTCAAAACCTGCAGCAGCGACCCCAGCAGGGAAGACCGCATCACGCTCATCTGGCTGGCGATCGGGTTGAGCAGCCTGACGGGATTCGGATTGCCGCACAGCTCGTTCTCCCAGCGCTCCTCAACAAAACTGAAATTGATGGTTTCCTGATAGCCGAGCGCGGCCATCGAGCGACGCACGGCAAAGGGGCTGCGCAGTGCTTCAGGCCGAATCTTGGCGGTGATCGGCGCAAGCGGCGGCGTTCGGGGCAACTGGTCGTAGCCCACCATGCGAATCACTTCCTCGATCAAGTCCTCCTCGATCTGCAGATCAAAGCGGTGCGCCGGGGGCGACACGGTGATCGTGCCCTCCCCCTGCGTCACAGGCAGCTGCAAGCGCCGCAGCGCATCGGCGCACTGTGCCTGGGTCAATGGCATGCCGATGACTTTGCTGGCGCGCGCCACGCGCAAGGTCACGCTGGCAGACACCGGCATGTTGACCTGCAGGTCGTCGATGGGCCCGCAGACGGTCTCGGACGTGCCGCAGATGGCAACGATCAATCCGGTGATCCGTTCGATGTGCTGCACGGTCTGGCTGGGATCGACGCCGCGCTCGAACCGGTGACCTGCATCGGTCGAGAAATTGAAGCGCCGTGAACGACCGGCGATCGCCTTGGGCCACCAGAAGGCCGCTTCCAGATAGATGTGCCGCGTCTCGTCGGACACCGCCGTGGCATCGCCGCCCATGATGCCGGCAAGGGACTCGACCTGATGATCGTCGGCGATGACGCCCACCTTGTCGTCCACAATGACCGTGTTGCCATTGAGCAGTTTGAGCTCTTCGCCGGCCTTGCCCCAGCGCACGTCCAGGCCGCCGTGGATCTTGTCGAGATCAAAGACATGCGACGGCCGCCCAAATTCGAACATCACGTAATTTGAAATATCGACCAGCGCGGTCACGCTGCGCTGCCCGCAGCGCGCCAGGCGGTCGACCATCCACTGCGGCGTCGCGGCCCTGGTGTTGACGTTGCGAATAATGCGACCGGAAAAGCGTCCGCACAAATCGGGTGCGCTGACCTTCACCGGCAACTGCTCCGCGCTGCGGGTCTCGACCGGTGGAAAAACAGGCTCCTTGAGCGGCGCGCCGGTCAGCGCCGCCAGTTCCCGCGCGACACCGAAAATGCTCAGGCAATGCGCGAGATTGGGTGTCAGCTTGAGCGTGAACAAGGTGTCGTCGAGCTTCAGGTGCTGGCGAATGTCCTGGCCCGGCAAGGCATCAGCCGCCAGTTCGAGCAAGCCGGCATGGTCGTTGGAAAGCTTCAACTCCCGCGCCGAACACAGCATGCCCTGACTCTCGACGCCGCGCAGTTTGCCGACCTTGATCAGGAACGGTTGCCCGTCCTCGCCCGGTGGCAGCTCCGCACCCACGAGCGCAACCGGCACCTTGATGCCAACGCGGGCGTTTGGCGCCCCGCACACAACGTCGAGCAGCATTTCCTGGCCCACGTCCACCTTGCAGACCCGCAGGCGGTCCGCGTTCGGATGCTGCACGGCGTCCCTGATCTCGCCGACGACAACCTTGCTGAAAGGGGGCGCGACCGGCTGAAGGTCTTCCACCTCGAGTCCGGCCATGGTGAGCGCCTCGGCAAGTTGCTCGGTCGACAGCGGCGGGTTGCAGAATTCGCGCAGCCAGGATTCAGGAAATTGCATGGTGATTTCGGGGTTGCTTGTTACTGGAACTGCGAAAGAAAGCGGATATCGCCATCAAAAAACAGGCGCAGATCATTCACGCCATAGCGCAGCATGGTGAGCCGGTCCGGACCCATTCCAAAGGCGAAGCCGATAAACTTCTCTGGGTCCAGGCCCATGTTGCGCACCACATTGGGATGCACCTGACCGGAACCCGCCACCTCCAGCCAGCGCCCGGCCAGGGGACCGCTCTGGAACTGGATGTCGATTTCGGCGCTTGGCTCGGTGAAAGGAAAAAAACTGGGACGAAAGCGCAGGACCAGATCGTCGGACTCGAAAAAAGTCCGGCAAAAATCGGTGAAGACAAACTTGAGGTCCTTGAAACTGACGTTCTCGCCGATCCACAGGCCTTCGCACTGGTGGAACATCGGTGAATGGGTGGCATCGCTGTCGACGCGGTAGGTGCGCCCGGGCGCGATCACGCGGATTTCGGGCAT
>CAIMBE010000287.1 GCA_903839085.1 uncultured beta proteobacterium | reverse complement strand
TGTCACCGTGATTTCGCCTGCTGCGTGGCGGCGCGCATTTTCCAGCAGATTGCGCATGACTCTGCGCAACAGTTTGGCAACGCCCCGCACCGACAGATCAGTATCGGTCTGATCCGGCCCGGGCAAAACCTCCAGTTCGGCGCCGACGCGAGCACATTCTTCTGCCGCCATGCCGATCAGATCGACCGACTCGATCGTTCCCAGATCCGCTTCGCGCGCATCGAGCCGACTGGCCAGCAAAATTTCTTCAATCAGCAGGTCGAGCTCGCCGATATTGCGCGCAATTTCGGTCTTGAAGGCTGGTGAGGAGCCTGAGCCCATCAGTTCGAGTCCCATGCGGATACGCGTCAGCGGCGAGCGCAATTCGTGCGAGGCATTGGCGAGCAGTGACTTTTGCGAGGCCAGCAGGGACTCATGTGACTTGACCAGATTCTCGATGCGCTCGGCCGCATGGTTGAAACGTGCTGCCAGAAACGCCACTTCATCCTGCCCGTCCTCGGCGACGCGAATGGAGAGGTTTCCCTCGCCCCATTTTTCGACTCCGTTCTGCAACAACTCAAGGCGACGCGTGAGCTTTCGAATGATCGGATAGGTGGCCAGGGCGACCGCCAGCGCCACCAGTGTCAAGGTCCAGAAAAATCCGTACGGCGCCAGATTCCAGGGAGAGCGCGGCCCCCGCGGCAACTGCATGTGGACGATCTGGCCATCGAGCATCAGCACCACAAACTCGGGTCCGCTACCGCTGTGACTTTGCAGGCCAAACGATGGCGCCTGCGCTTCGGGTTCTCCCTGAGGATGGGCACCAATGCCGGCACCTGGGGGGCGGCGCCGGCGCGAATGGCCGTTGCCGATAATCTGACCGGCTTCGTTGCGAATGACGACGTCACGCAGCGGCGGCTCAACGGTCAGCCGCCAGGCCCAGCCAACCAGAAAGGTGAGCACCGCCACCGCCAGCACCACCGCCAGCCAGATCCGCGTGTACAGGCGCTTCAGGAACACGCTGCGCTCAGTCTTGCTGACGGGCAAACACGTAGCCCACGCCGCGCACCGTCAGGATCCGCTTGGGATCTTTGGCGTCGAGCTCGATGGCAGCGCGAATGCGCCCCATGTGGACATCAATCGATCGGTCAAAGGCGTCGAGCTCGCGGCCCCGCACCGCCTCCATGATCTG
This sequence comes from uncultured beta proteobacterium, assembly GCA_903839085.1. Classification (GTDB taxonomy): domain Bacteria; phylum Pseudomonadota; class Gammaproteobacteria; order Burkholderiales; family Burkholderiaceae_C; genus Rhodoferax. The sequence continues at coordinate 614 of CAIMBE010000287.1, read as the reverse complement.
ATCGCGTGTCAGGACGCGTCCGGCCCGCTCGGCCAGCGCCACCAGCAGATCGAACTGGTAGGAGGTCAGATCACAGGGCTGACCCGCCACGCTGACGGTGCGGGCGTCACGGTCGATCTCGAGTGTGCCAAAGAGCAGCTGTTTGCTGACCTGGGGCAGACCCTCGCCGCGCCGGCGCAGCACGGCGCGAATGCGCGCCAGCAACTCGCGCGGCTCAAAGGGTTTGGGTAGATAGTCATCCGCACCAATTTCAAGGCCGATGATGCGGTCCATGGGATCACCTTTGGCGGTGAGCATGAGCACTGGTATTTGCGCAAGTGCGCCGGGCAGGGAACGAATGCGGCGACACACCTCCAGCCCGTCCATATCCGGCAGCATCAAGTCAAGTATCACCAGATCGGGCGGCTTGGTCTGCAGAGCCAGCAGGCCGCCGTGACCATCGCCCGCATGCTGCACGGCAAAACCGGACTGGCCCAGGTACTCACCTACCATCTGGGCCAGACGAGCGTCGTCCTCAATCATTAGCAAGTTTTGACTCATGGATGCAGTCTAGGGCAGCGCACGCCCGAGTGCTTGAAGTAACAGTAAAGTTAAGTAAATGAAATCCGGCACAT
>CAIMBE010000286.1 GCA_903839085.1 uncultured beta proteobacterium | reverse complement strand
GCGCGGGGACAGGGTGTGGATGACCTCGGTGTAGCCGACCAGCTTCAGTGTCACGAGGCGAAGCGCGCTGTCGATGTTGTAGTTCTTTACCCCGTTCTCGTCGCGCTCGATGGCCGCGAGCACCAGGTACTTGACCTTGTCGATCTCCGTGAGCCGCTGGGCGAGTTCCCTGGGCTGGGCGAGATCGAGCGCAATGCCGCGCGTGCGGCCGCCGATTTCAGCTGCGACGGCCTTCGAGCGCGCCGCGTCGCGACCGCTGATGACGACGTCCTCGCCGCGAAGCGCCAGCACCTTGGCCAACTGGCGACCGATGCCCGAGGTTCCTCCAATGATTACAACTTGTCCTGACATGCGCATTTCCCTTCGTTGATTGGTGTGTGGTCGCTTGTTCGAGAGCCAGAAATCAGCGCCGCCGGGAGCCCGACGCGGCCTCTGCTGCGAGCTTTTCCTTGAGATAGTCCCAGTCGCGGTTGAAGCGGTAGCCGTGGCGCGCCGGCAACTGCGGCGATTGGGTCTCGAGCCAGCGCACGGTGCGCCCGCTGGTGTTGTAGAAGGCGTGCGTGCAACCGACGCCGGTCCAGAACACATCGCCCACGCGCAGCGTATAGCGCTTGCCGTCGGCCATCGCATCGACCTCGCCCGCCAGGATGGTGTAGGACTCCTCCATCGGGTGGTCGTGCGGCTGGGCCACGCCGCCGGGCTGGTACTCGACCATGAACATGGTGTGCAATTGGGCGTCCAGACGCTGGTCGACCAGCATCTTCAGCGCGATGCCGCTGTAGGCCAGCAGCGCGGTCGACATGCTGGCCGACACGGTGGGGGCGTCGACGCCGGCGCCGCGCTTGAGCTTGTCAAGCTCGATGTCGCTGTCGGTCATGCGAAACAGGTGCCGCGAGCGCGGGTCGCGGATGTCCAGATCCATCATCTGATAGCCCGCCGGCGGGCCGAGAAAGAAGGTGTCGTCTGCCTCATCGGCGCGCGGTTGCGGCGCCATCATGTCGATCCAGCGCGCCACGCCGTGTTGCGCGCCCAGCCAGGCATGCGGCACGCCGACCGGGATCAGGCCGCAGGCGCCGGGGACGAGCGGGTAGCCGCGGCCGTCCAGGATCAGCGTTGGTTCGCCCTCGAGAACGTAGAAACTCTCTTCGAAGGAGTGCAGGTGGCTGTCAACCCGCCCGCCCGCCTGCAGGGCGCACAGGCCGACTCCCATGTGCACCGAGCCGGTGGCGGCGCCGACCACGCAGCAGCGGCTGAAGGAACTGCTGTTGCCCGCATAGGCTGGCAGCAGCTTGATATCGGCGGCAGGTAAGACGTGGTGCATGCGGTCGTTCTCGATGTTTTGTACAGTGCGGCCTGTCAGGGTTTGGCGATTGTGAGCCGGTTCAGGGTTTGCTGCCGGAAAAGGCTTGATCGAGCTCGCCGGACAGTCCTGCGCTGCGCTCCACCACCTTGATGACAGCCGCGTAATCCTCGGCGGCGCAGCCCTGTGCCATGGCGGCATGCATCAGCTGCTGCGTCATGGCGGTCTGGGGCAGCGGCACGTCGCTGGCCGCCGCCGCGCCCAGGATCAGGTCCATGTCCTTGATCATCTGCTCGACCGTGAAGGTCGCCGTGAAATCACGCTCGGCCAGTTGCACCGCCTTGGCCTTGACGATCGGCGAGGCCGCCGCGCTGGCGCTCAGCACCTGCCACATGTCATGCCAGTCCAGGCCGCCCTTGCGTCCCAGCGTCAGTGCCTCCGACAGCATGGCGCTGGTCTGGGCAATCATCAGGTTGACGACCAGCTTCATGAGCCGGGCCTCTTCGGCCTGGCCCAGATAGAACTGGTTCGGCCCGAGCACCTTGAGCAAGGGCAGCACCTGATCGAAGGCCTCGCGCGGGCCCGATGCCAGCATCGTGAGTTGCGCCTTTTCGGCCATCATGTTGTTGCCCGACACTGCGACGCGCAGATAGCGCACGGCGCTCGCCGCGCAGCCTGCGGCGGCGCTGGCCGAAGCCTGCTGCGATACCGTGCTGGTGTCGACATAAATCGAGCCGGGCCGG
>CAIMBE010000285.1 GCA_903839085.1 uncultured beta proteobacterium | reverse complement strand
TTGTCGAACTTGACAGCAAAGGCCTTGAGGTCCAGATCCTGTTCGTGGCGCAGGTAGGCGACCGCAAACAGGCGCATGTCGTCGAGCGCCTCGATGTCGCCCGACGCCGTGAACTCGCGGTCATCCGAAGACACCGTCTTCTTCGCCAGAAAGTCGGCCGCGATGTCGGCGATGTAGTCGCCGTTGTAGGCCGCCGCGTTGTCGCCGCTGGGCCACTGCGGGTCACCCGGCTTGAAGCCGCGCGCGCGCAGCTGCACGCTGCTGGCCAGCGTGCCGATCTGGACGCCGGCGTCGTTGTAATAGAACTCGCGATAGACCTGCCAGCCCTGGGTCTGGTACAGGTTGCTGATCGCATCGCCGAGCGCGGCCTGGCGGCCATGGCCGACATGCAGCGGCCCGGTCGGATTGGCCGAGACAAACTCGACCATCATGCGCTTGGTGGTCGCGGCCTGGCTGCCAAAGCGCCCGGCGCCGGACAGCACCTCGCGCACGATGGCCTGCTTGGCCGCGGCCTTGAGCCGGATGTTGATGAAACCGGGCCCGGCAATATCGATCGCATCGACCCAGCGCTCAAAGGCCGCCGTCGCCAGCATGTCGGCGCGCAGTCTTTCGGCCAGATGGCGCGGGTTCTGCTTGAGCGGCCTGGCCAGCTGCATGGCGGCGGTGGTAGCCAGGTCGCCCAGCGCGGCGAGCTTGGGCGATTCAAAAGCGGCCTTGTCAGCGGCGCCGGCGCAGGCCCCCTCCAGCACTTTCGCCAGGGCTTCAAGCAATTCAATTTTTACGGACAGCATGGCCTGATTTTACGGGCGGCGCCGTCGTGGCGCTTTATGGTCGACCTTTATCGCCGCCCTGTCGTCGGCCTTGCCAGATCAGGCGTTATGTGCTGGAATCCGGCCCGGGATTCGCCCCCAAATCATTTTTACAGGAAACACCATGAAGAAACTACTGACCCTCCTGGCTCTGGGCCTGACGCTGTCGTTTGGCGCGGCGCACGCGGCCGACGCCAATGCCGACTGCTCGGCCAAGGCAGCCGAAAAGAAGCTGGCGGGCGCCGCCAAGAACAGTTTCATGAAAAAGTGCGTTGCTGACGCCGGCGCTGCAGCCCCGGCCAGCGCGGCTCCCGCCTCCAAGCCCGCCTCGGCAGCGGCCCCTGCCGCATCGGCCCAGAAGAAGATGAGCCAGCAGGACAAGATGAAGACGTGCAACGCCGAGGCCAAGGGCCTCAAGGGCGAAGAGTTCAAGAAGAAGCGCGACGAGTGCCTGAAGAAGTAGGCCTCGACCTGCCGAGCGGCAGGATCGAGTAAGCGCCTGCCGCTCAATCGCAGGGCCGCAGCAAGCTGCCGCCCTGCTCGCCATCGATTACTGTCCGGGCGGCCGATAGGCGGGCGTCTTCTTTGAGGCCTGATCCATCTCTTGAGGCGTGAGCAGCACAACGGTGCGCGAAGTGGCCCCGCCGCTTGCCGCCAGTGCCAGGCTGATGGCGGCTGCGCTTGCGTTATCGGGCATGTCCGCGATCACATAAGCATCGGTGTCGCCGAAGGAAAAGTGCATCGATTCGAGGCTGCCACCCAGCGATTCGGCGGCCTTTCGCGCCGCGTTTTGACGCGCCACCCCGCCGTCCTTGATCAAGCCCCTGGCGCCGTCCATGGTGTAGTTGACTTGCAGTAAATACTTGGGCATTTCATCGTCCTTTGGATTGAGTTGGTACGCAGTGGGGACCGTCGAGTCGCCACCGGCGCATTAAACATCTGCCATTCAAGCGCCATGGCGTGGCCCAAGTTTGGTTGACACCACAGTGTGGCCAATCTTGACTTGAGGCCGCGCCCCGGCGTCAGTTCGCCGCCGGGCAGTATCTTGAGCCCTGTACCGTTGGCCGGAGCCGGCATCCTGATCTGGGGACCGTTCCATTTCTTTGGATGGCATCGGCATGTTCGCTTTTACACTAGCGGACCCAAACTCAAGCTCTGCCTGCTCAGCGCCTACGGGCCACCATGCCAAGTTCACTCTTCTCACGCTTCACGGGTCACCCGCTTTGGCTGGTCGGCTTCCGGCCCTTTTTTGCCCTTGCCTGTCTGGCCGGCGCGATCCTGCCGCTGATTTGGATACTGCTGTTCTCCGGCTCTTTGACGGCCCCCCCAGACCTGGCACTTCCCCCCGTGCAGTGGCATGGTCACGAGATGTTTTACGGCTTCGGCTGGGCCATGCTGGGCGGCTTTTTGCTGACCGCGAGCAAGAACTGGGTTGGCGTCCGCGGCTACCATGGCGCCGCGCTGGTGTTCCTGGTCGCGGCCTGGCTCTTCGAGCGGGTCGGCATGGCCTTCGGAGGCGCTTGGCCGCAACCCATGTTCGTGATCTCCAACACCCTGTTTCTGGCGGCGGTGGTCGCGCTGCTGCTGTGGACGCTGATTCGCCACCGCGCGCAGGACAGCTACCGAGACAACGTGTACTTCTGGCTCGCGTTGCCGCTTTTTCTGCTGGCCAAGCTGCTTGTCTTCGCGCATTTCGCGGCGGGCTGGAGCATGACGCTGGCGCTTTTTCGCCTGGCCTTCCTGATCATGCTCGAGCGCACGCTGACGCAGTTCATGAAAGGCGTGTTCCAGCTTGCGCTGCCGCGCCACGCACCCCTCGATCACGGCATCAAGGCACTGGCGCTGCTGTTGGCGTTTTCGTTCGTGCTGCCGACCGGGCTGGCATCGTACGCGGCGCTGCTGCTGGCGCTGCTGCTGGGTGTTCGCTGGCTGCTGTGGTCACCCCGGCTGGCCTTGCGTCGGCTCGATGTCGGCATCATGTACCTCGGTCATCTGGCGATCATTGCGCAACTGGTCGTCGAATTTTTCGGCCCGTCTGGCGCGGGCCTGGTCGGAACGGTCTCGGTGCACCTGTTCACCTTCGGCGTGATGGGGCTGATCACACCCGCGATGGTGGTTCGCATTGCGCGCGGCCACACCGGTCGCAAGGTGATCTTCGAGTCGCTCGACAAAGCCGCTCTTTACCTGATGCTTGCCGGCCTGCTGCTCAGGGTCTTGCTGCCGCAACTGGTGCCGACCGCCTACCTGCTTTGGATGAGCCTGGCGGCGGGCTGCTGGCTGGCGTGTTTCAGCCTGCTGACATGGCGCTACCTTCCGTTCCTTTTGCAGGCAAGGGTCGACGGCAAGGAACATTGATTGACCAATCAATTACCCGACCATATCAGTCGACTATGATCGTGCTTTTCAAAATCGACGGAACACAGCATGACCACCTCCATCCCGATTCACGATCACAGCACCGCGGAAGCGATCTACCCGTTCGACGCCCGGGGCATCGCCAAGCGCTTCCGTCACGCCGCAATCTTTGGCGCGCTCGATGCGCTGCAAGCTGGCGAGACGATGCGCTTCTGCAATGACCACGACCCCCTTCCGCTGCTTGCACAGTTACAGCATCGTTATCGCGAAACGGTTGACATTGAGTACCGCCAGCGCGAGCCCGGCATGATCGTGATCGACTTCGTGAAAAATACCTGAGCCTCTGCCCGAGCGCAGGAGCTTCGAAAAAAATGACGCCCTCGATTTGTCCGTCGGGGTTTTCTTTTGGCATGATGCGGCCATGATGCATCGCACAAACCCATCTCCTTCGATCTCCTGCGTCGTTCCCGCCTTCAACGAGGCGCGCAATCTGGGCAGCGTGCTGCCCAAGATCCTGGCCACCCTGGCCGCCTTGAGCAAGCGGATCGAACTGATCGTGGTTGATGACGGCAGCCGCGACGACACCAGCGAGGTCATGCAGGGCCTTTGCGCGTCGCATCCGGAACTGGTTTACCTCAAGCTCTCGCGCAACTTCGGCAAGGAGCCGGCGCTCACCGCGGGCATCGACGCCGCGCAAGGGGAGGTGCTGGTCCTGATGGATGCCGACGGCCAGCACCCGGCAGCCCTGCTGCCCGAGATGCTGACGAAGTGGCAACAGGGATCGGATGTGGTGTACGCGGTGCGTCGGACGCGCGACGACCAGTCGGGCCTGCAGGTCAGATTGACCGCGCTCTTTTACACACTGGTGAACTTTGGCAGCCGGGTCAAGATTCCGGCCAACGCCGGCGACTTTCGGCTGATGGACCGAAAGGTGGTGAACGCTCTGAAGAGCCTGCCCGAGCGCAACCGCTTCATGAAGGGCCTGTACGCCTGGGTCGGATTCAACAGCACCGCGATCGATTACGAACCGCTGCCGCGCGCTGACGGCCGCAGCAATTTTGGGCTGCGCGGCTCGCTCTCGCTGGCCTTGACCGGCATTCTGGCTTTTTCGATCACACCGCTGCGCGCCTTGACCGCGGTCGGTCTGGCGCTGTCGGCGCTGGCCATGGGTTACGGCGCCTGGGTCGTCGCTGAGTATTTCTTCTCCGGCATTGCCGTGCCGGGCTACGCCACGATCGTGGTCGGCATGATGTTCTTCAGCGGCATCCAGTTGCTCTCGATCGGCGTCCTGTCCGAGTATGTGGGGCGCATCTACGAAGAGGTCAAGCAGCGTCCGCCCTACCTGATCAGCCAGCGCAGCGGCGCCGGTCTGACGCCGGCGCCCGGCGCGGCGTCGACTGTCGCGGGCAAACTCGTGTCGGAACAGGAGGCCTCCCTGCTTTGAGCGCCTCGACGTTCTGGTTCTTGCTGGTCGGGGCCGCCGCCGCGGCCACCCACATGGCCGTTTTCAGCGTGGTCCAGCCTTACCTGTGGCCCGAACTGGCCAATGCTGTGGGTTTCTGCATTGCATTTTTCGTCAGCTTTGCCGGTCACCGGCTGCTCAGTTTCACCGACGCGCGAACCTCGGTCGGCACCAGCCTGGGCCGTTTCGCGCTCACCGCGCTGGCCGGTTTTGCCAGCAACGAAATCGCCTTCACGCTGCTGCTGCGCGCGCTGCACTGGCCGGCGCTACTGGCCCTCCTTGCCGCGCTGCTGATTGCAGCCGGGCAGACCTATCTGCTGAGCCGTTTCTGGGCCTTTCGCCGCTGAGCCGCCGGTCGACTTGTACAACTGCCAGCCCGCGCCCTGGTAGAAGAGCTTCCAACCGGTACCGTCCAGAACCACGTCGCTGCCGCTGCGCATGACAAACCAGTGGCCCGCTGTCTGACCCGCGGCCGGCAGAACGTCAAGCGGCTGCAGCAGTTGAGCCGCCTGCGCATCGAAATCAGCACCTTCGAACAACTCGCGCTGCCAGCCGTCTCCCGCCTGCTGCCGCAACAGCGGCCAGTCTTCCAGCACCACCATCGGCTTGGCGGTCTGCGCATAGAACGGCAGGTCGTAAGGGTAGGCACCCGACACGTAGACCGTGTCCGAGGGCCGCGCCGCGCAAGCCAGCACCGCGGCGATGTCCTGCGCTCGCCCGCTGCGCGTGACCTGCGCCACCAGCGTCACGATGGCCAGCGCAATGCCGACATTGATCAGGCACAGCCCGGCAAAAACCCGGGCCTCGTTGCGCCGCTGCGCCATGGCGCCCTGCCAACCGAGGGCCGCCAGCAGCGCCAGGGGCGGCACCGCCGGCAGCACATAACCGATCAGCTTGGAATTGGGAATCGAGAAGAAGACGACGATGCTGGCTGCCCAGATCCAGCACAGGGCGGTCCACTCCCTGGCCACCGGCGGTGCGCCGACGGGCCGCTCGGCGCTCGGCCGGCGCAGTAGCGCGAAGGCAAAAAACAGCCACGGAAACAGCAGCAGCGCCAGCGCCACCAGATAGAACCACCAGGGCTGCGGATTGTTGTAGGTGCTGGCCGTGAAACGCTTGAAATGCTGGTTGACGAACATGTAGTCGAGCAACTGCGGGTACTTTTGCCAGGCCACGGCAAACCAGGGCAGTGCGATGGCCGCGAACAGGGCCAGCCCGCTGAGCCAGGGCAGGTACAGCATCTTCTTCAACTGGCGCGTCCAGACCAGCCAGATCAGAATCACCAGCCCGGGCAGCGCAATGCCGATCAATCCCTTGCTCAGCATGCCCAGCGCGCAGGCGACAAAACCGAGCCGGGACAAGGCCGGCGAAGGCTTGGCACCCGCCATGAAGGCAAAGGCAAAACACCAGATGGCAACGCCAATCCACGACGCCACCAGCATGTCGTGGTTCACATACTGGCCGCCCAGCAGGAAGCTCAGGCTGGTGCCCAGCATCACGCTCGCACGACGCGCAAGCTGCTCGCCGCCAATCGCGCGCGCCCCCAGGTACAGCGCCACCAGCATCAGGCCCACATGCAGGGCCGGGACCAGCCGCAGCGCGATCTCATTGACCCCGAACGTGGCCAGCGACACGGCTTCGAGCCAGTGCAGATACGGTGGCTTGTGAAAAAACGGAATCCCGTTCAGGCGCGGCGTCAGCCAGTCCCCGCTTTGCAGCATCCAGCGGCCAATTTCGCCATAACGTCCTTCGTCCGGCACGGCCAGCGGCCGCAGGGAGGCCAGCAAGAGCAGCAGCAGCCACAGCAGGCCAAGCGTCCACCAGGATTTTTGACGTTCAGTCAGGGAGATAGTCACCGCGAAATTTTACCGGGCGGGGTGCTTGGACAGGCACAGGCTGCCGCGAACCAGCTGCACGCGGGCGTCGGCCAGGGCCTGCGCAAAATCGGCGCTGCCGAGGTAGGCCAGTTCGCGGGCGCATGCCAGGCCGAAGTCATCGCCGGGTGGCGCCTGCTGCGACGGGTGGCACATGATGATGCCGGCGGCCGGCGCGGCGCGCAACCAGCCAGCCATCAAGGCAGCATAGCGGCGCTGGTCGCCGGCAAAATCGTAAATGCCAAGCAGGGCAGTTGCCACCGACAAACCCGCCTGTACCGCCAGCTTTTCCAGAGCGTCGGCGCCCATGGCGGCAATGATGCGACTCTTCAGGTTGGCGTGGCCAAGCGGCGCCCGGGAAGTCCGCAGATAGGTCAAGCATCCACTGCGCTTGTCCGTTTCGTCATCGCGAAGGCCAAAGGCCTGTGGCGATCCATGCATGGACTGCCGCGCTGCGCTCGCAGTGACGATCGACCGATGGCCTGTGCCGTAGCGCGCGACCAGTGCCTGCACCAGCGCCTCGCGAATGCCGGCGAACTGGTGCACATGCTGATGCCCGTCGACATGGTCGGGCGGCGCCTGCCAGTGGGCTTCGAAGGCGTCGAGCTGACGCTCGATCACGGCGCGCGTCGCCTGCGCTGCCGCACCCCTGCCAAAGCCGCCCAGCGCCGCCTTGGCCATCGCCGCGCCCAGCGACATGCCGTGGCCGCTGGCCTTCGCAAAATCGCTGGTCCAGTCGAGGTGCAGTCCGACGTCGATCGCTTGCGGCAAGTCCTTGAGCAAGGGCGCATCCTGCGACCAGCGCCCTGACAGCACCATCGCGCTGGTGGCGCTGATGCGAGCGCTGCGCGCCAGCGCGGCAATGCCCAGCGAGGCCCCGGCATGGATGGCAAAATCATCGGCGCAGACAATCACCGGCTTGCAGTCGGGTTGGCGGTCCTGCTTCATTGGGCGTGCCAGAAGCCGCTCTGGGCATAGTGGTGCTTGAGAAAATCAATCCACAGGCGCAGGCGCAAGGGCATGTGCTTGGCGTGCGCAAAAACCGCGTAGATGCCATTGGCGGGCGCTGAAAAATCTTCCAGCACGGCGACCAGCAGGCCGGCCGCGATCTCGGCCTCGACCTCCCAGGTGCTGCGCCAGGCAATGCCATAGCCAGCCAGGCACCAGTCGTGCAAGACCTGGCCGTCGGAACAATTGAGCGGGCCGCCGGGCTTCAGGTAGATCAGTTCCCTGCCGCTGCCGGTCGGCACCATGAAGGACCAGCCGCGGGTTTGCGAAGCGTCGCTCGACAGGGTCAGGCAGTCGAACTTCGACAAATCGGCGGGATGGGCCGGCGTGCCGTGCTGCCTGAGGTAGGTCGGCGTCGCCACGCACAGCCGACGGTTGTCGGCCAGGCGCACGCTGACCAGACTGGAGTCGGGCATGTCGCCGACCCGCACCGCGCAGTCGAAGCCCTCGGCCGCCAGGTCAACGACGCGGTCGCTCAGGTTGAGCGAGATGCTGACCTCATTGTGCAGTTCCCGAAAGCGCGGCACCAGCGGCGCGACATGGCGCCGCCCGAAGCCCGCCGGCGCGGTGACGCGCAAATGACCGCTGGCCTTGACGCCACCGGCCGAGACGCTGGCCTCGGCATTGGCAAAGTCGATCAGCAAACGCTGGCAGTCTTCCAGGAACGAGCTGCCTTCATGCGTCAGCACGATGCGTCGCGTGCTGCGCACCAGCAACTTGACCCCGAGGCGCTGCTCGAGCGCGTCAAGCCGGCGTCCCATGATCGCCGGCGCCACGCCTTCGGCGCGGGCGGCGGCCGTCAGGCTGCCGCGCATGGCCACCGAGACGAAGGATTCGAGTTGCTTGAGCTTGTCCATGGATTTTGGAGTCACAGAACGCCACGCCTGGCTCGCGCTGACGATTTGGGTTGAATCATGCCACCGCACGGCTGCTGCGCAGCGCCTCGATTTCCGCGGCGCTGTAGCCTAGCTCGACCAGCAGTTGCGATGTGTGCTCGCCCTGGGTCGGAGGCTGCAGGCGCACGCCCAGTCGCTGCCCGTCCATGGTGAAGGGACACAGGGTGGTCTTGACGCGCTGACCGGCGCGTTCGCCGTCGGGCAGGGTGATGTCGACCAAACCACCGGTGGCCAGCAGATGCTCGTCGTCATACAACTCTTCGGGCCGGCGGATCGGCGCGTACGGCAGGCCGACGCGCTCGAACAGCGCGCTGAGCTCGGCCGCACTGTGGACGGCCAGGCGTTCGCGCAAAACCGGTATCAGCGTGGCGCGTGCCTGCACCCGCTGGTTGTTGCTGGCGTACTGTGGATCGGCCTTCAGGTCGGCAAAACCCAGGGCGCCACAAAAGGTGGCCCACTGCGAATCGCTGACCGCCGCCAGAAAGATCTGCTCGCCGTCCTTCACGGTGAACACGTCATAAACTCCCCAGGCCGAGATGCGCTCCGGCATCGGCGCCGCCGCCTTGCCGGTGATGGCGTACTGCAGCATGTGCTGGCCAACCAGGAACACGTTGTTCTCGAACAGCGCACTCTGCACTTCCTGACCCTTTCCGGTAATGCCGCGCTGAATCAGCGCACCGAGCGCACCGATCGCGCCGAACATGCCTCCCATGATGTCGTTCACGCTGGTGCCGGCGCGCAGCGGATCGCCCGGCCGCCCCGTCATGTAGGCCAGTCCGCCCATCATCTGCACCACTTCGTCGAGCGCCGTGCGGTGCTCATAGGGGCCGGGCAGGAAGCCCTTGTGGCTGACATAGATCAGCCGCTCATTGACCATGGAGAGTGCCTCATGATCGAGCCCGTACTTGGCCATGGTGCCGGGCTTGAAGTTCTCGGCCACGACGTCCGCCGTGGCCGCGAGTCTGCGCGCAACCTCGGCACCGGTCGCGCTGCGCAGGTCGATCGCGATGCTCTTCTTGTTGCGGTTGAACAGCGGAAAGAAGCCGGCGCCCGAACCCAGCAGGTGGCGCGTGCGGTCGCCCGCTATCGGTTCAACCTTGATCACTTCAGCGCCCATGTCGGCCAGCACCATGCCGCAGGTCGGGCCCATCACCATGTGCGTGAATTCAACCACGCGCAGGCCGGCCAGCGGCAGCGTCTTCTTGATCGGCTGGTTCATGTCCGCGGGTCGGTGCAAGGCGCTGTTTTCGACCGGGCCAGCTCGCAGGGAGCGAGTTCGATCTCGCGCAGACCGGCCTCGCGCACGATGGCACGGCGCGGCAGCACGGAGTTTGCTTGTGACATGCGAGGATTCTATTGATCTTTCCGGAATTCAAGACACTTGCTTTCGTCATCGCGAGGCCTTTTAGGCCGTGGCGATCCATTCCCCATGACTTCCTGGATTGCCGCGTCGCCAGGCTCCTCGCAATGACGATCCGGACTGTCATGATTTAT
>CAIMBE010000284.1 GCA_903839085.1 uncultured beta proteobacterium | reverse complement strand
GCCAGCGCATTGACGTCACTGTTTCTGCCATCGGCAAGGCCACCAGCTTGCGTGGCGGCAGTCTGCTCCTGACCAGCCTGCGCGGTGTCGATGGCGAGATTTACGCGCTCGCCCAGGGCGCCTTGCCAGTCACGGCAATCGATGCGGGCGGCGGTGGCTCCAAAGTATCGGTGGGGGTCACTACCGCTTCGCGCATGACGGGTGGTGCCAGCGTGGAGCGCGCGGTTGAAAATCCGTTTGACAAGGCCGATAACGTTTTGCTTAACGTGCGCGACAGTGACTTCACCACCACTTCGACCATCGTCAAGGTCATCAACGACAAATTTGGTGCCGACGTGGCACAAGCGCTCGACGGCGTCTCGATCGTGGTGCGTGCGCCGCTCGATACGACCCAGCGTGTTGCCTTTGTGAGCATGATCGAGAACCTCGAAGTGCAGCCCGGCGAGCCGTCGGCGCGCGTGGTGGTCAATGCCCGCACCGGCACGGTGGTGATCAGCCGCAATGTGCGCGTAACAGCGGCTGCCGTTACCCATGGAACCATCTCTGTGACCGTGACCGCCACCAACGAGGTCTCGCAGCCCGGCGCCTTCTCGCAAGGCCAGACCAAAGAGGTGCAAAACGTTGACATCAAGGTCACCGAGCCCAACAAGCCGATGTTCCTGTTCCAGCCCGGTGTCGATTTGCGCCAGATTGTGGACGCTGTGAATCAGGTGGGCGCCACGCCCTCGGCACTGATAGCCATACTCGAAGCCCTCAAGAGTTCGGGCAGCCTGCGCGCGGATTTGGTTGTCATCTAAGACGAGCAAGCAACGTGGAACCCATCACCTCTGCCAGCGCACCCAAGTCTTACCTCGACTTTGATGGTCTGGGCCAGCTCAAGGCGCAGGCGCGCCAGGACGCCAAGTCCGCCATGCGTGAAACAGCGCAGCAGTTCGAGGCCCTGTTCTTGCAGATGATGATGAAGTCCATGCGCGAAGCGATTATCAAGAGCGACGAGTCGGAAGACTCTGGCAAAGCAACCTTTGAGGGCATGTTTGACCGCGAAGTGTCGGTACAAATGGCCAAGCGCAACACCGTGGGACTGGCCGATATGCTGGTCAAAAATATGCCGCAGCCGGAGACACCCAGCACCGCCGCCGTGCTCGAAGCACGCAGCGCTGCCAGCCCGGCGCCGATGGCGCTGGACCGCGCACAACTGGTCGTCAAGAGCTTTTCGCTCAAAGCGCCGCTGCAGAGTGCCTTGCCCCTGCCCAAGGCCGGTGGCATGCCGCTGGCCAGCCCCAAAATGCTGCTTGACGGGAGTACGCCATGACCGATCTGGTTGGCATTGCCTCCAATGCGGTAGCGGCTTACCAGCGGGCGCTGGGCACCGTCAGCAACAACATTGCCAACGTCGCCACCGACGGCTACTCGCGCCAGGCCGTGGTGTTGCAGGCCAATCCGGTTGCCAAAAGTGGCAACTTCTACATGGGCACTGGCGTCATGGTGGACCGCATCCAGCGACAGTACGACGCCTTTGCTGAAGCCAACCTGCGTAACAGCAACAGCGACCTGGCCAGCCAGGAGCCGATGGTGAACTACGCCAACCGCGTAGTGGACGTCATGGGCGGCCAGACCATGGGCCTGACCAGCGCACTCGACCAGTTTTTTGCCTCTGCGCGTGACCTCTCAGCCGACCCGGCCTCCAGCGTTGCGCGCAGCAGCTTTGTGCGCGATGCCCAGGGCCTCGCGGCACGTTTTGGCCAGCTCTCGAGCCAGCTTGACCTGGTGCAGGAAGAAACCACGCAGGCCGTTTCGTCCAGTGTGGGTCAGATGAACACCATCATCAAACAGCTGGCCGAAGTCAACACCCAACTCAGCGCCAACAGAACGGCCAGCGCGCAACCGGCGGCGCTGCTGGACCAGCGCGACAAGTTGCTCAAGAACCTGTCTGACTTTGCCCACGTCAACACCCGCTTCAATGAGAATGGTTCCGTGCTGGTGAGCCTGGGGCCGTCACTTACCAAAGACATCGTGGTGGATGGCAACAAAGCCTACAGCATTGCCGCCAACTTCAATTCTGCTGCCCCGGAAAAAGTCAGTCTGGTGCTCGACCCTTATGGCAATCCATCATCGCTGTCCAGTGTCTCAAGTGGTAGCCTGGCAGGTCTGATGACCTTTCGTGAGCAGGTGTTGGGCAGCACCCGCTCCGCCCTGGACACGCTGGCCAGCACCATGGTGCGCGAGGTCAACGCTGTGCACCAGCAAGGCGTCGATGGTTATGGCGAGGCCGCAGGCGCGCTGTTTGGTATCGATCCCGCTGCAACAACCGTCGCCGGTGGCGTCCAGGTGCTGATTGATGATCCGATGCGTGTCGCTGCGGCAGCGCAGTTTCGGGTCATCAAGGATGCCAACAACACGGGTGGCGCAGACGCCAGCATCAGCTACCAGGTCGACCAGGCCAGTGGCCCGGCTGACCTGGCCAGCACGCTTGTCAACAACCCCAACCCCAGCGCCGACCGCAGCTTTACCCTCAGCGACGGTCGTCCGTTTGCTGCCATCACCACCGTCCCGGCCGGCATGCAGAGCGTGAGTTTGTACCTTGACGGCG
>CAIMBE010000283.1 GCA_903839085.1 uncultured beta proteobacterium | reverse complement strand
TTACAGCTTTGCCGACGTCTACAAGAGCGAGTACATCACGCGCAACTGGGAACAGATTCGCAGCGTGCGCAAGCCCGTCATCGCTGCCGTCAGCGGTTTCTGCCTTGGCGGCGGCTGCGAACTGGCGATGATGTGCGACTTCATCATCGCCGCCGACAACGCGCGCTTCGGGCAGCCCGAGGTCAAACTCGGCGTGATTCCTGGCGCCGGCGGAACACAGCGGCTGCCGCGCGCGGTGGGCAAGGCCAAAGCGATGGAAATGGCGTTGACCGGCCGCATGATGGATGCGGTCGAGGCCGAGCGGGCCGGGCTGGTCAGCCGCGTTGTGCCGTTGGACAAGCTGATGGAAGACGCGATGGCAACCGCGCTGTTGATCAGCGGCTATTCGCAAATGGCGACCATGGCGGCGAAGGAGTCGGTGAACCGTGCCTTCGAGAGTTCGCTGAGCGACGGCATCATGTTCGAGCGCCGCATGTTCCACGCCATGTTTGCCACAGCCGATCAGAAGGAAGGTATGGATGCTTTTGTGAACAAGCGCAAAGCGGAGTTCAAGCACCAATAGCACGGCGCGCCGCCAGCGTCTGGTTATAATTCGCAGCCTTGGCGCTTTAGCTCAGTCGGTTAGAGCGATGGAATCATAATCCACAGGTCCGCGGTTCGAATCCGTGAAGCGCCACCAAATCTCTTGGGTACATACTGAAGACATTGTTGACAGTTTGTACCGATCACATCGTTAACACCCGAGGCCCAAATGGATTGGGCCCGGGTTCGACCCGGCAACTGTCCATATCGAAGTAACCCAGATCGTAGTCCATAAAGCTGACTTGCCAGATCTGGTCGTCTATCTGCCTGAGACCCACCATCTGCCCAGCCAACACCGTGCTGAGGCTGACCTTTCGCGAAGCAATGCCAGGACAAACCCTTTTCAGGATGACGGGTGGATCAGGCTGGCGGGGCACTCAGCTCCGCGGCTGTCCCCCACCCTTTGGGCTCCTCCTTTATGCCGCTACGCTGAGCGCCCCTCCAACCTGATCGGTCAAACCGGGTTGGTTTGCGCCGACGTAAACCACCGCCGCTCGTTGCCGAGGGTGCTGCAGTGAGCGGCGTCGCGTGGACTTGGGGTTTTGCCAAATCAAGAGGGAGGCCGAAGGCCGGATGACATTCGCGGAGTCGCTCACTGTGGCGCCCTCGGGACGCGCGCACGCCGGGACCTCTGTCCTTGACTTGCCAAGGCATCTGCATCAGGCAGGCTTGAGCAGAACCTTGTCGTGAGTTTCGAAACTCGCCATAGCGGCGATGCTGGCTATCGGATGCCCGACGATCAGAGCGACGGAAACCTGATCCGATTCGCGCTGAGCGAGGTGAAACGTGGAACCGCGGCCAATGCCACATTGTCTGGAGCGCCTGCCCGAACGCGGCGGCGCACCGTCACTTCGCGATTGACCTGGGCCAACAACTTTTCGGCCTCGAACTGGGCTTGCTCTGCCGTGGTGTCCTTCACGTCGAACAGGCGCAGCAGCGCAGCAGCTGCGGCGACACATGCAAGCGGCAGGATGACAACAGTGACGGCGGTGGTGATGCTCATTTGAAATTCCTCGGTGTCTATGCTTTCTCAACGGTTTAACGGACTTTTCTGCCCAAACATTAGGACAGATTCGACAAATGACCGAAATTCCATGCATGCCTTAACTTGGCCAATGCCCGGCCCATGTGCAGAGTCTTCCAGAACGTTATCCGGGAAATGTGACGGGAATGTGAACCCATCGCAAAAGCTGGGGCGATTCTCCTGGTGTGTGACAGCACGGCATCAAGTATTCAGAATTCTTGGCAAGCCGTCCATCCCCCGAACGGGGCAAG
>CAIMBE010000282.1 GCA_903839085.1 uncultured beta proteobacterium | reverse complement strand
AGTCAGAAACTCGACATTCCCCTGATCAGCATGTCGATGGGTGCCTACGGCTCGCTGACACGGCTTTTTGGCTGGGCCTTTGGCTCTGCCCTGACCTTTGCCATTGGCGCCGGCCAATCGGCACCCGGCCAGCTGCCGATCAGTGATTTGAATGCCGTGCAGGCGATTCTCCAAAGGTCATTGAGGTAGCGCCAACGCCGGCGTTCAACGCGGCATCCGGGGCACCGGCTGCACCTTGTTTTTTCTGATGTCGGCGATGATCCGCTCGACCTGCGGTATCGCATGGGCAAAGAATTGCTTGAAACCGGCGCACAGGTAATTGAGCCCAGGTTCGCCGTCGGCGCTGCGCAGGATGCGGTTCTTCGGGCACTCGCCCCAGCAGTCCTGCAAATACTCGCAGCGGCGGCATTCTGCAGGCAGGGTTTCGCTTTTTGCGTAACCGAACTTCACTTGCGCGCGCGACAAGGCGGTATCGCCGAGCTGGGCGCTGCGGATGTTGCCGACGCGGTACTCGGGATAGACGTAGTGGTCGCAGGCATAGACGCTGCCGTCGTGCTCGATCGCCAGCCCCTTGCCGCAGATCTCGCCATAGACGCACATCTGCGAGGGCAGTCCCATGTGCTGCGCCACCAGGGTTTCAAAGTGATTGACGTAGGCCTTGCCGATATCGCGCTTGTGCCACTCGTCGAACACCTTGCTCAGGAAATAGCCCCAGTCCTGCGGATCGACCGACCAGTCGGTCACGATCGAATCGGGCTGGCCCGGTCGCGCCCGGGCCTCGCCCGCCAGCGGCAGCGTCGCGGCGTCCCAGGTCTGCGGCGCGGTGGTCTCAAAGCCCCGGTGCTCGACGATCGGGATGAACTGCATGAAGACCGAGCCCACTTCGCGGCGCAGAAATCGGTAGACATCGAGCGGTCGCCGGGCGTTGTAGCGGTGCACGCAGGTCAGCGTGTTGAATGAAATGCCATGTTGCTTGAGGAGCCGCACCGCGTTCATCACCTTGTCGAAAGTGGGCTCGCCGCCCTTGGTGTAACGGCACTGGTCATGAATGTCGCGCGGGCCGTCAATCGACAGGCCCACCAGAAAGCGGTTTTCTTTCAGGAAACGGCACCATTCGTCGTCGAGCAGCGTGCCATTGGTCTGCAGGTCGTTCTGCACGGTCTGCCCGGGCTTGGCGTATTTTTTTTCGAGTTCGATCACGCGCCGGAAAAAGTCGACCCCGAGCAGCGTCGGCTCACCGCCCTGCCAGGAGAACACCACTTCGGGTCCGGTCACGCCCTCGATGTACTGGCGGATGAACAAGTCCAGCGTCTCGTCGAGCATGCGCCCGCTGCGCGAACCGTCGGGCAGCGTGGCCTTGGCCAGGTAATAGCAGTAGGAGCAATCGAGATTGCAGGCCGGGCCGACCGGCTTGGCCATGACATGAAATCGCCGCCCCCCCTGCCGGGCAAAGTGCGCCGGGGCATCGTATTTGTCCAGCGCCCGGACCGTGCCGTCCGCATCGAGCACGCTGCCGGTGATTCTCCTCTGGTCTGCCTGGGTTGCCGCTTCTGTCATGGCGTCGAGTTTAGGGCCGACCGCATGCCTCCGGCGCCGGTGTGGCTTTCATGAAGGCGACGATCGCCGCAGCCACCTCGGCGCCTTTGTCTTCCTGCAGAAAGTGACCGGCGCCCCGCGTTACCGCGTGCGCTTGTCCCTGCGCGCCCGGCACCAGTTTCTGCCAGACCTTGTGGCCGCCGCGGGTGACCGGGTCGCGGTTGCTGAACAGGGTCAGAAAGGGTTTCTGGCACTGCTTGAAAAACTCCCAGGCGCGCTCGTTGTTCTGGCGCTCCGGGTCATCGGGCGTCGTCGGCACAAAGGTCGGAAAGAGCCGCGCTGCCACCTTGTACTTGCGTGACGGAAAAGGCGCGTCGTACGCTGCGACTTCCTGTGGCGTCAAGCCCATGGCGCAACCGCTCCTGACGATGCGCCCGATCGGGAACCAGGGGCTGTAGACGGCAAAAGCGCGCCATATCTTGAACGCCTTTGGCGTTTCGGTCGTGCCGGTGGGCAAGCCGCCATTGGCCAGCACGATGCGCGCAAAGCGCTCAGGCAGTTCCGCCACCATGCGCAGTCCGATCAGCGAGCCCCAGTCCTGGCAGAAAAGCGTCGCCTGTCGCAAATCAACCGCCTCCATCCAGGCCTTCATCCACTGCACATGGTTCAGATACGAATAATCGACCTTGCGGGCGGGCTTGTCGGAGCGCCCAAAGCCGACCAGATCGGGCGCAACAACGCGGCAACCCGCCTCCAGCAGCACCGGGATCATCTTGCGGTACAGGTAAGACCAGCTCGGCTCGCCGTGCAGCAAGAGCACGAGCGGCCCATCGCGCGCGCCCTCGTCGACATACGCCACGCGCAGGCCGCCGACTTGCGCGTAGTGCGGCGTGTACGCAAAGTCGCTCAGATGAGCGAAGCGTTCCTCGGGCGTGCGAAGAATTTCCTTGATCACTGGCAGTGCTGGCATGGAGCGCCTCCTGAGGGGATTGAGTTGCTTGTCGAGGGGCGGGCCAATCAGAATCGTTGGCTCAGGTTCACCTGGTCCGAGCCGACCGGCAGGCTGAGGAAGTCGCCGTCGGCGCCGACGCGCAGCGGCCCCTGGTAGATCGTCCCCGCACTGCCCAGAAAGGCCTTCTCCAGACCCGGCAACGGCAGTGGCGGCGCGATATGGTTGAGCAGCAGGTAGCGCACTTTGGCATCGCGCGCGACCTCGGCCGCCTGCTCGGGCGAGCTGTGGTAGTCGACGACGTCGGCCATCAGCTTCTTGAAGTTGGGTCGACCGGCAGCCGCCGCGCCCTGCCCGATCAAGCCCACCAGCGGGGCCGACAAGGCCTCGTGCACCAGCAGGTCGACGCCAGTGGCTTCACGCTGCACGGCCGCCGACTTCTTGGTGTCGCCGCTGAGCACCACACTGCGCCCCTTGTAGCGGATGACATAACCGACGGCGGGATGAACCGGAGCGTGATCCA
This sequence comes from uncultured beta proteobacterium, assembly GCA_903839085.1. GTDB lineage: Bacteria > Pseudomonadota > Gammaproteobacteria > Burkholderiales > Burkholderiaceae_C > Rhodoferax. The sequence continues at coordinate 3,031 of CAIMBE010000282.1, read as the reverse complement.
CATTGAACACGCTGATTTCAAGATCAGCGTCCTTGATCAGGACCAGATGGCCGTCGGGCGGTGCGCTGAAGGCGTGGGGCACCGCGCCGAAGCCGCCGGCCGGCAAGGTCTGCTCGCCGTGGTGCGCCACGCGGTAGTGCTGATCGAGCTGATAGGCCGACATGAACCCCGCCACCACCTGCTCGACACCGGGCGGCCCATATAGCGGCACCGGCGCCGCGTTGCCCGTGGAGACCCAGCGCTGCATCAGCAGTTCACCCAGTCCATCAATGTGATCGGAGTGAAAGTGAGTCAGAAAAATCGCCTCGATGCGCCCGTGGTTGAAGCCCATCTTTCCGATATTGCGCGCGCTGGCGTTGCCGGCGTCGAACACAAACATCCGCTTGCCCGCGATGACGAGCGTGCACGGGCCGGAGCGTTTCTCGTCGGGGAAGGGTGAGCCGGCGCCGCACAGGCCGACGTGCAGACCGTCCGGCAGTGCGGCCAGTGCATCGGTGCTCAGATGGCTGCTGATCATCCTTCCCGCCAATGCCACGCTCAGCGGCGCGCGCCAAACAAAGGCGACCGCTGCCGCAAAGGCCATCAGCAACAAGATAGACAGCAGGACCGCTCTGCGTTTCATGGATATTCCTTTGGGTGGGAAAGTTGAATTATTGAGAGTTCCTGAATTCAGGACACTTGCTTTTGTCATCGCGAGGCCCCTGTTTCGGGCAGCCGAAACTGCTTGCGGACCTTGAACCCGATTTCGTCATTGCGAGCCAAGCGCGGCAATCCATGTCTTTGGTCTGCCAGCATGGATCGCCACGGCCGACGGCCTCGCGACGACGCTCCGGACTGTCATCATTTCTGGAAAGATCCATGATCTGTTGCCGTTGCCGCTCAAGCACCCAGAATCCGTGCCAGCCGCACCACGGCGCCCTGGATCCAGGGCGCCACATAACGCAACTTCGGGCGGCTCGCTTCTGCGGCCTTCACGATCTGGGCCACGATCGAGCGCGTGCTGCTGGCCTCGATCAGCGCAAATTCACGCGCTTCCTTTTTCTTCATCTTCGCGCTCGATGCGCTGAAGTAGGACTGCTGCTGCATCCAGCCGTACTTGCGCCCGGTCATGGACTGGTTGAAGCCGGTGTGGAAGGCGCCCGGTTCGATCAGCGCAATCTGCACATTCCTGCCGAGCTGATCCATCTCCGCGCGCAGCCCGGCACCGGCGGCTGACAGCGCAAACTTGCTCATTGAATACGGCATCAGGAAGGGGACCGGCACGCGCCCGGCGATCGAACTCACAAACAACACGCTGCCGCGTTCGCGCGCGATCATGCCGCGCAGCGCGAGCTGTGTCAGCGCGAGAGTCGCAAACAGGTTGACCTCGAATACGACGCGAACACGCTCCAGATCGACCTCGGCCAGCGAGCCCGAGTCGCCGACGCCAGCGTTGTTGATCAGCACGTCCAGCGGTATCGGCAGCACCTTCTCGCGGTCGGTCGGCGACGTGATGTCGAGCTTGAATACTTCAAGGATCTGCCGGCGCTCCTGGCACTCGGCGCGCAAGGCTTGCGCCTGAGCCTCGTCGAAGGTGGTCGCGATCACGCGGTGGCCGCGCGCAGCCAGCGCAAAGGCGCTGTCGCGCCCGATGCCGGTGCCGGCGCCGGTGATCAGAATGGTCTTGTTCATTGCACAAAAACCCGCGCCAGGCGGTCCATCGAGCACCAGTAAAGGTCGCGCCCCCAGCCCGGACTCGGGAAGACCACGCCCTGGTTGAAACCGCCGACGCGCACGCGTCCGGTCTCGGCACCGGACTCTATGTCGAGCAACACCACTTCCTCGCCGCCACGGCGATAGTCGTTGACGACCAGCTCGCCGCTATCAGGGTAGAGCAGCAGGTGGCTGGCGCAGCCAAAGGCGCTCTTGTGCCACAGCGGTGTCAGGGCCCTGGCATCAGGATTGAAGCGCCAGGCCTGCAGGTGGCGATTCGCCGAGTCGTAGCCGACCACGATCCGGCGAGCGGGGTCGATCAGCGGCGGATTGGTGATGCTGCCGCCGGCCGCACCGCAAACCTCCAGCGTCTGGTGGTCGCCCGCATCGCTCAGAGAGACGCGGATCAGGCGGTTCGGCGTCCGGCTGACGCCGTTGCCGATCATCTTGACGAAATAGCGGTGCTTGCCGTTGTCCATGAACCAGGCGTTTTTCCCGTCCAGCACCACGTCCCAGCCGTAGCTCTGCCCGCTCGACCCGATGTAATCGAAGCGCCAGCCTTCATCTTGCACCAGACGGTGCGCGACCTCATCCCATTGGTAGCGAAAGATCGAGCGCACGCCGACCACGTAGACGGTGTTGCCGCTGGCGCTGAGCCGCGCGATCGAAGGCTCCGGGCACGGCAGGTCGGCACCGACCAGCCGCAGCGTCTCGGCGTCGATGACGCTCAGGCGCGCAGGCGTGGTCTCGGACAGGTTCTTGGCGACGATCAGGCCGTTGTCAAGAATGACAAAGGAGTTGTAAGGCTCGTTGACCGGCAACTGCAACAGGCCGCGCGGTTGGCAGGCACGGTCGAGTCTGTGCAGATGGCGGCCATACACCACATAGAGGTCGCCGTTGCGGTGCAGCGCCATGCCGCCCGGCCACATCGGGCCGCCGCGCAGGCGTGGCGAGCGGGCCAGGGGCTTCAAGGACAACGGGTCGATCCGTTCCACGCGGGCGCTGGTCGGCAGTCCCAACCTGGCGCGAAGCGCCGAGTGCGTCAACAGGTAGACTTCGCCCGGCGCGCCGAGCAGCGTCATCGTCGACAGCCAGGTTCTGCGGCTGGTGAAACCAAGCTTCTCGCCATCACGCAAACCCGGGCACGCGCTGGCGCGCACGGCTTGCAGGCGCTCGGGGCCGCCGTCTTCACCCGGCCACGGCGTGGCCAGGTAACCCGCACTGCTCATGGGACGGGCCGCCGCCGACGTCGGCGCACAACGAAGATGCCCGCCAGCAGTGTCGCCAGAACGGAAAGCCAGATCAGCACTGGCTTTCGGTACGCCGGGATCCAGTAATT
>CAIMBE010000281.1 GCA_903839085.1 uncultured beta proteobacterium | reverse complement strand
GGCGGCCTCGCGATGACGAAGGTGGCGGCCTCGCGATGACGAAGGTGGCGGCCCCGCGATGACGAAGGTGGCGGCCTCGCGATGACGAAGGTGGCGGCCTCGCGATGACGAACTTTTGAAGGAGTCGGTTCTTTGAAGGTATTGAAGCTGTCGGCCCAGGGGCTGCCCCAGTCCTGGATTTCGCTCGAGCAGGCGGTGATCCACTACGCGGCGCAGGAGGTGCGCTGGGAAATGGGCGCGCAGGTCGCGGTCTTTCGCGGCGGGCACAACGCCCTGACCGGCAGGCAGTCGATCATCGTCGTCAACAGCATCATCGGCACGCGGGGCGTGCCCGGCATCAATCCGTTCAAGCTCAGGCCGGGTCTGACCAACCACAAGCTGTTCGCGCGCGACCGCAACATCTGCGCCTACTGCGGCGACCATTTTGGCGAGGAGGACCTGACGCGCGAGCACATCATCCCGTTTGCGCAGGACGGGCTCGACAGCTGGATGAACGTGGTGACGGCGTGCCGCCCCTGCAACCACCGCAAGAGCCATCGCACGCCCGAACAGGCCGGCATGCCGCTGCTCTACGCGCCCTATGTGCCCAGTCTGTGGGAAGACTTCATATTGCGCAACCGCCGCATTCTGGCCGACCAGATGCAGTTCCTGATGGCCCACGTGCCCAGGACCTCACGGCTTCTGATCTGAGGCTGTCTCGCCTGCATTTCTTGCCCCGCTGACCGATCAATACCCGGTCCGGCGGAGGCGCAGGATCGGGGACACCGTGCGACGCCTGCCAGTTGGCCGTCGAATCGGCCTACACTGCACAAAAATATATTCAGGGGGAAAACATGACATCACGACGGTCGATGAGCCGCGGCGCAGGCTGTCTGGGCCTGCTGCTGGGCGGGATTTTTGTGCCGCTGGCGCTGCCGGCCGCGGCAGTCGCCGCCGGCATTGAGCTCACTGCGACGGTGCAGCCGGCGATCATGCTGGCCAAATACTGGCAGGCCGGCATGGAGCCCGGCGGCTTTCTCGTCAGCGAAAAACTTGACGGCGTTCGCGCGTTGTGGGACGGCCATGTGCTGCGCTTTCGCAGCGGTCGGCGCATCGCCGCGCCAGATTGGTTCACGGCGGCGCTGCCGCGCACGCCGCTCGACGGCGAGCTGTGGCTCGGGCGCGGCCGCTTCGATCGGCTTTCCGGCACCGTGCGCCGCAGCGTGCCGGTCGATGCCGACTGGCGCGAACTGCGCTACATGATTTTTGACTTGCCCGGCGCAGCCGGCCCGTTTCTTGAGCGCGCCGCCCGTGTTGTTGCTGTGGTCGATGGCGCCAGGGTGCCCTGGCTGCAGGCCGTTGCGCAATCGCGGCTGAGTGATCGCGCCTCGCTGCAGCGCGTGCTGTCGAAGACAGTCAGCGCAGGGGGCGAGGGACTGATCCTGCATCGCGCCGACGCCCTCTGGCAGCCGGGGCGCAGCGACGCGCTGCGCAAGCTCAAACCCGTGCCCGACGAGGACGCGCAGGTGCTGGCGCACGTGGCGGGCAAAGGCCGCCACGCGGGACGCATGGGTGCGCTGCTGCTGGAGTTGCCCGATGGCCAGCGCTTTGCCCTGGGTACGGGCTTCACCGATGCCCTGCGCGATTCGCCGCCGCCAGTGGGCTCGTTCGTGACCTACCGGTTCCGTGACCGCACGCCCTCGGGCCTGCCGCGCTTTGCCAGTTTTGTGCGGGTGCGCGAGGCGGAGTAGGGCGTCGGCCCTGCGTCTCAGGCAAACACGCCGGCTGTGTCCTGCATCCGGCCGGCCACCTCGCCGAGCTGGTGCATGGTGTCGCCGAAGCTGATTTCCATTTGCGTCAATCGCTTGAAATAGTGGCTGACGATGTACTCGTCGGTGACGCCGATGCCGCCATGCATCTGCACGGCCTGCTGGCCGATAAAGCGCATCGAATTGCCGAGCTGGTACTTGGCGCGCGCCATCGCGGCGCGCCGCTCGGGTGCCGGCGCATTGAGCTTGAGAGCGGCGTAGTAGCTCATCGAGCGCGCCAGCTCGAGCTGCATCTTCATGTCGGCGGCGCGGTGCCGCAGTGCCTGGAAACTGCTGATGAAGACGCCAAACTGCTTGCGCGTGTTGAGGTACTCGGCGGTGATGGTCATGGTCTTGTCGAGCACGCCGATGGCTTCGGCGCAGGTCGCCGCTATGCCGATGTCCACCGCGTGCTCGAGCGCCGTGAGGCCGTCGGTCGTGATCAGGTCGGCGGCGGCATCCTGCAGGCTCAGTTCGGCGGCGCGTGCGCCATCCTGCGTGCCATAGCCGCGGCATTTGACGCCCGTGCCTGAACGCTGCACCAGGAACAGGGCAAGCTTGCCATCGAGCGTGGCCGGCACCATGAAGGCCTCGGCCTGATCGCCCGCCGGCACAATGCTCTTGAGACCGGTCAGCGTCCAGCCGCCCGCAACGGGCGTCGCCCGGGTGCCGCAGAGGTCGAGCCGGTAGCGCGCAGCCCGCTCCTGGTGGGCCAGCACCACCAGCGCCTGGCCACTGGAAATCTGCGCCAGCCACCGTGTCTTGAGCGCCTCGGGCGCGTAGCCGCTGAGCACCGCGCCGGCGATCAGGCTCTGGTTGAGAGGCTCGAGCACGATGCCGCGTCCCAGTTCCTCCATCACCACCATGCCCTCGACCGGTCCCATGCCCATGCCGCCCTGTTCTTCCGGGATGTAGAGGCCGCACAGGCCGAGTTCGGCCAGTTCCTGGTAGGCCGGGCGCGAAAAGCCGCCGGCCTTGACGGCAGCGCGGCGGCGCTCGAAGCTGTAGCCCTTGTCGACCCATTTGCGAACGGCGTCGCGCAGTTGTTCCTGATCGTCTGAAAAGTCAAAGTCCATTTTGTCTGCTCCTGCTGGAGAAAGTTTCTATTAATCCGTCATTGCGAGCGCAGCGCGGCAATCCAGGGCCCCGGATTGCCGC
>CAIMBE010000280.1 GCA_903839085.1 uncultured beta proteobacterium | reverse complement strand
CTCAGCGGTCTGAAGCTCGGCGACGAGGTGGTGGTCTACAGCCAGAAGACGCTCAGCGCAGAAAGCCGGATTCAGGTGGTCGATGCCCTGGTCAAGGCCGCCGGAAGCGCGCCATGATCAGTCTGGCGGGCCGTGACATCCTGCATGCCTGGCCGAAGTTTGTCTTTACAGGACTCGGTCTTGGCCTGCTGATCGGCGTGACGCTGAGCATGGCCGGGGTCTATCGCGGCATGGTCGACGATGCGCGCGCCCTGCTCAACAACAGCGGCGCCGATCTGTGGGTGGTGCAAAAGGACACGCAAGGCCCGTATGCCGAGTCGTCCAGCATCCGGGACGATCTGGTGCGCGGCGTGCTCGGCATGGCCGGGGTGGCGCGCGCAGCCAATGTCACTTACTTCACGATGCAGGTGCAGCAGGGCAGCGAGGAGGTGCGCGCCATGGTGGTCGGCATCGAGCCCGGGCAGCCCGGCGGACCCGCTTATCTGGTGGCCGGTCGCCAGATCACGCGCAGCCACTACGAGGCGGTGGCCGATGTGAAAACCGGCTTTCTGATCGGCGAGCGCATCCGCATCCGCCGCCATGACTACGAGGTCGTCGGCCTGACCCAGCGCATGGTGTCCTCGGGCGGCGACCCGATGGTGTTCATTTCGCTGAAGGACGCGCAGGAAGCCCAGTTTCTCAAGGACAACGATGCCATCCTCAATGACCGCGTGCGCACCGCCGCCAACCCGGCTTTCAACCGGCCCGGCGCGCCCGGCCTGCTCGAAGCGGTGCAGGCGACGCAGACCAGCAGCCACAGCGTGAATGCGGTCCTGGTGCAGATTCAGGACGGATTCCTGCCCGAGCAGGTGGCGCAGCCGATCCGCCGCTGGAAGCACCTGCAGGTGTTCACGCGCGACGGCATGGAAGAAATCCTGGTGGCCAAGCTGATCGCCACATCGGCCAGGCAGATCGGCATGTTCCTGGTGATCCTGGCGATCGTCAGCGCGGCGATCGTCGCCTTCATCATCTACACCATGACCCTGGGCAAGATTCGCGAGATCGCCGTTCTCAAACTGATCGGGACCCGCAACCTGACGATTGCCTCGATGATCCTGCAACAGGCGCTCGGCCTGGGGCTGATCGGCTTTGTGGTCGGCAAACTGGCGGCCACCGTCTGGGCCCCGATCTTTCCGAAATTTGTGCTGCTCGAGACCGGCGACGCGGTCGCCGGCTTCATCGCCACCATGCTGATCTGCGCTCTGGCCAGCACGCTGGCGATCCGGGTTGCCCTGAAAGTCGACCCGGCCGAGGCGATTGGTGGCTGAGCAACCCATGGGCAGTCGCTTGAACCAATCTTCGTCCGCCTCGTACAGCGGCGGCATCGTGATCGAGGGCCTGCGCAAGGTCTACGGCCAGGGCGACACCGCGGTCGAGGCCCTCAAGAACGTCAACATGAGCGTTGGACCGGGCGAAGTGGTCGGTCTGGTCGGGCCTTCGGGATCGGGCAAGAGCACGCTGCTCAAATGTCTGGGCGCCATCATCGAACCGACCGCCGGGCGCATGGTCCTGGGCGGCAAAGTGATCTACGACGGCGCCTGGCAGATTCCGGACCTGCGCACGCTGCGGCGCGACAGCATCGGCTTTGTCTTTCAGGCGCCCTATCTGATCCCGTTTCTGGACGTCACGGACAACGTGGCCCTGCTGCCAATGCTGGCGGGATGGTCCAACGCGCAGGCGCGCGCGCGCGCGCTGGAATTGCTGGCGGCGCTCGATGTGGCGCACCGGGCGCAGGCCGAACCGTCGCAACTCTCGGGCGGCGAGCAGCAGCGGGTGTCGATTGCGCGGGCGCTGGCCAATCGACCGCCCGTGATCCTGGCCGACGAGCCGACCGCGCCGCTCGACAGCGAGCGCGCGCTGGGCGTGATGCGGATCCTGAACCAGATGGCGCAGCAGTCGCAGGCGGCGATCATCGTGGTGACGCACGACGAGAAGATCATGCCGACCTTCAAGCGGATCTACCACATTCGCGACGGCCAGACGGTTGAGGAAGCCGGCGAAGGCCGGTCGCTGGGTTGATTGACTGCAAACTGAAATCGCATTCCAGACCATACGGAAAAACCATGAAAGCCTTTCAAGACTACTACCCTGAAAACGTTTCGCACTGCTACGGCTGCGGGTCGCAGAATACGCACGGGCACCGGATCAAGACATTTTGGGACGGCGAGGAAACCGTGACCTGGTTTACCCCCGAGCCCTACCATACGGCGATCCCCGGCTTTGCCTATGGCGGCCTGATTGCCTCGCTGATCGATTGCCACAGCACCGGAACCGCCGCCGCGGCAATGTACCGCGCCAGCGGGCGCGCCATGGACACGCTGCCGCCGTTTCGTTTTGTCACGGGTTCCCTGCATGTCGACTTCCTCAAGCCGACCCCGATCGCGGGGCCGCTCGAGATCCGCGGCCGCGTCAAGGAGATCAAGGGCCGCAAGGTGGTGGTCGAAAGCACGGTGCTCGCCAACGGCGTGGCGACCGCGCGCGGCGAGGTGGTCGCCCTGCAGATGCCGGAGGGATTTGGCGGCTGACAGGGCCAGCGCAGAAATGTGGTTTTGAATTGAGATGAGTTGATCCAGGTCAGTGCAATTAATACCCATGGGGGTATACTCCGCGCATTCAACATCGTAAGGAAAACGCCATGAAGATGCTTGCTGATCTGTTCACTACCGATTACGGTCTGATGAGTCTGGGGGTGATCGCCTTCATGCTGGGAATGGCGGTGTGGTTTGGCGCTTTTTTCAGGCGAAAAATGGATGAGGACGCGAAGAACGCCGGGCGCTGAGAGCGGGACGGACCCAACTGAACAACGAAGGACAAGGCTTGAGCAACCAGGACCCCGCACCCAGAAAAATCATCCCGATCGTGGCCGACGAGGCGGACGGGGAACTGATTTCCCTGTACGCCTCGCACCAGAAGATCTATCCGCGCAGCGTCTCGGGCTTGTTCTCCAACTGGCGCTGGGGCATGGTCTGGCTGACCCAGCTGATCTTCTACGGCCTGCCCTGGCTTGAATGGGGCCAGCGTCAGGCGGTCCTGTTCGACCTTGGCGCGCGGCGCTTCTACATCTTCGGCCTGGTCCTGTACCCGCAGGACTTCATCTACCTGACCGGCCTGATGGTGATCTCCGCGCTCTCGCTGTTCCTGTTCACCGCGGTGGCCGGACGCCTGTGGTGCGGCTATGCCTGCCCGCAGACGGTCTACACCGAAATCTTCCTCTGGATCGAGAAAATGGTCGAGGGCGATCGCTCGGCGCGCATGCGCCGCGATGCCCAGGGCTGGAGCCTGGAGAGCGTCTTGCGCAAGGCGGGCAAACACCTGATCTGGATCGCCGTCGCGCTCTGGACCGGTTTCACCTTTGTCGGCTACTTCACGCCGATCAGGGAACTCGGAACTGAAATTATCCAGATGAGCATGAGTTCCTGGGAAACGTTCTGGACCTTCTTCTACGGCTTCGCCACCTACGGCAACGCGGGCTTCATGCGTGAGCAGGTCTGCAAGCACATGTGCCCGTATGCGCGCTTCCAGAGCGCGATGTTCGACAAGGACACGCTGATCGTGACCTATGACGGCCAGCGCGGCGAACCCAGGGGGGCGCGGTCGCGCAAGGCCGACCCGCAGACGCTGAACCTGGGCGCCTGCGTCGACTGCAACCTGTGCGTGCATGTCTGCCCGACCGGCATCGACATTCGCAAGGGCCTGCAATACGAATGCATAGGCTGCGGCGCCTGCGTCGACGCCTGCGACACCGTGATGGACCGGATGGGCTACGCGCGCGGCCTGGTCAAGTATTCGACCGACAACGCCATGAAGCAGGGCTGGAGCCAGGCGCAGACCCTGCGCCATGTGCTGCGCCCGCGCGTCCTGGTCTACGGCACCATCCTGGGCAGCATCGTGCTGGCGATGCTGATCAGCCTGACCCTGCGCACACCGTTCAAGGTCGACGTGGTGCGCGACCGCGGCGTCATGGCGCGCATCGTCGCCAGCGGCAACATCGAAAATGTCTACCGCCTGCAAGTCATGAACGCCACCGAGGCCGCGCAGCGCTACAAGATCACCGTCAGCGGACTGCCCGGGCTGGCGGTCAGCTCCGAGGACACCGTGCTGGTGGAGTCAACCCAGGCGCGATGGGTGGCGGTGCGGGTGCAACTGCCGCCGCAGGGCAGCACACCGGGCTCGCACACGATCCACTTTGAAATCGAGTCGCTCAATGTCCCGGGGCATGTGACGGAAAAATCGGTATTTTTGGTTCCACGATAAGGATTTGAAGCTATGTGGTCACAGAGATTGATGTGGGTTGCCTGGCCGGCCTTCCTGATGGCCGGCGTCCTCGAGGTGCTGGTCTTTGCCATGGTCGATCCGCAAGACCTGCAGTGGTTCGGCCAGCCGCTTGAGCTGTCACGTCAGGGCGTCTACAGCGTGGCTTTTTTTGTCTTTTGGGGCGTCATGATGCTGTCCAGCGGGCTGACCACCTTGCTGGCGATGTCGCCGTTCGAAGTGAACCGTTGCCCGCTGCCCGCCAACGAGCGTCCGGACGGTTGCCCCAAGCAGGAATGCCGCTAGTTTTTCAATCTTCTTAGCTCTGGAATTCATATGAGTACCTTTGACCATACCGGGCTGGTTAACAGCATCAATCAGAACCTTGCTCCGTTTCGGAAATCACAGCCGGAAGCCATGCAGGGCTTTGGCCAACTGGCGCGCGCCTCGATGACCGAGGGCGCACTCAGCGCAAAGAACAAGGAACTGATCGCGCTGGCCATCGGCGTGACGCAGCATTGTTCGGGCTGCATCGGTTTTCATGTCAAGGCCCTGCACAAGCTCCAGTGCACGCGCGCTGAAGTCGAGGAAATGCTCAGCGTCTGCGTCTACATGGGGGGCGGCCCGGCCTTGATGTATGCGGCCGAGGTGATCGCGGCCTGGGAGAGCATGGCGCCCGCCTGATCCGGTTCGATTGATCGCTACACTGGCCGGATGAATCCGGACGCGGTCTCTCCCTTTGGCCCACGCCGTTACCGCGCCTGGAACGAGCATGTGAAACTGCGCTACGGCGGGCGGGTGCAGAAAGTCTCGATCGAAGCCGGCTTTACCTGCCCGAACCGCGACGGCTCGGTCGCCGTCGGCGGCTGCACTTTCTGCAACAACGACGGTTTTACGCCAGGTTACCTGGACCGGCGCCAGAGCATCACCGAGCAGATCGACGCCGGGCTCGATTTTCTGCAGCGGCGCTATCCCGAAACCAGGCGCTACATCGCCTATTTTCAGAGCTACAGCAACACCTACGGCGAGCTCGGGCGCCTGCGCGCCTGCTACGAGGAGGCGCTGGCGCATCCGCGAATCAGCGGCCTGGCGATCGGCACGCGTCCCGACTGCCTGCCCGCGCCGGTGCTGGACTATCTGGCGGCGCTAGCGCGCGAGCGAATCATCGAGCTCGAGATCGGCGTCGAATCCTGCAACGACGCGGTGCTGGCCAGCGTCAACCGGGGACATGACTTTGCGGCCAGCGCGGACGCCATTCGCCGCGCCGCCGAGCGGGGTCTCGAAGTGACCGCCCATCTGCTGCTGGGCCTGCCTGGAGAATCAGACCAGAGCATGCTCGAGGGCGCCGCTCGCATCTCGGCCCTGCCGGTTCACGCCCTCAAGCTGCACCAGCTGCAGCTGGTGCGCGGCACCGCGCTGGCGCGCCAGTGGCAGCGCGATCCGGCCAGCGTGCCGCTGCGCAGCGAGCAGGCGTGCATCGATCTGCTGGCCGATTTCATCGAGCGCCTGTCGCCCGCCATCCTGTTGCAGCGTGTCGGCAGCGAAGTGCCGCCCTCCATGAAGCTGGCACCCGCATGGAACCTGCGCCTGTCCGAACTGGCACCGCGCATTTCAGCCGAACTGGAGCGACGCGGCAGCTGGCAGGGCTGGCGCTACCAGCCGATCGCATCCGGGCCTCACTGATTGCCGGCTGGCGGCAGCACAATCACGGGCGCAAAACCGCCGCCCTGGGTCCTGAAGTTGGTGGTCTGGCCGGAATACATGCGCGCTGCCAGCAACTGCACCTTGCCGGCGTAGGTGTAGGCGCGGACGTCGAATTTCAGGTCGGCCCGCACGCCGTCGACCTCGATCAGCCGCTCGGACGGGGGCACCAGCGCCTGCGCGACAAAGTCACCGGCCAGAATCTCGGCCCAGACGCGGCGCGTCAGCTTGTCGCCGCGGTAGGCCGCTTTGGCGCCGAAGCCGGCCACCGGCTTGAAAAAAAGCCGCCGGCGCCCGGCCCACAATTCATCGGCACGCTCAGCGGTCACAAGTCGGGTCTTTGGCACGCCCTGCGCGAGCAGCTTGCGGTCGTGCGTCGCCGCGCTCCAGCTGGCCAGAAGCTCATCCTGGCTGAGTGCGATCAGGTTGCGCTTGTCGGCGCAGAGGGCGTGCGCGCGCGGATGGGGCGTCAGGACCACGGCGCCGCTCTCATAGGCGCGCCGCAGCGCCTGATGGCCGGGCTCTGTCAGGTAGAAATCGGTCAGGCGGTTGTACACCATGTCGACCGTTGCGCCCCGATGCCACAGCTTGCCCTCGCGCCAGCTCAGCGCCGAGGGGTCGGCAATGCCGGCGTCCAGGCCGAAACGCCGAAACAATTGCCGGAACAGCTCGAACTCGGGCGCCAGGTATTGGCGCTCTGGATCATCGTCGACGATCAGTATCGAGTTCAGGCGCGCATCGCCGCGCTGGTAGCGCCATTCGGTCTTGAACATGTCGAACACAAGCTGCTCAAGCCCCTCGATGGACGGCCTTGGCGGAAATGCCCAATCCATCTCCTTGCAGCAGGATTCCTGGGCGCGCGCCAGCGCCAGGTTGAGCAGGGCACCGCCCGCGTTGGTGTTGATCTCGATCAGCTGCGGCCCGCTCTCGCTCAGATGAAAGTCATAGCCCATGCAGACGCCCAGCGGCCCGAACGCCTGCTGCGCGACGGTCGGCGCGCGCGCCAGCGCATGCGACCGGTAACCTGGCAGGGCCATCACGTTTTCGATCGCCGTCACCAGCGCGCTGATCTTGTGCGCCATCTCGCTGGACAGGAACACTGCGGTGGACGAGAACAGATGCGGGCGTTCGCGCAGCATGGCCTGCATCAGGTCCTTGAGCGCCGGATCGCGCTCGAGTTGCCGACCCAGACGCTCCAGATTCAGGGTGCGGCAAAAGCAGTCCTGGTTCAAGGATTCAGCCGATCCGGAGATCGGCGCCGGGCCCGGGCTTCGATCAGTGTTCATGGCGGTCATGGGCGGGCTGCTCGGGCGCGCCGCAGGCCCGGGTGAAGGCCTCTTTCATGACCTGCAGGGTCACGTGCGTGATGTCGAACTCCTGATGCAGCTGCGCCGTCGCGCGCTGCAGGAAAGCATCGTCCGCCTGCCCCTGCGGCATCACCAGTTGCGCAGTCAGGACAATCTGAGAGGTGCCGGTGGCCCAGATGTGCAGGTCATGCACGCAGCTCACGCCGGGCAGCGCCCCCAGGCAGTCGCGTACCGCCTGCGGGTCGACACTGTCGGGCACGCCGTCGAACAGCAGGTGCAGCGATTGGCGCAACAGGTCCCAGGTCCCGATCAGGATGACGCCGGCGATGATCAGGCTGACCAGCGGATCGAGCCAGACCCAGGCCATCCACAGCGTCAGGGCGCCTGCCACCACGACACCGGCCGACACCAGCGCGTCGGCCGCCATGTGCACAAAGGCGCTGCGAATGTTGAGGTCGCTGGAGCGCCCGCGCATGAAGAGCAGGGCGGTGGCGGTATTGATCAGGATGCCGATGCCCGCCACCAGCATCAGGGTGACGCCCTGCGCGGCCGGCAGCACCGGGGGCGCCAGCAGCCGGCTGATGGCTTCCCAGGCCAGGGCGCCGATCGCCATCAGGAGCATCAGCGCGTTGGCGAAGGCCGCCAGAATGGTGGCCCGTTTCCAGCCATAGGTGTGCCGCGCGTCGGGGCGCAGCCGGCCGGCCAGCGCGCCACCCCAGGCCAGCACCAGGCCGGCGACATCGCTCAGGTTGTGCCCGGCGTCCGCCAGCAGCGCCAGCGAGTCCACGCGCCAGCCGTAAAACGCTTCGATCAGGACAAAGCCCAGGTTTAGCGCAATGCCGATGGCGAAGGCGCGGTTGAAACTGGCCGGGGTGTGGTCGTGATCGTGGGTCATGCTGCGTCAATGGCCTTCCAGGACTGGACCAAAACACCGCTGTGGCTCATGTTCTCTTCGCCGCCATACACCAGGCGCGGAGCCAGGCAGGTTTCACCCGCCAAGCGCATCCATTTCTGAAGACCAGCCAGGAAGTCTGAGGTAAAGGTTTGGCCGGACTTGATTTCCACCGGTACCAGTTGGTCGCCCTTTTCGATGAGCAGATCGACCTCGTCGCCTGCGTTGTTGCGCCAGAAGAAAAGGTTGGATGGCAGACCCTGATGGTAGCGGCGCTTCAGCAGTTCGCTAATGACGAAATTTTCAAACAAGGCACCGCGCGCCGAGTGGATTGACAAGTGCTGCGGGTCACGAATACCCAGCAGGTAGGCAGCCAGACCGGTATCCACAAAATACAGCTTGGGTGTCTTGACCAGGCGCTTGCCAAAGTTCTGATGGTGCGGCTGCAGCAGAAACACCACATAGCTCGCCTCCAGCACTGAAATCCAGGCATTTACCGTTTTGTGGGACACGCCGCAGTCGCTGGCCAGGCTCGACAGGTTGAGCAATTGTCCGCAGCGCGCAGCACACAGTTTGATAAAGCGCTGGAACAAGCTCAAGTTTTGCACCTCGATCAACTGGCGCACATCACGTTCGACATAGGTCACGAGGTAGTTGGCAAACCAATGTTCCGGCGCCAATTGGCGGTCGTGCACGGGCGGGTACATGCCGCGCCACATCAGATCGTCCAGGTCATGGATCGCAAGTTCTCCGCGCTGCATTTCCTGCAGCGAGAATGGCAGCAACTGAACCATGCCGACGCGACCGGCCAGGGTTTGCGTGATGTTGGACAAAAGACCAAACTGCTGGGAACCGGTGAGCACGAACTGCCCCATCTTCTTTTCTGCATCGACCCGGGTCTGCAGGTAAGAAAACAGTGCTGGGCAGCGCTGTGCCTCGTCCAGAATGGCGCCCTGCGGCAGGCGCGCCAGGAAGGCTCTGGGGTCTTCTTCGGCAAAGGCGCGCTGGTCCGGGTCTTCCAGCGACAGGTAGCGCTTGTCGGGAAAGGTGGTCTGCGCCAGTGTGGTCTTGCCAGCCTGACGCGGACCTGTGATGGCCAGAATCGGATAGCCCAGAGCGAGCTTTTGCAGGACAGGAGCGGCTTGGCGCGGGATCATTTATTACAAATTGGGAATTTGATTTCCAAATTGTACAGTTTTAGTGTGGAGATGCCGAGCGCTGCAGATTCAGCGCCAGCAGGCGCTTGAGGATTTCCTCATCCGGCATGTCACTGCTCATACAACTTCCCTGTCGATTCCGAGCTTGCGCATTTTTTCCCAGAGGTTCTTGCGGCTGATGCCAAGCGAATCGGCGCAACTCTGGATCTGCCATTGGCAGGCGTCCAGCGCACGCACGATGAAGTCGCGCTCGCATTCACTCAAATAATCGCGCAGGCTGCTGGCAACGTCCTGCTGCGCGCCGAGCTTGGGCGCCGGACGGTCGAACAGGATGTCGTGCGAGATGAAGCGGCCGTCGCTCATCAGGCTGGCTCGCTCCAGAGCGTTTTTCAGTTCCCGGATATTGCCGGGCCAGGGGTAGTGCATGAGGGCGTGCTCGGCGGCCGGGGTCAGGCCGGGTGCGATCCGGCTCCGTGCCGAGGCGATTTCTGCGAGCAGGGAGCGCGCCAGGGGAAGAATGTCCTCCGGGCGTTCGCGCAGGGGCGGAATGCGCAGTTCAACCACGTTGATGCGGTAGTACAGGTCTTCGCGGAAGCTGCCGCTGGCGACGTGCTCCTGCAGGATCTGGTGCGTGGCACAAATCAGGCGGATGCTGACCGGAATCGAGGTTTCGCCGCCGACTCTCACGATGCTGCGTTCTTCCAGCGTGCGCAGCAGTTTGACCTGCATGGACAGCGGCATGTCGCCGATTTCGTCGAGGAACAATGTGCCGCCGTCTGCCTGTTCGAATACACCCTTCTTGGTCCGGGCTGCGCCGGTAAAGGCCCCCTTCTCGTAGCCGAACAGTTCGGCCTCCAGCAGGCTCTCGGTCAAGGCGCCACAGTTCACGGCAATGAAAGGGCTGGAAGGGTCCGTGCGCTGGTGCAGCGCCTGCGCGATCCGCTCCTTGCCAACGCCGGACTCGCCTGTGACCAGAACCGAGGCGGTGCTCGATCCCAGTCGCTCCAGCATGGCTTCAATTTGCTGCATCGCCGGGGAGAGTCCCAGCTCGCGCGGTCCGAGTTCGCCGCCCGGCGCGACGATGCCCTGAATCTTGTCGATCAGGGCATCAAGGTCAAAGGGCTTGGTGATGTAGTCCTGCGCACCTTGCTTGAGCAGGCCCACGGCGCTGTCGATGTCACCCTGGCCGGTAATGAAAATGAAGGGTGGTAGGCGCAGTTGCTCGCCGAGCAATTGTCTGAACAATGCGTCACCGGTGATGTCTGGCAGGCGGATGTCGCTGATGACAAGCGCGTAGTGCCGGCTGCGCAGCGCCGCCAGGGCGTCACTGCCATTGCGGTGCCAGTCATGCTCCATACCCTCCAGGCCAAACCGGTCGGCAAGGGACTCGCCCATGATTTCATCGTCCTCAATCAGGCAGATTCTCGGCTTCAAGTGGCGCATGTACGGTGTCCAGTGGCAGGGTGACGGTGAAGCGGGTCAATGCATCGCTCGATTCGGCCCGAATCGTGCCACCCAGTTGGGTAACGATTCTGTAGCAAATCCACAGTCCGAGGCCGTGTCCCTGTTCAGAGAAGCTGGTAAAGGGTTCGAACAGGCGGCTAATCTGATCGGGCGAGAGCGATTTTCCATTGTTTTCAACCACGATGATCAGTTGCGTCAGGCCGGCCTGGGCGCGCACTGCAACCCGACCGCCGGAACCGGCCGCCGCGATCGCGTTGAGCATCAGGTTGATCAGCACCTGGCGCACCAGGGTTGAGGGGAGTGCCAGGGTAGGGGGCAACTCGATCAGGCTGGCGATCTGCGTACCCTGCTTGTTGGCGGCCGGAGCGACCAGGATGTGCACGTCCTCCAGATCGGATGGCGTCAGGGCACGGCTCTTGATTTTGGCTTCGACCAGTAGCGCCGCTACGGTTTCGCGGATTTGTGAGAGGCCGCGTTCCAGCAGTGAGATCGTCTTCTGCGTCACCGGATCCGGGCTGCCGTGGCGTTTGAGGGTGCTGATGGAGTTCAGCATGCCTCCGAGCGGGTTGTTGATCTCATGCGCGATGCTGGCGGCCAGACGTCCCACCACGGCCAGGCGCTCGCTCGCAATCATGCCCTTCTCGAATTCGGCCCGTTCGCGCAGCCTGGACAGCATTTCACCGTAGGCGACGAAGAGCTGTCCCACCTCGTCCTGATGCGGGTAGAGCATGGGGTCCAGCACCTCCAGATTGCCACCGCCGATGCCGCTGATGCGCTGGGTTATCAACTGCATGGGCCGCATCATGCGACGACCCCAAAAGGCGGTGATCGGCAGCAGCACGGCCAGTACCAGCAGACTGATCAGGACCGAGCGGCCCAGGATCAACGAAAAACGCTGCCAGAGCAGGGATTTACTGTAGGACACGATCAGGGTGCCCAGGCGCACGCCGTCGTCGGCAATCGGCAGCGCCACATAGATGCGGGCGATGCCGATGGAGTCACGCACAAACATGGCGGCTTCGGGTGCCTTCAGCAATTCCTGGTCGAGTGCAATGAAGTCCGGGCCCAGCGAGGCCAGCGGGCTGAGCACCGGGTGATCTTCCGGGTGCGAGGAAACATAGACCCGGCGCTGCTTGTCGAGCACGATCAGGCTTTCGACCATGACCTCGCCAGGGTTTGCCGCAAAAGGCACGGAAACAACTTGGAAGGCCTCCCACACATCGTCGTGCAACAACGCTGGAAAGACGGCATGGGCAATCGTGCGTCCTATTTCCTCGGCGTTGCGCTGCAGGTCCCGGTTCAGGTTGTCCCAGGCCTGAAACAGGAACGAGGCGGACAGGGCGAATGCGGTTGCCACGATCAGGCCGCCACCCCAAAGCGGCAACTTGATCCGCAGGCTGAGATCAAAGAGGCGCATCAATACTCGCCAAAGGACCTCATCATGTCGGCCACGCCGTCGTACAGCCGTGGCGAACCCGCGATAAATCCGCCGAGCTTGAGGCGCTGCAGCAAGGCCTGACCCTGCACATCGTCTTTCATCTCCATCAGGATCTTCTGCATCTGCAGGAATTCAGTGGCGGGCAGATCGCGTTGTGCCACGATGGGTGGAAAGCCGTACTGCGGTGACTGCCAGGCAATGCGGGTGCGAGCCGTGATGTCGGGGCGTACCTTGTTCAGCACATCCCAGACGTAACTGTCGACCGACGCGCCCTGGGCCAGGCCAGCTGCGACGGCGTCAATCGCCTTGCGGTGCGACCAGGTAAAAAATGTGCGTTTGAAAAACCGGGCTGGGTCGGCGCCGATTTTCTTGATCTCGAAGCGCGGCGACAGATAGCCGGTATTGGAATGAACGTCTGCATAGGCAAAGACGCGGCCTTTCAGATCGCCGATGCTGCGGGTCTGATTGTCCTTGGCGGGAACAATCAGATAGGAACGGTAAGTCGGCTTGCCTTCGTTGAGCGCCACGGCCAGCAGGCGCACGTCGTCTTTCAGTGCCAGATAGGGATAGTCACAGATCCACGCAAAGTCAACCTTCTGCTGCTGCAGCAAGTCCATGGTCTCGCGGTAACGGTCGCGCTGCACAAATTCCACCGGGCGCTGCAGGCGCTTTTCCAGATAGACGCGCCACTCGGCCAGCAAGGCATGCTGGTCGTGCAGAAAAGCAGGCGTCATGCCAAAGCGGATGACCCGCGTGTCGGTGGCCCCGAGCGCCGCCAGACAAAGCGCGCCCAGCCAGGCAGCGACAAGCAGTTTTCCAAGAAATTTGTGCATCCCGCTTCCTTGTTACCAGACGGTGACATCTGCCGGCTTTTGGCTGAATTGCGTTACCGATCGGTAACGTCTGGTCAGGCCCGTTCGAACAAGGGCCATGCGCCTGGTGTCACCTTGTTGAAAACGCTGTGAATTTTACCGGCATGCATGGACGGGGCCAAATGGAACAGGAACGACAGAGCCACAGCAATGGGTTCGCAGCAAGGCCGGCGTTACCGCCAGGTAACAGACGATCTGTCGCAGTCCTGACGCTGTTACAGCGCCACGGAGAAAACGTAGCTGTGGCGCGAAAGTTGCTGTACCAAGCCTGATCAGACCGTGGTCAAGACGCGCCAGCCTGGGTTCAGCGGTGCAGTGATTGAACATCAAATCAGGAGTTCCTTATGAGGCTAACAAGACGAATTTTCATCATGGCATCGGGCATTTCTGCCGGGTCACTGATCACCGGTTGCGCCGGTTTGGCAGCCGCTCCGGTGCACAGCGCGCTGCTGCCGCGCAATGCCAAAGTTTCCAGCCCGGCCGCTGGAGACTGGGTGGCCAGCACCTGCCAGGGTTGCACGCAGTGGTGCGCAATCCAGATTTATGTGCAGGCTGGACGCGCCACCCGCGTGCGCGGCAATCCGCTGTCCAAGACCAATCACGGCTACTGCTGCCCGCGTGGCCACCTGATTCCGCAGCAGATGTACGACCCGGACCGCATCAAGGTTCCGATGAAGCGGACCAACCCGCAGAAAGGCCGGGGCATTGATCCGAAGTTTGTGCCGATCAGCTGGGACGAGGCGCTCAATACGGTTGCCGACAAGATGATGGAGCTTCGCAAGGCCAATGAGCCAGACAAGCTCATGTACATGCGTGGTCGCTATTCATCCACTTCCACCGAGTTGCTGTATGGCACCTTGCCCAAGATCTGGGGAACTGGTCAATATTTCTCGCACAGCGCGATCTGTGCCGAGGCCGAGAAGATGGGGCCGGGCCTCACGCAAGGTTTCTTTGGTTACCGCGATTACGACCTGACCAGCACGAATTGCCTTGTGTGCTGGGGTACGGACCCGCTCGCTTCCAATCGCATGGTGCCCAACACGATGAACCAGTTCCCGGCCATCGTGAAGCGCGGCAGCGTGATCGCCATTGATCCGCGCTTGTCCAATGTGGCGGCCAAGGCGCATGAGTGGCTACCCATCAGCCCCGGTACCGACGGCGCGTTGGCTGGTTCAATAGCCCACGTGCTCCTGACCGAAGGTCTGTGGAACCGTGAGTTTGTTGGGGATTTCAAGGACGGCAAGAACCTGTTTATCGCCGGCAAGACGGTGGACGAAGCCGCCTTTGTCGAGAAAGAGACTTACGGTCTGGTCAAGTGGTGGAACCTGGAACTCAAAACCCAGACGCCGGCCTCGGGCGAAAAAGAGTCGCTGATACCGGCCGAGCAGATCGTTCGCGTGGCCCGCGCCATGGGCAAGGCTGCGCCCAAGACCATCGTCTGGATGGGCCCGGGGGTGGCCATGACACCGCGCGGCACCTATGCAGCGATGGCCGTCCATGCGCTCAATGGCTTGCTTGGATCGGTGGATGTGGAGGGCGGTGTGTGGCAGAGTCCCAGTGGCCCACCGCTGGCAGCATTCCCCAAAGCCGACAAGTACGTCGATGAACTGGCCAGGGAAAAAGGCCACGGCAAGAAGCTCGATGGCCGCGGTGCCAAGGACATGCCCGCCATGATGAATGCGGTTCCTGGCAGCGGGGTGGTGACCAACAATGTCGCCAACGGCATGCTCAAAGATCCCGCTGCGACCAAGGTGCTGATCTCGACCTGGTCCAACTTTGCCTTCTCGGCCACCGGCGCCCAGCGCTGGGAGAAGGCGCTGGCTGCGGTGCCCTTCTTTGTGCACATGGTGCCCAACGCCTCGGAGATGACGCAGTTTGCCGACATCGTGCTGCCGTCCACCTTCAATTCGGCAGAGGGCTGGTCGATCATCACCAACATGGGCAACGGGCACGCCTACGCATCGATCCAGCAAGGCGCCGTGAAGCGCCTGTGGGATGTGAAGCAGGAAGAAACCGAGGTCATGTGGCTGCTCGCCGAAAAGCTCAAGGCCAAGGGCTTTGGCAACCTGTTTGATTACTACTCGAAAGAGTTCAAGGACCCGGAGACCGGCAAGGCACCGACGACTGCATTGGAATTCGCGGAAATCGCCGCCAAGATGACGAGTGCGCCGATCTGGCAGGCCAAGGAGCCGCTCAAGGGCGACGCGCCCATCAATGGCTGGGCCGACTTCAAGAAGAAGGGCATGTTCAGCGGCCCCAAGTACACACTCAAGAAGGGCTGGGGCGGCAAGTTTGCCACCGTGACCAAGAAGTTCGAGTTCTACAGTGAGACCTTGAAGAAGGGTCTGCTGGAACATGCCAAGAAGTACGAGACCACGGCCGACGACATTCTGGCGGTGAGCGGCTACGTGGCGCGCGGCGAATTGGCTTTTGTGCCGCACTATGAGACGGTCAAGCGCCACGGCAGTCTGGCGGATTACCCGCTGACCTTCATTGACTACAAGTCACGTCTGAACCGCGAGGGCCGCTCGCAGAACGTGCCCTGGTACCACGAGTTCAAGAAGGTCGATCCGGGCGATGTGTCCTGGAGCGACGTGGTCAAGATGAACCCGGTCGATGGGGCCAAGCTGGGTCTCAAGAGCGGCGACACGGTGAGAATCACTTCGGTCAGCGGCACCATCTCCTGCCAGCTCAAACTGTGGGAGGGCGTACGGCCCGGCACGGTGGCCAAGTGTTACGGCCAGGGTCACTGGGCCTACGGTCGCCTGGCGGCCAAAGACTATGCCAAGGCCATTGCGAATGGCGGCAACAACAATGAAATCCTGGTCGATGATTACGACCGGTTGAGCGGTGCGACCGCCCGCAACGGCGGCTTCACCGGCGTTCGGATCCAGAAGGCCTGATCGCCCACAACCAGCAACAGGAGAAATACATCATGACAAGATTTGGAATGGTCATTGACCTCGCAAAATGCAACGGTTGCGGAACCTGTGCCCTGGCCTGCAAGGCCGAGAACAACACACGCGATCGCGCTGACGGGCAGAGCTACAACTGGGCCGACTT
>CAIMBE010000279.1 GCA_903839085.1 uncultured beta proteobacterium | reverse complement strand
GTGCAATATGAGCGCCGAGCTCGGCGCCCAGAGCGCGCTGGTGGCGCCCGATGAAGTGACGCGGCAGTGGCTCGAACAAACCGGCGCGCCGCCGGCAGCGGCGGCAGCTGGGGCGCCGCCGTGGCAGTCCGACGCGGGCAGCTTCGACCTTCAGCATGACTTCGATGCCGCCACGCTGAGCCCGCAGCTGGCCGCGCCGCACAGTCCGGCGCGCGGCGTGCCGATTGCCGAACACGCCGACACGCGCATCGATGTCGCCTACCTTGGCGCCTGCACCGGTGCCAAGCTCGACGATCTGCGTTTCGCGGCCCGCGTTCTCAAGGGCCGCAAGGTGGCCGGCGGCGTGCAACTGCTGGTGGCGCCGGCGAGCCTGAGGGACCAGGATCAGGCGCGCACCGAAGGCACGCTGCAGGCGCTGACCGACGCCGGTGCCAGCCTGCTGCCCAGCGCCTGCGGCGCCTGCGCCGGCTACGGCGACGGCTTTGCCGCGGGCCAGACCGTGATCTCGAGCACGGCGCGCAATTTCAGGGGCCGCATGGGGCCAGCCAGCACCCAGGTCTTCCTGGCGTCGGCCTACACCGTGGCGGCGTCGGCCCTGCGCGGGCGCATCACCGACCCGCGAACGGTGCTGCCATGAGCCCGCGCACCACCGCCGCGCCGCCCTGGCACCGCATCTGGCACCTCGGCGACGACGTCGACACCGACGCGCTGGCGCCCGGCGCCTACATGCAGCATGGCATCGAGGTCATCGGCGGCCACTGCCTGGAGAACCTGCTGCCGGCCTTTGCGCGCGAGGTCCGCGCCGGCGACGTGATCGTGGCCGGGCGCAATTTCGGCATCGGCTCCTCGCGCGAGCAGGCGGCTGCCGTGCTGGTGCACCTGGGGGTGGCCGCGGTGATCGCGCCGAGCTACGGCGGCCTGTTCTTCCGCAACGCCTTCAACCTCGGCCTCCTGCTGCTGACCTGCGCGCAGGCCGATCGGCTGAAGCACGAGGAACAGCTCGCCCTTCTTGCGCCGGAGCTGTCTCTGTTGCTGCGCTCGGGCGAGCGGCTGGACTGCGAACCGGTGCCCGACTTCTTGCTGCAGATGGCGCGCGGCGGCGGCCTGCTGGCCACGCTCAAGCGCCGGCTCAGGGCCGCAGCGTGAGGCCGACGGCAGCAACCAACATGAATTTGAAACTTTGCAAAAGGAAAAAGCATGAACAAACCCGAATTTGACCTGATCATCAAGAACGTGCGCGTGGTGCGCCCGCATGGCAACGTGGTGCACGAGGCCGACATCGCCATCAAGGACGGCAAGGTGGCGCGCGTCGCGCCCGGCCTCGACGTGCTGCGCGCCAAGACGGTACACGACGGCAAGGGCCGGCTCGCCTTTCCGGGGGTGGTCGACGCGCACATGCACAGCGGCATCTACTCGCCGCTGGCCGAAGACGCGGTGTCCGAGAGCAGGGCGGCAGCCATGGGCGGCGTGACCTCGAGCCTGAACTACTTCCGCACCGGTCAGTACTACCTGAACAAGGGCGGCCCGTACAAGAAGTTCTACCCCGAGGTGCTCAAGATCGCCAAGGG
>CAIMBE010000278.1 GCA_903839085.1 uncultured beta proteobacterium | reverse complement strand
GGTCGACCGGGCCATGGGCGAGGACGCGCCCGGACTCCAGCAACACCAGATCGTCGGCCAGCCGGGCCACTTCGTCGGGCGCATGGCTGACGTAGAGCACCGGGATATCGAGTTCGCGGTGCAGACCTTCGAGATAAGGCAGCAGTTCTGCCTTGCGAGCAGCGTCGAGCGCGGCCAGCGGCTCGTCGAGCAGCAGGATGCGCGGGCTGCTGGCCAGGGAGCGCGCGATCGCCACGCGCTGTCGCTCACCGCCCGAGAGCGTGCCCGGCTGTCGCTCCTGCAGGTGGCCGATGCCCAGCAGGTCAACGACCTGAGCGAGTGCGACGCGGCGCTGCGCCGGCGCCACGCGCTTGAGGCCAAACGCCAGGTTCTGCGCCACGCTCAGATGCGAAAACAGGCTGGCGTCCTGAAACACGCAGCCCAGCGCGCGCTGGTGCACCGGCACAAAAACGCCGCGTGCGTCGTCCTGCCAGACTTCATCGGCAATCGACAGGTAGCCCTTGGCGCCACGCTCCAGGCCCGCCACGGCGCGCAGCAGACTGGTCTTGCCCGAGCCCGACGGGCCGAACACGGCCGTGACGCCATGCCCGGCCAGATCAAGGTCGACCGCAAGGTCGAAGCCGGGGCGGCTGAGCGCCAGGCGCGCCCTGATTGGCTTTGCGCCGCCGCTGCTCATCGGCCGCCATCCGTCTTCTTGCGCGCGCCCGCAAGCAGGGTGTAGAGCGCCAGCAGCACGGCAAAGGAGAACAGCAGCAGACCGCCCGCCAGCCAGTGCGCCTGCGTGTACTCAAGCGCCTCGACGTGGTCGTAGATCTGGACCGACAGGACGCGGGTTTTGTCGGGAATATTGCCGCCGATCATCAGCACCACGCCGAACTCGCCGACCGTGTGCGCAAAGCCCATCACAGTAGCGCTCAGATAGCCGGGTCGGGCCAGTGGCAGGACGACGCTGAAGAACGTGTCAAGCGGTGAGGCGCGCAGCGTTGCGGCGGCCTCGAGCGGCCGCTCGCCGATGGCTTCAAAGGCGTTTTGCAGCGGTTGCACGACAAAGGGCAGGGAATAGACCATGGAGCCCAGCAGCAGACCGCCAAACGTAAAGGGCAGCAGTCCCAGGCCCAGGCTCTGCGTCAGTCGACCCAGGGGGCCGTCCGGCCCCATTGTCACCAGCAGGTAAAAGCCGATCACGGTTGGTGGCAGCACCAGCGGCAGGGCGACCATGGCAGCCACCGGTCCCCGCAGCGAACTGCGCGTGCGCGCCAGCCACCAGGCCAGCGGCGTGCCCAGCAGCAGCAGCGCCAGCGTGGTCAGGCCGGCGAGCTTGAGGGTCAGCGTCAGCGCGCCGAAGTAAAGATCGGGCATCAGGGCCATCGCTCAGGGAGTTTCATAGCCGAAAGAGCGCAGCGCCGCCCGGCTCTGCCCGGTTTGCAGAAATGCGAGCAGCGCCTTGGCCCCGGCCAGGTCGCGTCCACCGGCCAGCAGCACCGCGTCCTGGCGCAGCGGTTTGTACAGGTTGCCTGGCACGATCCAGGCGGAACCCCGGCCGATACTGCCGTTCTCGAAGACTTGGGACAGCGCGACAAATCCCAGTTCGGCATTGCCGGTGGCGACAAAGCTGTAGGCCTGTCCAATGCTTTCGCCCTGCACCAGGCGCGGCGTCAGGGCGCCCAGCAGACCGAGCTGTGTCAGTGTCTGTCGTGCGGCGGCTCCGTAGGGCGTCAGGGCGGGCGAGGCCAGGGCCAGTTTCCTGAAATTGCCGTTTGCCAGAACCTGTCCGAGCGGATCGACCAGATCGGCATTGGCCGACCACAAGACAAGCTTGCCGACCGCGTAGGTGAAGCGCGAGCCTCCAACGCCAAGTCCTTCCTGTTCCAGCCGGGCCGCTGTTTCAGAGTCGGCCGACAAGAACACAGCGAACGGCGCGCCGCTCCTGATCTGCGCATACAGTTTGCCGGTGGCGCCGGCCGACAGCAGCAACTTGTGACCGGTCGACTTTTCAAAATCGGGCGCCAGCGCCTTGAGGGCTGGCGCGAAATTGGCTGCCACGGCGACCCGAACCGGTTCGGGTCGTGCGCTGCTGCACAGGGCCAGGCAGACCAGGCCGGTGATGGCCCGCCTCATTTTGGGCGTGCGAGCTTGCGGTACACGGTGGCCCGGCTGATGCCCAGCGCGCGGGCGGCTTCTGCCACATTGCCGCGCGCCTGGGCGACGGCGCGGTGGATCAGGGTCATTTCAACGTCCTTGAGCGCCAAGCCGGGGCCAGCGGGGCTGCGCGGCAGCATCGCTGTTTGTGCCGGCATGGCCTCGCGCGAGCCCGCCAGCGGCAGCACCTGCAGGCGAAGGCCGCTCCACAGGGGAATATCAAGCGCGCTGCCGGGTCGGTGCAGACCGTCAAACAGCATTTCATACGCAACGCCGAAGACTTCGCTGAGGTGCACGCCGCTGGTGCCGGGGCGCGGCAGATTGGGCACCATCTGGCGCGCCGTCTGGTTGGCCCCCGTGATCCAGCCGTCGGCATCGACGCACAGCAGGCCGTCGGCTTCGCTGCCAAGCGTGGCGCCCGGCCAGTTCAGCCGCAGCAGCAGTCGGTGCCGCTGCGCCAGCAGCAGCGCATTCTCGATCTTCTGCGCCGACTGGCTGACCATGTGCCTGAGTTCGGAGCGTTCGGGCGCATCGATGCCGGTCAGATCGAGCATGCCGATGCAGGCGCCATCAGGGCCGAAAAGAGGGGCGCCGGCGCAACTGTAATGCGAGGTTGCTGAAAAGAAATGCTCGCCCCGGTGCAGCCAGACCACCTGCTGCTCGCAGAGGGCCGCGCCGATCGCCGTGGTGCCGACGCTGCTCTCTGAGAGGTCGGTGCCGATGCGCGTGATGTTGTCGGCGCGCCGGTCCGAGCGGTCGATCGCGCCATCGACATCGACCACGACGCCCTCAGCGTTGGTCAAAATGGCAAAGTAGCGCGTGTTCGCAATCGCCCTTCCGAGTTGCTCCAGGATCGGCCTTGCGCTGCGCACCAGGCGCTGGTTGGCATCCTCGGTCTGGCGCACGCGCTGGCGGCTGATCAGGTCAAAGGCGACAGGCTCCTGCGGCGCCAGACCCAGGCTCAGACAGCGCTGCCAGGAGCGCTCGATCCAGGGTGCAATCGAGTCGTCCGGCAGCGCGCCGCGCTCGAGCAGCAAGGCGCGGCGCGCCTGCGCGATGCGCGTCAGCCGCAATGCGGAATGGGTGGCGTCAAGACTGCTCATGGGGTGGGTGTTGCCAATTTCAGGACCCGCCAATTCTCGTACACATTGGTATTTTGCGCGGGTGTTTCAAATTGAGAATTTCATCAAATTTCACCATATTTCATCGCGATTCCTAGGGTTATCACCTAGCAAATTCGTGGTGTCTGCGCCCAACAATCGCTATGTATTCAATTTCATAGGCAAGGCATTTCATAAGTGCCACAACCCGCAGGAGAAACACATGCAAAAAGTGTTGCATATCAACCCCGACAAGTGCACCGGCTGTATGCAGTGCGAAATGGCCTGTTCGTTCGAGAACTATGGCACCTTCGCCACTGCCAAGTCGCGCATCAAGGTTTTTGACTTCCACCACACCGGCAAGAAAGTGCCCTACACCTGCACGCAATGCGACGAGGCCTGGTGCCTGCATGCCTGCCCGGTCGAGGCCATCACGCTCGACAAGGCGACCGGCGCCAAGGTCGTCAACGAAGCGACCTGTGTCGGCTGCAAGGTCTGCACCATCGCCTGCCCGTTCGGCACCATCAACTACGTCGAAGCGACCGGCAAGGTGCAGAAATGCGACCTCTGCGGCGGCGCGCCAGCCTGTGCGGAACATTGCCCCACCGGCGCCATCACCTTCATTGACGCCAACTGGACCGGTCTGTCCAAGATGGCGCAGTGGGCCGACAAACTTGGTAACCAGCCTTCGGCTGCTTAAGGAGAAACAATCATGTCATGGGCTGGAAAAATTCTTCGCGTTGATTTGACCGCAGGCACCGTCAAATCCGAACCCCTCAATATGGAATGGGCGCGCGCCTACATCGGTTCGCGCGGGCTGGGCTCCAAATACCTCGTCGAAGAGGTCGATGCCAAGGTCGATCCGCTGTCGAGCGCCAACAAAATCATCTGGGCCACCGGGCCGCTGACCGGTACCATGGCCTCCACCGGTGGCCGCTACACGGTGATCACCAAGAGCCCGCTGACCGGCACCATCGCCTGTTCCAACTCGGGCGGCTATTGGGGCGCCGAGTTCAAGATGGCCGGTTGGGACATGGTGATCTTCGAAGGCAAGAGCGCCAAGCCGGTGTACCTTTACGTCAACGATGACGTGGCCGAATTGCGCGACGCCTCGCACCTCTGGGGCAAGAGCGTCTGGCAGACCGAGGAAATGCTCAAGAAGAGCCTGCAGGATCCGCTGACGCGCGTCTCCAGCATCGGCAAAGCCGGCGAAAACGGCGTGCTCTATGCCAGCGTGGTCAACGACCTGCACCGCGCTGCCGGCCGCTCCGGCGTGGGCACTGTCATGGGCAGCAAAAATCTGAAGGCGATTGCCGTGCGTGGCACCAAGGGCGTGGGCAACATCCGCGACCCGAAAGCGTTCATGGAGGCCGTCAAGGCCGGCAAGAAGGTCCTGGCCGAGAACGGCGTCACCGGAACCGGCCTGCCCGCCATGGGCACCCAGGTGCTGATGAGCGTCATCAACGAGGTCGGCGCACTTCCCACCCGCAACCACCGCGACAACCAGTTCGAAGGCGCCAAGGACATCGGTGCCGAGGCGATGGCGACCCCGCGCAAGACCGACGGCAAGAAGCACCTGGTCACCAACCAGGCCTGCTTTGGCTGCACCATCGCCTGCGGGCGCATCAGCAAGATGGACGAAG
Organism: uncultured beta proteobacterium; assembly: GCA_903839085.1. GTDB lineage: Bacteria > Pseudomonadota > Gammaproteobacteria > Burkholderiales > Burkholderiaceae_C > Rhodoferax. The sequence continues at coordinate 17,149 of CAIMBE010000278.1, read as the reverse complement.
GGCACTTCACCATCGTCAACAAGCCGCAGTACCGTGGCGCCAGTGGTGGCCTGGAGTACGAGGCCGCCTGGTCGCTGGGCGCTGCCAATGGCGTGAACGACCTCGAAGCGCTGCAGTACGCCAACCTGCTGTGCAACGAAGAAGGCATCGACCCGATCAGCTTCGGCACCACGGTCGGCGCCGTCATGGAGTTGTACGACATGGGCGTGCTGACCAAGGAACAGGTCGGCATCGAAGCCAGGTTTGGCTCGGCTGAGGCGCTCGCCTTCCTCGCGGAGGAAACGGTCAATGGCCGCGGCTTTGGCAAGGAGATCGGCCAGGGCTCCAAGCGCCTGACCGCCAAGTACGGCCATCCGGAACTGAGCATGAGTTCCAAGGGCCAGGAGTTCCCGGCCTACGACGGTCGCGCCATTCAGGGCATCGGTCTGGCCTACGCCACGTCCAACCGGGGTGGCTGCCATCTGCGCGGCTACACCATCGCCTCGGAAGTGCTGGGCATCCCGGTCAAGACCGACCCGCTCGAACACGAGGGCAAGCCCGATCTGGTCAAGGCCTTCCAGGATGCGACCGCGGCGTTTGATTCGTCCGGCCTGTGCATCTTCACCACCTTTGCCTGGGGCCTGCAGGACCTGGCACCGCAAATGCAGGGCGCCTGCAGCGAGCAGTACACGATCGAGGAACTCGGGCTGATCGGCGAGCGCATCTGGAACCTGGAGCGCGAGTTCAACAACCGCGCCGGCTTCACCGCCAAGGACGACAGCCTGCCGCCGCGCCTGACAACGGCCGAAGGCGCCTGCAAGACCGGTCCGGCCAAGGGCAAGTTCAACATGCTTGCCGAGATGATGCCCAAGTACTATGCGGTGCGCGGCTGGGACAGCGAAGGCCGTCCGACCGCCGAGACCCGCAAGCGCCTGGGGCTGTAATCACGAGCCCCGAGGGGATCTCTGTGCAACCGTCATTGCGAGGAGCGTAGCGACGCGGCAATCCATGCTGGCAAACCAAGTCAAAGCCATGGATTGCCACGCGGCGCTCGCGATGACAAAACTGACCTAAGCGGCTCTGCGGAGTCGCTTTTCAATTCCTGGAGAAACCCCATGACCCATCACCTCATCATCGGTGCCGGCCCGGCCGGCGTCATTGCCGCAGAAACCATTCGCAAGCACGCTCCCGCAGACAGCATCACGGTCATCGGTGATGAGCGCGAGCCGCCGTACTCGCGCATGGCCATCCCCTACCTCTTGATGGGCGATGTCGATGAGCGCGGCACCTATCTGCGCAAGAGCGCGACCCATTTTTCTGACCTGAAGATCGAGGTGCTGCGGGCCCTGGTCAGGCGGGTTGACTCGAGGGCGAAAACGGTCACGCTCGACAATGGCGAGGCGATCGGGTTTGACACCCTGCTGATCGCCACCGGATCGCAGCCGGTGCGACCGCCGATTCGCGGCATCGACAGCGTCGGCGTTCACGCCTGCTGGACGCTCGACGATGCGCGCAAGATCATGGCGCTGGCCGTTCCCGGCGCGCGCGTGCTGCAACTGGGCGCCGGCTTCATCGGCTGCATCATCATGGAAGCGCTGGCGGCGCGCGGCGTGCATTTGAGCGTGGTCGAGATGGGCGACCGCATGGTGCCGCGCATGATGGGCGCCACTGCGGGTGGCATGATTCGCGACTGGTGTCAGGCCAAAGGGGTCGAGGTTTTCACCGGCACCCGGGTTGAGGCCATTGAACACCAGGGCGCGGCTGAGCCCGGCTTATTGAAAAAGCTTGCCAGCGCGATCGGAATCGCCGATGAAAAACAGGGCCAGTCGCCTTTGCAGGTGCGTTTGAGCAATGGAAAAACGCTCAGCGCGGATCTGGTGATCAGCGCGGCCGGGGTGCGACCGGCGATCGGCTTTCTGGAAAACTCCGGCATCACCTGCCTGCTCGGCGTGCTGACCGACGAACATCTGAAAACCAGTGTCGACGGCATTTACGCCGCCGGCGATTGCGCCGAGGCCTTTGACAAAGTGTCAGGCAAAACCATCGTCAGCGCGATCCAGCCCAACGCCGCCGAACAGGCGCGGGTCGCGGCCCTCAACATGGTGGCCTACGGCGCCGGCAAGGCGCCCGCTGCCGAGCTCAAGGGCGTGACACAAATCAATGTGCTCGATACGCTCGGCCTGATTTCCACCAGCTTTGGCGAGTGGCAAGGTGTGCCCGGCGGCGAGCACGTCGAGTTGACCGACAAGGCGGCCGGGCGGCACCTGAGCCTGCAGTTCAAGGACGACGTGCTGGTCGGTTGCAACTCTGTCGGCTGGACTGACCATGTCGGCGTGATGCGCGGCCTGGTCGAGGGACAGGTAAAACTCGGCCACTGGAAAGAGGCCCTGATGCAGGACCCGACGCGCCTGATGGAGGCTTACCTCGACAGCGCTCAGGCGCAGGGGGCCTGGTCCGGCGCGCAGGACGGGCGGCGGCGCTAGAATTTCCTGCGAATGAAGATCACGCTCAAGTTGTTCGCCACGCTCACCGACTACCTGCCTGCGACATCGCGCTACACCAATATCGTGGAGCTCGAGGTCGCCGGCGCTGCGACGATTCTTCAGGTTATCGAACCCTATCAGCTTCCCGAGAAACTGGTGCATCTGGTGCTGGTCAACGGCAAGTACATTGAACCCGACAAGCGCTCGACCTGGACCCTGAACGAAGGCGACGTGCTGGCGATCTGGCCACCCATTGCGGGTGGCTGATGCAGTCTTTCTACGCCGAGCGCTTCGAGCGCGACATGGGCTGCACCGAGCTTGAGTGGCTGCGCTGGCTGCCCGCTGCCATTGGCGAGCATCACTGGAAACTGCAGGAGCACAGCGCGGGCGTGCGCATTGGCGAGGGCGCGCTCGGATTGAAATGGCAGGTGGCCGCACCGCGCGTGATCGCCCTGGTGCGAATGCCGCGCCTGCTGGTGGATTTTCGCTTTGCCGGCCTCGATGAGGCGCAGCGCTACGCCTTCATGAAGCGCTTTGATCTGTACATGCAGCGCGGCGGCGGGTGACTTTTCCAGTCACGGCCGAAGCCATTGTGCAGTCCGGCGCTCAGACGTGGATGGCGCGCCCAAAGGCGGCGAGCGTCGCCTCGTGCATCGCTTCCGACAGTGTCGGGTGCGGGAACACGCTGTGCATCAACTCGGCCTCGGTGGTTTCCAGCGTCTTGGCGATCGCGTAGCCCTGGATCAGTTCGGTCACTTCGGGCCCGATCATGTGGGCGCCCAGCAGCTCGCCGGTTTTCTCGTCGAACACGGTCTTGACCAGTCCCTCGGGTTCACCCAGGGCGATCGCCTTGCCATTGCCCTTGAACGGAAAGCGTCCGACCCTGACGCTGTGGCCCAGCGCCCTGGCGCCCGACTCGCTCAGGCCGATGCTGGCGATCTGGGGCCGGGCATAGATGCAGCCCGCAATGCGCGACCTGTCCAGCGCATGCACGTCCTTGACGCCGGCAATTTTTTCAACGCACAGAATGCCCTCGTGGCTGGCCTTGTGCGCCAGCCAGGGCGCCGCCGCGACGTCGCCGATCGCATAGACGCCCGGCTCGGCCGTGGCGCACCATGGATCGGTCACGATGTGCGTGTTCTCCACCCGCACCCGGGTCTTCTCCAGCCCCAGGTTTTCGACGTTGCCCACGATGCCGACGGCCGCAATCGCGCGCCCGGCCCGCAGCTCGATGTCGCGCCCGGCGACTTCGACGCTCGCCACGATGCCGTCGGTCAGTTTGCCCAGCGCCTTGACCCGGGCCGAGGTGAAAAACTTGATGCCCTGCTTCTCGAACGCCTTGCGCGCCAGTGCCGAGATCTCCTCGTCCTCGGCGGGCAGCACGCGCTCCAGCATCTCGATGACCGTGACATCAACGCCGAAAGTGCGGTAGAAGGACGCGAACTCGATGCCGATGGCGCCGGAACCGAACACCAGCAGGCTCTCGGGCAGGGCGGCCGGTGTCATGGCCTCCTTGTAGCTCCAGACCAGCTTGCCGTCGGGTGCTATCGGCGCGACGGATCGCGCCCGCGCGCCGGTGGCCAGAATGATGTGATCAGCGGTGAGGCCCTGCGTCAGCGTCCCGATCTCGACATCGACGCAGCCCTTGCCCGCCAGCCTGGCACGCCCCTCGAAAACCTTGACCTTGTTCTTTTTCAGAAGGTGCCGCACCCCGGCGTTCAGTTGGGCCGCCACCTGGCGCGACCGCTGCACGATCTTGACCAGATCGAAGCCGGTATTGCCTGCCGACAAGCCGAACTCCCCGGCATGCTGCAGGTGATCATAGATTTCTGCCGAACGCAGCAGCGCCTTGGTCGGAATGCAGCCCCAGTTCAGGCAGATGCCGCCCAGGTGCTCGCGCTCCACCAGCGCCACGCCCATGCCCAACTGGGCGGCGCGGATCGCTGCCACATAGCCGCCCGGTCCGCCACCGATCACCACCAGGTCAAATTTTTCCTGTGCCATGGCAACCTTCAAAACAGCAGGGCGAACGGGTTCTGGATGGCGACCTTGAACGCTGCCAGGAACTCTGCGCCCACGGCGCCATCGACCACGCGGTGGTCGGCCGACAGGGTGCAACTCATCACGCTCGCCACCGCCAGGTGACCGTCCTTGACAACCGCTCGCTGCTCGGCCGCGCCGATCGCCAGAATGCAGGCCTGCGGCGGGTTGATGATGGCGCTGAATTCCCGGACGCCGTACATCCCCAGGTTGGAAATGGTGAAACTGCCGCCCTGGTATTGGTGCGGCAGCAGCTTGCCGGCCTTGCCAAGCTCGGCCAGGGCCTTGATCTCGGTCGAAATGACCCCCAGGCTCTTGGTCGCCACATCGCGCAGGATCGGCGTGATGAGGCCGCCGGGCGTCGCCACGGCCACGGCGATGTCGACCTGTTTGTAGCGCCGGATCGCTGCCTCGGTCCACGAGGCGTTGACCGCAGGCACCTGGCCCATCGCCTGCGCGACGGCCTTGACGATGAAGTCGTTGACCGACAATCTTCCGGCGGGGACGGCCTCATTGAACTTGCTGCGCAATTGGATCAGTGCGTCGAGTTCGCAATCGATGGTGAGGTAGAAGTGGGGCACCTGCTGCTTGGCCGCGCTCAGGCGCTGGGCAATGGTGCGGCGCATCGCGCTGTGCTCGATATCTTCGTACTCGGCTGCCAGTCCGGCCGTGCGACTGGCCGGCGCGGCGTCAGCACCGGCCAGCCGCGCTGCCTCGACGTCGCGCTTGACGATTCGGCCATTCGGACCGGAGCCGCGCAGGGCCGAGAGGTCCAGTGCGGCCTGCGATGCCAGGCGACGGGCCAGCGGACTGGCCAGAACACGCCCGTTGCCGGTTGCCGCTGGCGCACTGGCGCTTTCGGGCATGGCGGGCGCTGGCGCCACTGCCAACGCGGCCGGCTGGGTCAGTGCCACAGTAACGGCCTGGTTTGCGGGGCCCTGAGGCACGGCCTCACCCGGCTTGACCAGCACGGCAATCACCGCCCCGACCTTGACCTTGGCGCCCGCCTCGACAAACAGTTGGCCGATGAGGCCCTCGTCGCTGGCTTCCAGATCCACCAGCGCCTTGTCGGTTTCCACTGCGGCGATCACATCGCCGGCCTTGACCGCGTCACCCGGTTTCTTCAGCCAGCGCACCAGCGTCACCTCCTCGATGGAGGGGGCCAGTGAGGGCAGCCTGATTTCAATTGCCATGCTTATTCCTTGTTCGCCTGGTTCGGCGTCTTCATTCCTGGGGCCGGGCGCAGTGCCAGAGGCGGCGCTCGGTGTCCTTCTCGTAAGCCTTGCCGCCGGGGTAGCTCACCAGTTCGAGCTGCATGCCCCAGGGCGAGAGGAAATAGACCCAGGACTGGCCGGCACTGGCTCCCTTGCTGCGGGTTGGCTCGCCCAGCACGCGCACGCCGTTTGCCTTGAGATGGGCCACGGCGGCAGCCATGTCATCGACATAGAACGCCAGGTGATGGCCGCCGATGTCGCTGTTGCGGGGTTGCCGACGGTTCTGGTCGGGCGCTTCGTACTGGAAGATTTCGAAGTTCGAGCCATGCTTGCAGCGCAGGAAACTCAGGCGCTGCATCAGCGCGCGCGGATGCACGTCCAGATGGGTCTGCATCCAGTCGTCGTCGGCCTTGAAGGGCCCGAGTTCGTAGAAGGCCTCGCAGCCAATGACGTTGACGAAGAAGTCGACGGCCGCATCGAGATCGGGCACGGTGAAACCGATGTGATCGGTGCCGCGCAGTCCCGGCAAGCCCCTGGCGTTGGAAGTCATGGTCGTGCTCCGGTTCAGACCGAGCGGCCAACGGCGCGCAGCATCTGCTCGTATCCGGCGCGAACTTCCTCGCGACCGACGTAGGCCGCGCGCTCCAGCGCTTTGGAGACCGACGGCGAGGCTTCGGCGCCATGGATTCGCTGCACCGGCTGGTCGAGGTGGTCGAACAGGCGGCGCTGGATCTCGTCGCTCAGCATGGCGCCATAGGAGCCGGTCAGCGGGCCCTGTTCCAGCACCACCACGCTGTTGGTCTTGCGCACGCTCGCGCCAATCGTGTCCCAGTCGATGCCGGCGCGGTCCAGCGAGCGCAGATCGATGACTTCGACATCGATGCCCATCTCGTCGGCCACCTGCACCGCCAGCGGGGTCATCGCGAGATAGGTCAGCACCGTGAACGCCGTGCCGGGCCGGACCACCTTGGCCTTGCCCAGGGGGATGTAGTAGTCAAGATCTTCCAGCGGCCCCTTGCCCGTGCTGTTGTACAGGCTGGTGTGCTCGATCACCAGCACCGGGTCTTCGCATTGCAGGGCGCTGTTCATGAGGCCGACATAGTCGAACGGCGTTGATGGCGCGACGATACGCCAGCCCGGGAACATGGCATACAGACCGGCCGGGTCCATCGAGTGCTGCGAGCCGTAGCCGGTGCCGATGGCGCACTTGGTGCGCAGCACCAGCGGCATCGGCGAGTCGCCGCCGAACATGTGGCGCGCCTTGCCGATCTGGTTGAACACCTGGTCGGCCGCGACCAGAACAAAGTCGGCGTACATGAACTCGACCACCGGGCGGTAGCTGCCTTCACTGGCCACGCCGCCGGCCAGCCCGGCAAAGCCCTGCTCCTCGATCGGGGTTGGAACAATGCGGTCCGGGAAACGTGCGGCGAGCCCCTTGGTCGCGCCGTTGGTGCCGCCCTTTAGGCGGTGAATGTCCTCGCCCATGCAGAAGATCCGCTCGTCGGTTTCCATGCGCCGCTGCATCACCTGCGCCACGGCGTCGACAAAGGTCACGTCGCCGATCGGTCCGCTGGCCGTTTCCTGCTCCTCGAAGCGAAGGCCATTGAACTCGGACAAATCACCGCGCAGGCCCTGATCGCGAAAATCCGTGCCGGGCCAGAGCTGCGGCCTGATGCGGCGCTTGCCCTCGGCCACCTCGGTCAGCCGCTCGACCACCTCGGCCATGGCGCTGAGCGCGTGCTGGCGGATCGCCTCGTTCTGCTTGGGCGACAACCATTTTCTTTGCACCAGCTCGCGCGCCATGCGCGCCAAGGGGTCGCGTGCTTTCCAGTTCGCCTCTTCCTCTTTTTCGCGATAGCCAAAGGCGCTGCCCTGGAGTGAGCCGCCATGGTGAAAGAAACGATAGACCAGCGCCTCGATGACGGCCGGCCCGCCACCCGTGCGCATGTGCGCCAGTGCCATGTTCGAGGCCAGCCGCACCGCCACCGGATCCATGCCGTCGACGCGGTAGGCCGGAATGGCAAAGGCGCCGCCGCGCGACGAGAGCCGCGTCTCCCTGGTCTGCTCGTTGATCCTGGTCGCCACGGCGTAGCCGTTGTTCTCGATGAAGAAGCAGATCGGCAGATTCCAAAGCGCGGCCAGATTCATCGACTCCGGAACCGAACCGATGTAGGCGCCGCCGTCGCCAAAAAAAGTGTAGGCCACACGGCCCTGGCCCTGGCGTTTCTTGGCCCAGGCCAGGCCGTTGGCGATCGGCACGCCGCCGCCGACGATGGCATTGGTCCCCATGGCGCCGGCTTCGACCCAGCGCAGGTGCATGGAGCCGCCGCGTCCCTTGCAGAAGCCATCGGACAGGCCCATGATTTCGGCCAGGCTGCGGTAAAGCAGGTCACGCACATCGGCGGGGAAGGGCGCCTTGCGCGGGTCGTAGTCAGCGCGATCGATGTGGCGCAGGCACTTGGCCAGAAACTGGTGGTGGCCGCGATGCGAACCCGTGATCATGTCGCCCGAGGTCAGCGGCGCGATCGACCCGACGGCACCGCCTTCCTGCCCGATGCTCGAATGCAGCGGGCCGTGCACCAGCCCGAGTTTTTCCATCTCCAGCACCGCCTCTTCAAAGGCGCGGATCACATGCAGGTGATAGTGCATGCGCAGCAGTTCGGTGCGACCGACATCGTCCCAGTCCTGCGCTGTCGAAGCGACTTCGATCCAGGGCGTCATGTATTTGAGTTTGGTGATGGTTGGCATGGTCTTGCATTCGCGTTAGATAAGTTGATCGGACGGCGCGGCGCGCAGGCGCGCCTGACGCGTGCGACTGGACAGACGCTCGATCGCGTCGATGATGTCGCGCACTTGCGCCGCCGGGATGTCCCGCGTGATGAACATGATTCGCGTGCGGCGGTCCGCGCTCGGCCATTGCGCCAGCCACTCGAGCTTGTGCACCAGGTTTTGCGCGCCGTGCAGCACCACCGGCCGTGTCGGCTCTTCCTCGATGGCGATGATGCCCTTGACCCGCAGCATGTTCGGCCCGGCGTTCTGCGACAGGGCGTCAAGCAGGAGTTCGAGCGTGCGCAGGTCCCAGGGGTCGTCGCGCACGATGCTCAAGCGCTGGATGCGCCGGTCGTGCTGTGCGTGCTGGTGGGCATGGGTGTGCTGCTGCCCATGCGCCAGCGCCGCTTCATCGGGGCTGGCCTCGCTCCAGCCGTGGCTGAGCAACTGCTGCGGCGTGAAGCGCAGCAAGGCGCCGGCCTCCTGCGAGTCCGAAGCAAGAACAATCTGCGCCTGCGGATTGAGGGCGCGGACGCGGTCCTGCAGCGCCTGCACGCTCGCGCCCGGCAGGTCAGGCAGATCCGTCTTGGTGATGACCACGCGGTCCGCCAGCGCAATCTGCTGGACCGATTCGATGTGGGCGTCCAGCGTGGCAGCGGCGTTCACGGCGTCCACGGTGGTCACGATGCCGGCCGGCACAAAGCGGGCGTTGACGCTTGGCTCGGACAGCAGCACCTCGAGCACCGGCGTCGGCTCGGCCAGGCCCGAGGTCTCGATCACGACGCGGTCGAAGGCATGGATGCTGCCCTGCGCCCGGCGCTGGTGCAGACTGCTCAGGGTGGCGACCAGGTCGCTGCGCACGGCGCAGCACAGGCAGCCGTTCTCCAGCAGGACGACCGCGTCGTCGCTGGCATCGATCAGGTCGTGATCGATGCCGATGTCGCCGAACTCGTTGACGATGACGGCGGTGCGCTCGAAGCCCGGCTCGCGCAGGATGCGGTTGAGCAGGGTGGTCTTGCCGCTGCCCAGAAAGCCGGTCAGGATGCTGACCGGAATCTTCGCCGGAGGTGCCCCGGCATCGTCATTGCGAGGCGCAAAGCGACGCGGCAATCCATTGTGGCAAGTCAGAGGCATGGATTGCTTCTCTGCGCTCGCAATGACTGGCGCCGGCAAGTTCAGAACACGTCGCAGCCGGGCAGGCCGCAGGAGATCAGGCGGTCCGACGGGAAGTTGGTGATGACCTCGCAGCCGCTCTTGGTGACGACCACTTCCTCCTCGATGCGGGCCGCGCCGGAGCCGTCGGCCGCGCCCTTCCAGGTCTCGACGGCGAACACCATGCCCTCCTTGAGGACCGTGTTCTGGCCCTTGAAGCGGCGGCTGATGATGGGGCGCTCCCAGAGCGAGAGGCCGATGCCGTGGCCGTACTGCAGCAGGAAGGCTTCGTCCTCGTTGCGGTAGCCGAATTCCTCGGCGGCAGGCCAGCTGTTGGCCACGTCCTCAACCGTGGCGCCGGGGCGGATCGCGTCGATCGAGGCGCTGATCCACTTGGAGGCGAGGTCGTAGGCCTCGAGCTGGTGGTCGTTGGGCAGGCCGCACACAAAGGTGCGGTAGTAGCAGGTGCGGTAGCCGTTGAAGGAATGCATGATGTCCAGGTAGATCATGTCGCCCGGCTGGATGATGCGGTCCGAGAAAGTGTGCGAGTGCGGCGTGCCGCGCGGACCGGCGACCGAATTGATGCACTCGACGCGCTCCGAGCCCATGCGAAACAGCCGGTCGTGCGCGATCGCCACCAGCTCGTTCTCGCGCACGCCCGGACGGATCGCCTTGCAGATGTCGTAGTAGGTGCCGTCCACCATCGACGCGGCGACCTTGAGCAGCTCGATCTCGTCGGGGGTCTTGACTTCGCGCGCGTCGAGCATGGCCTGTTGGCCGTCGACGACCTCGATGCCGGCCTTTTCCAGGGCGCGCAGCATGGGCAGCTCGAGCAGGTCGATGCCCAGCGGCTTCTTGTCGATGCCGTAGTGCACCAGCATCTTCTTGATCTGCTGGGCGAACTCGTCCTGCACGTTCATCGACGGCGGCAGGGCGCCCTGCATGTTGCTGACCGGCGCGCCGACGCGCTCGGCGATCCAGGGGCTGCTGATGCGCTTGGCCGGCGGCGCCGGATCCCACAGATAGGGCTCACCATCGGCCGGACACAGGGCGTAGCGGTCGAACTTGTCGCGCACCCATTCGCCGATGTGCGTGCCGGTGATGTAGCGCACGTTGTCGACGTTGAAGCACAGCACGCCGCCCAGGCCGGCGGCCTTGACGGCGGCCTGCGCGCGTTCGAAACGCTGGCGGATCAGGCGCGCGTAGTCGACGCCTTTCTCCCAATCCTTGGCCATCGTGCCCCAGCTCGCCTTGGCGTGCGGTCGGTTGTATTTCATGGGTCTCTCCTTAAGCGGTCCTGGTGCCAAAAATCTGCGGCCGCAGCTTGGGCAGGCAGGGCGTTGCGCGGATCGGGTACTGGGCCTCGGTGCCAAGTTCGAGCGCTGCGTGCCAGGCCCAGCGCGGGTCCCACATGGCAGCGCGGGCGATGGCGATCATGTCGGCCTGACCGGAGGCGATGATCTGCTCGGCCAGGCGGGCGTCGGCGATCAGCCCCACGGTGCGCGTCACGACGCCAGCCTCCTGCTTCACGCGCGCCGCCATCGGCGCGTGGTAGCCCGGCGCAAACGGGACCTGCTGGCGCGGGTCGAGCGCGCCAGAGGAGACGTCGACATAATCGCAGCCCAGTTTCTTGAGCTCTGTGGCGAACGCGACCGTCTGCTCCAGCGTCAGCCCGCCTTCGACCCAGTCCACGGCGGAGACGCGCACGCCCAGGGGCTTGGTCGCGGGCCACGCGGCGCGCATGGCGGCGAAGACCTCGAGCGGAAAGCGCATGCGGTTCCCGGCGCTGCCCCCGTAGTCGTCGCTGCGCTGGTTCGCCAGCGGCGACAGGAACTGGTGCATCAGGTAGCCGTGGCCGGCGTGAAATTCGATCAGGTCATAGCCGACCCGATCGGCGCGCTGCACGGCGCTGACGAAGTCGGCCCTGACCTTGTCCATGTCGCTGCGCTCCATCGCCTTGGGCACCTGCCAGTCCGGTGCGTAGGGCAGGGCCGAGGGAGCGAAGGTGGTCCAGGCGTTCTCGTCCCGGGTCAGCGAGCGCCCGCCCAGCGCCGGTGGCAGCGTGGAGGCCTTGCGCCCGGCATGGCCGAGCTGGATGCCGATCGCCGCAGCGCCGAATTTCTTGCAGAAGTCGACCACGCGCTTGGCGGCGACTTCCTGCGCGTCGCTGTACAGGCCGGCGCACTTGTGCGTGATGCGGCCCTCGGGGCTGACGCCGGTGGACTCCGTGATCACCAGACCCGCCGCGCCCATGGAGAACTGCCCGTAATGCATCAGATGCCAGTCATTGGAGCAGCCATCGTCCGATATGTACTGGCACATCGGCGAAACGACGACCCGGTTTGAAAGCTTCAGGCCGCGCAATTCGATGGGGGAAAAAAGTTTACTTGACATGTGTTCTCCTGTTTGATTTCATTGAAAGTTTATCTTCAGCCGCGTTCGTGTCAGGCGTCACGGCCAAGGTAGGCGCGCCGGATATGGGACTGCGCCATCAGCGCTTCGGGCGAACCGGTGGCAATGATCCGACCTTCCTCCAGAACGTAGGCGCGGCCTGCGATCTCCAGCGCCATGGCCACGTTCTGCTCGACCAGCAGCACCGCGACGCCGCTGTGGTTGATGTCCTGGATGACCTTGAACATTTCGAGCACGATCGATGGGGCCAGCCCGAGCGAGGGTTCATCGAGCAGCAGCAGCCGTGGTTGCGCCATCAGCGCCCGGCCGATCGCCACCATCTGCTGCTGGCCGCCAGAGAGCGCGCCCGCAGGCGCCTCCAGGCGCGTCTTGAGCGCCGGAAAGATCGCCAGCACCCGCTCCAGGGACTGCTGCCGATGGGCGCGCGCGGCCGAGCGGTAGCTGCCGAGTTCGAGGTTCTCGCGCACGCTCATGGTGGTGAAGAGCCGTCGTCCCTCCGGAACCAGGGCAATGCCCTGATCGCAGAACTGGTGCCGGGGCAGTCGGTTCAGACTGCGGCCGTCGATCGACAGGGTGCCGGCCGTGATGCGGTTCAGACCGGCAATGGCGTCGATCAGGGTGGTCTTGCCGGCGCCGTTGGGTCCGACGACGCAGACCAGTTCGCCCGCGCCGATCCGGATCGAGACATCCCACAGCGCCGTGGCCGCGCCATAGCAGACCTGGATGCGATCGAGTTCAAGCATGGGGTTTGCCCAGGTAGACGGTGATGACTTCGGGTCGGCGCATCACGTCCTCGGGCCTGCCCTCGGCGATCACCTTGCCGTAGTTCAAGACAACGATGCGGTCGCTCAGTTCCATCACGGCGTGCATCACGTGCTCGACGAAAACAATGGTCGCGCCCAGGTCGCGGATCGCCCGGATGGTCGTAATCGCATGCCCGATCTCGGAGGGCGTCAGACCCGACAGCACTTCGTCGAGCAGCAGCAAGCGCGGCCTGGAGGCGAGCGCGCGCGCGAGTTCGAGGAACTTGCGCTGATGCAGATTGAGCGCTTCGGGCAGCACATCGGCCTTGTCGGCCAGTCCGGTGAACTCCAGCCAGTAGCGCGCCTCCTGCTCGGCGGCGGAGCGATCCAGCGCGGCACGGCCGAACATGGCGGGCAGGGTGACGTTTTGCAGCACGCTCAGGTGCGCGAAAGGGCGCGGGATCTGGTAAGTGCGTGCAATGCCGGACTGGGCCACGCGGTGGGCGCTCAGCGCGGCGATGTCGCGTCCGTCGAACACGATGCGTCCCGAATCCGATCCGAAGTGCCCGCTGACGAGATTGATGAGCGTGGATTTTCCCGACCCATTGGGCCCGACCAGGCCCAGGATCTCGCCGCGTCGCACCTCGACGTCAGCACCGTCCAGAGCCTGCACGCCGCTGAACGCCTTGGACAGGCCGCTGATCTTGAGCAGCGGCTGGTCTTTTTCGGTGGCGGCGGGCGTGACCGGCGCCGGCGTTCGCAAGGGTGCGGCATCGGCCGGGGCCGCCCCATCGCGCCGCCGGCGCTGCAGACGCGGTATGAAACGGCCGAGCAGTCCTTCGGGCATGAACAGGATGACGACGATCAGGATGAGGCCGACGGCGGCGCGGCCGGCCACCGGATAGTCGCCCGCGGTGAAGCCATAGAGCAGACCCGTGATCACGGTTGCCCCGACCGCCGGGCCGAGCCAGTGGCGGGTGCCGCCGAGCACGCTCATCAGGACCACGTTCAGGGGCACGATGATCGAGAAAGTCTCGCCCACCGTGATGTAGGAGATGAACATGGCGTGGATGCCGCCGGCAATTCCGGCCAGACTGCAGGAGATGGCGAAGGCCATGAGCTTGTAGCGGAAGGTCGGCACCCCCATCACCTCGGCCACGTCCTCGTCGTCATGGATCGCGAACAGGCCGGTGCCCAGCTTGGAGCCGTAGATGGTGTAGGCGATCCACAGCGTCAGGGCCGCCATCGCCAGTCCCAGAACGTAAAGCGTCGAGGACGGCGAGGAGAGCAGCGCCGGCAACGGCACCGAGGAGAGCGAAACGCCCTGGCCGCCGTCGATCGGCGTGTTCAGGACAATGGTGGCCAGCACGAAGGTGACCGCCAGGGTGAGCAGGGCGAACAGCTCGCCGCGCAAGCGGCGCAGGCGAAAGACGACGGCTCCGATCCCCAGACCCAGCAGCGCTGCGACCAGACCGGCCGCGGGCAGGGTCCAGAGGAAGGGCACGTCAAGGCGACCGGCCAGGGTGGCGGTGGTGTACATGCCGGCGCCGAAGAAGGCGCCGTGGCCGAAGGAAAAGTAGCCCGAGTAGCCGGAAAGAATGTTCCAGGAGGTGGCCAGCACCACGGCCGAGAAGATCAGGTAGAGGAAAGATTCGTAGAACGGCGGCAGGCCGACAAAGGGGATGGCCACGAACAGCAGGCCGATTGCAGTCACCGCTGCCGGTGCAGGCGTCTTCATGCTAGATTTTCTCCGCGCGAACGAGCAGCACGAAGATCAGCAGGGAGAAGGAAACCAGCGGCGCCCAGGCCGGCGAAATCACCGCCATGGTCAGGGCTTCGCTGACGCCGATCACGATCCCGGCCACCAGCGGGCCGATCGGTCGGCCCAGTCCGCCGATCATCACCGCGGCGAAGACGACGCCGATCCAGGCGTAGATCTGCGATGGCGAGAGCGTGTAGCTCAGCGCCAGGCACAGTCCGGCCACGCCGGCAAAGGCGGCAGACAGTCCCGACAGCAGGAGCGCCAGCATGCGCTCGTTGATGCCAAAGGCTGTGGCGATCTGCGCATCCTCGGCGGCGGCCCGCATCGCCTTGCCCAGATCGGTGTAGCGCAGGGCGGCCCAGGTGCACAGCGCCAGCGCGATGGCCAGGCCCAGCGTGAACAGTTCAGGCAGCGGCAGGTAGAGGGTGCCGACCTTGAATTTCATGCCACCGTAGACGGACTCTAGCCGGCGGTAGTCGGCGGTCCAGATCGACTGGATCAGGCTCTCGATGATCACGGTGAAGCCGAAGGTGACCAGAAGCGAATTGAAGGGGCTGATGGAAAAGCGCGAAAACAGCCATTGCATCAGCACGCCGAAGGCAAAGAAGCCGGGCAGGATCAGCGCCAGCGTGAGCAGCGGATCCATGCCGGCAAAGGTGGTCAGATGAAAGGTGAGATAAGCGCCCAGGAAGGCGAGCGCGAAGTGTGCCAGGTTGATCTGGCGCAGCATCCCCCAGGAAAGGCTCAGCCCAAGCCCCAGCAGTCCGTAGAGCGATCCGATGAAGATTCCGGACAGCAGGGACTGGCCGAGCAGCGTGAAGCTCGGGAAAGTCATCGTTTCAGCGCGCCTTAGTTGGTGAGCAGCTTGGCGCCGGGAGCGGCCCATTCCTTGGGCCAGACCGTGACCCAGTGGCCGTTCTGCACCTGCTTGACGCGCATCAGGTCATCGCCGAAATTGCTCGGGCCGTCAAAGCGAAGCTGACCCTGGATGGTGTCGACGCGGTTCTTCTTGAGCCACTGGGCAATCGCCTTGTCGTCCAGACCCTTGGTCGCGGTGACCGCGGCCTCGAGCACCTGCCAGGCCGAGAACGAGGCCGCAGCCTGGGTCTCCACCGAGTTGTCCGGCAGGCCGGCCTTGCTGGCGCGCTCGTTGAAGATCTTGACGAATTCGGCGGCGACCGGGTTGTTGGTAAACGGCGGATGCTGCTCGAAGATCGATGCGGCGAGCGCGCGTTCCCCGCCCGGCGCAACCGCCAGCGGGCCGGGTGCCGGGTACATGTGGTACTGCAGTGGCGGCACGTAGTCGATCTTCTTCATGGCTTCGAGCAGCAGGTTGCCCTCCAGGCCGATCGCTCCGACGAAAACGAAATCAGGATTGGCATCCTTGACGCGGGCTGCGATCGGGCCGTAATCCTTGTTGCCGAACTCCCATTCGAGGAACAGCAGTTCCTTGACGCCGCGCTTCTTCGCCACCTCGCGCGCGCCGACCGACATCATGTAGACGGACGGGAACTTGCTGGTGACGATGGCGATCGTCTTGGGGAACTTCGGTGTGGCGGCGAGCGCGTCAAACAGGGTGTTGGGGACGGTGGTCGCCGGATCGTAGCCGACCGACCAGGCCGGAAACTGCATGTCGTACTTGGCCAGGCTCGGTATGCCCAGGGTGTGGTGAACCAGCACCTTCTGGTATTTCTGCGCCACGCCGATGGCCGAGAGAATGTTGCCGGTGGCGTAGGGGCCCATCAGCAGGTCGACCTTGTCGACGGTGACCAGCTGTTCGTACAGCGTGCGTGCCAGATCCGGCTTGGACTGGTCGTCCTTGACCGTCCATTCGACCGGGCGTCCCAGCAGCCCGCCGCGCTTGTTCAACTGCTCGACGTAGATTTCACCCGTGAGCTTGTGGATGATGGCGGTCGCCGAGAGCGGCCCGGTCAGCGCGAGCGTGCTGCCGATGCGGATCGGCGGCCCCGCGGGTGTCGCCGCGCCAACCGGTTGCACTCCGAGCAGGCCGAGCGACAAGAGCGCGCCACCAACCCTCAGCATCAGGCGTTTGTTGAGTTTCATGTTTGTCTCCTTCTCTGTAAAAATAGTTCGAACGCAAGAAATTCAAAGCAGCAGCCAGCCGCCATCGACGTTCAGGTTGACGCCGTTGACGGACCGGTTGTCCAAAAGAAAGATCACCGAACTGACGACGTCATCGGTGGTCGCCAGGCGGCCGATCGGGGTGCGCACCCGGATCCGCTCAAGGACCTCGGGCGGCTTGCCGCTCCAGGCCGGTGTGTCGCCGACCACGCCCGGATGCACGGCGTTGAATCGCACCGGGGCCAGTTCCACCGCAAGCGTCCTGATCATGCTCGTGATGCCGCCGTTGACCGTGGTGACGGTGGTCGAGCCGGGGTAGGGCCGCTCCTTGGCCAGGCCGCCGAACAGCACCACCGAAGCGTCCTGAACGAAGCGCGGGGACAGGGTGTGGATGACCTCGGTGTAGCCGACCAGCTTCAGTGTCACGAGGCGAAGCGCGCTGTCGATGTTGTAGTTCTTTACCCCGTTCTCGTCGCGCTCGATGGCCGCGAGCACCAGGTACTTGACCTTGTC
>CAIMBE010000277.1 GCA_903839085.1 uncultured beta proteobacterium | reverse complement strand
CTGGACGCCGGCATCGGCTGCTTCAACGTCGAGAGCGAGGCCGAACTCGACACACTCAACGAAGTTGCCCTGTCCATGGGCCTGCGCGCGCCTGTCAGCATTCGCGTCAACCCGAACGTCGACCCGAAAACACATCCCTATATTTCCACCGGCCTCAAGAACAGCAAGTTTGGCATCGCCCATGATCGGGTCCTCTCAAGCTACCGGCGCGCCGCAACCCTGACCGGCCTGCGAGTGGTCGGCATCGACTGTCACATCGGCTCGCAGATCACCCAGGAAGAGCCATATCTTGATGCCATTGACCGCATGCTCGATCTTGTTGAAAGCGTCGAAGCGGCCGGCATTCCGATTCGGCACATCGACTTTGGTGGTGGCCTGGGCATCGATTACAACGGCGAAACGCCTCCCTTTGCGGACCAGCTCTGGAAAAGATTGCTGGCCAGGCTCGATGCCCGCAACTTTGGTGATCGCCAATTGATGATCGAACCGGGCCGCTCGCTCGTTGGCAACGCCGGCGTTTGCCTGACCGAGGTTCTTTACCTGAAAACCGGTAAAGACAAGAATTTCTGCATCATCGATGCCGCCATGAACGATTTGCCACGACCCGCCATGTACCAGGCGTTTCACCAGATCGTGCCGCTAAAGCCTCGATCCGAGAAACCCAACTGCTGGGATGTGGTGGGCCCTGTCTGCGAAAGCGGCGACTGGATTGGTCATGAACGTAGCTTGGCAGTGCAACCTGGGGACTTGCTGGCTGTGCTCTCAGCCGGGGCCTACTGCATGAGCATGGCCAGCAACTACAACTCGCGCGGACGCGCGGCCGAGGTGCTGGTTGAAGGCAAGCAGGCGCATTTGATTCGCCGGCGTGAGACGATCGAGGACCAGATGCGAACCGAGTCCTTGCGGTCGAGTGGCAACCCGGAGTCAAGCTCATGAGACGACGCACCCTGTTGCAGGCGGCGCCTGCCCTGGCCCTTTCGCCCAGTCCGGTGCCGGCGCAAGCAAGCTACCCAGCGAAGCCGATCCGCTATATCGTGCCGGTGGCGGCCGGTGGCGGCAGCGACATGGTCGGACGCACCGTGACCGAACGCTGGGGCCAGCAACTCAAGCAGACCTTTGTCGTCGACAACCAGGGCGGCGGCGGCGGTGTTATCGCCTGCCAGGCCACCGCCCGCGCCGCGCCGGATGGCTACACGCTGATGCAGGGCTACGTGGCAACGCATGGCACCAGCCCCGCCACGCGCAGGCTCCCCTATGACCCGGTGAAGGACTTCAGCGCCATCGGCATGATCGGCGCCACACCCAACGTGCTGGTCGTCAATGCGGCCCTGCCGGTCAAGACCATCGGGGAGTTCATTGACTTTGTGAAGAATAATCCGGGGCGCATCAGTTACGGTTCCGCCGGTCAGGGCTCGCTGACCCACCTGACTATGGAATTGTTCAAGCTGCAAATCAACTCGTTCATGGTGCACATTCCCTACCGCGGGGTTGCTCCGGCATTCACGGACCTGATTGGCGGGCAGACGCAGGCCATGTTCCCCGGTCTGGCAGCCGCAATCCCGCATATTCGGTCGGGCCGGGTGCGACCGCTGGCGGTGACCGGCCTTCAGCGGCATCCACAGTTCAGGGATTTGCCGACACTCGATGAGTCAGGTTTCAAGGGCTTTGACGCACAACAGTGGTACGGTGTTGTCGGGCCTGCCGGAATGCCCGCGCCCATCGTGCGCCAGCTCAACGAAACGCTGGCGCTGGTCTTGCGCGCGCCTGAACTGCGCGAGAAGCTGTCGGTCGAGGCGATCGAACCGCAGGTCATGTCACCCGAGCAGTTTGCCGGCTTCATCAAGACCGATATCGAGCGCTGGACCCGTCTGGCCAGGGACCGCAAGATCCAACTCGACAACTGAGCCGCCCACCCTCGTCAATCCTTACCAGAAGAACATGGCCCGCAACACCCAGGTCAGCGCCGACCAGAACGCCCCCCCCGTTACGCAGATGCTAGCCCGCTTCGTCGCCACGCATCCTGGCTATCTGGAGCGTGGATGGAGCGACGCGGTTGACCACGAAGCGCATCGCACTTTGTTGAACTGGCTGGGCTGCGCCGTTGGTGCTGCACAACATGAGGCCGCAAGGGCGGCTCTGGCGGCTGTCAAACTCCTGCAACCGGCGTCGCAGGCCAGCGTGTTGGGCCGCACAGACAAGGTCGACATGGCCAGCGCCGCACTACTCAACGGCATTAGCTCGCACACTTTTGACTTTGACGATACTCACCTGAAGACCATCATCCATCCGGCCGGGCCGGTCGCCTCCGCCTTGCTGGCTCTGGCCGAGCGCACGCAAGCATCGGGGCGCGACCTGATCGACGCCTTGGTGCTGGGCATCGACGTGAGTTGCCGCGTCGGCAACGCCATCTACCCCGATCACTACGATCGAGGCTGGCACATTACCGGCTCCACCGGAACACTGGGGGCAGCCGCCGGCTGTGCCCGACTGATCAAACTCGACACCCAGAAGGCCACGATGGCGCTGGGCATCGCGGCCTCGCAACCGGTGGGCATGCGCGAGCAGTTTGGCAGCATGACCAAGCCCTTTCATCCGGGTGCCGCAGCGCGCGCCGGCCTGATGTCGGCACTGCTGGCGCAGCAGGGCTTCACCGCAAGTGCCCGTGCGCTCGAGGCGGCGCGCGGTTTCATGCAGACCGTCTCGACCAAGAATGACTGGAATGAGATCAGCAGCGAGCTTGGTCAGCGTTTTGAAATCTCGTTCAACAGCTACAAGCCCTTTGCCTGCGGCATCGTGATTCATCCGGCCATCGACGCCTGCTGTCAGTTGCGCGATCAGGGCGTTGCGCCGGATCAGGTGGAACGTATCGAACTGCGCGCGCACTCGCTGGTGCTCGAGTTGACCGGCAAGAAAGAGCCGCAGGACGGGCTGCAAGCCAAGTTCAGCGTCTACCATGGATGCGCCGCCGGACTGACTTTCGGACGCGCCGCCGAAGCGGAGTTCTCCGACGAGATCGTCAGGCGCAGCGACATGCAGGCCCTGCGACGCAAGGTTTTCGCCACTGTCGATGATTCGATCGATGAGGCAAGTGCTGATGTCACGGCAGTTCTCAGGGACGGTCGCCACGTCCATGTGTTCGTGGAACATGCCATCGGCTCCCTGCAAAGACCGATGAGCGACGAGCAACTGGAAGCGAAGTTTCATGGCCTCACCGATCAGGCCTTAGGTCGGGAGCCGACCCAGAGGCTGCTCAAAGCTTGCTGGCGAGTGGGTCATTCGCCCGATGTTCGTGAACTTGTCGACCTTGCCTGCCCCAGCGTCGACTAAAGCGGCTTTTTCTTCATCCGGCGCACCCAGCGCCACAACAGCAGCAGACCCAGAACGGCTGCGTAGACAGCGACTTCTGCAAAATTTCTTTTGCCGGCGCGCATCCAGAAAAAATGCAAAATAGCCAGGCCCGCAACGACATACACCAACCGGTGCAACTGCTGCCAACGCTTTGCGCCGAGCATCCTGATCGCCCGGTTGAAGGAAGTCAAAGCCAGTGCCGTGAGCATCGTCAAGGCCGAAAATCCGACCAAAATGAACGGGCGTTTGCCAATGTCTTTGGCGATATCCGCCATGTCCAAACCCATGTCAAACCAGCTGTAGCTCAGCAAGTGGAGGATGCCGTGAAAATAGACAAACAAACCCAGCAGGCGGCGAAAACGTGCCAGCGCCGGCATGCCGGCAGCAACACGCAATGGGGTCACGGCCAGGGTCAGACACAAAAAACGCAAGGTCCAATCGCCCGTTGATCGAACCAGGGCTTCTGCCGGATTGGGACCCAAATGATTGTCAATGGCAGCAAACAGCAACCAGCAAGAAGGCAGTAGCGACAGACCAAACAGCACCGGTTTGGCAAAGCGATGCAGCAGCAGACTCTTCACATGAAGTTGGTATCGCGGCGCCAAGACCTGGACGTCAAAAGTTCTTCTTGAGGTCCATGCCGGCGTACAACTGTCCGACCTGGGCCTCGTAGCCGTTGAACATCAGTGTCTTGCGCTTCCTGGTCAACAAACCGTCCTCGCCAATTCGTCGCTCCGTCGCCTGACTCCAGCGCGGGTGGTCAACGCCCGGATTGACGTTGGAAAAGAAACCATATTCATTGGCCGCCGCCTTGTTCCAGGCGGTGCCCGGCTGCTTCTCGGTAAATCGGATCTTGACGATGCTCTTGCTGCTCTTGAACCCGTACTTCCACGGCACCACCAGGCGCACCGGGGCACCGTTCTGGTTGGGTAGAACTTCACCATACATCCCGAAACCAAGTAACGTCAACGGGTGCATGGCCTCGTCCATGCGTAAGCCTTCGACATAGGGCCAGTCCAGCACCCTGGAACCGACAAAAGGCATGGCCTTTGGATCCGCCAGTGTCACAAATTCCACATACTTGGCGCTACCCAGCGGCTCCACCTTCCTGATCAATTCGCTCAGAGAATAGCCAACCCACGGGATCACCATCGACCAGCCCTCGACACAGCGCAGACGATAGACCCGCTCTTCCTGCACACTGAGCTTGAGCAGGTCTTCCAGCGCGTAACGGGCAGGCTTTTTTATCAATCCCTCGACCTCGACCGTCCAGGGACTGCTCCTGAGGCTGTGCGCATTTTGAGCAGGGTCCGACTTGTCGGTACCGAATTCGTAATAGTTGTTGTAACTGCTGGCATCCTTGTAGGCTGTCAACTTTTCCATCGTGACCGCGCCTGGCAGGCTCGATCTCACGCTTTGCAGGGGTGCCAGCTTGCCAGCACGTGGCGAGTCGCTTTGCGCCAGTCCGGAGCGGGAGGCCCACGATGCCAAAACCGCGCCAGCGGTTCCACTGGCCATGAGTTTGATCAGATCGCGGCGATCCTGGTAAATGTGCCGGCTGGTAATCTCGCTGGGAACCGGGTGAAGAAAACCGTCATGACGGGTCTGGATGAGCATTCTGACGTCCTCGCTTCAAAAAGAGTCGGAGACGGCGCAGATTCTGGCTGGAATCGCTTACCCACTTCGCGACCAGGGCTGCAGCCAGCCGGCCCGCCCAACGCGGCCAGCAGCAAGGGCCAGTGTCCTAGCGCAGACCAGCGACGTAGTCAGCGACCGCCCTGATTTCGCGGTCGTTCATTTTGGCCGCGACTTGCGCCATCTGCTGGCTGTTGCCACGGACACCGTCGCGAAAGGCCATCAGTTGTGCCACTGCGTAGTCCGCATGCTGACCGCTCAGGCGCGGGAACTGGGCCGGAACGCCCGCACCGTTGGGGCTATGGCAACCAGCGCAAGCCGGCACCTGCCGGTCGGCAATGCCACCCCGGTAGATGCGCTCACCCAAGCTCACCAGATCCTTGTCCTTGGCAACCCCGGGCTTGGCGCTCCTGGAGCTAAGCCAGTAAGCAACATTCTTCATATCCGCGTCGGAGAGCGTTCCCGCCATGCCCATCATGACTGGATTGGCTCGCTTGCCCGACTTGAATTCTTGTAGTTGTTTCAGCACGTATTCGGGATGCTGCTGAGCCAGCTTGGGGTTGACCGCAATGACCGAGTTGCCGTCAGGCGCATGGCAGGCCGCACAGACAGCGGCAAAGCTGGCCTCGCCTTTGGCAAGATCAGGTATGTCAGCCTTGGCTGGCGCGACCGCAACCGGCTGCCCGGGCGCGGCGGGCTTGGCCTCCTGCGAAGAGACGGAAAAAACCGTGACCGCCAGAGAGGCAGCAAATAGGAGGGAAGCAAACAACTTCATAGGGGATGTCGTATCAGGTGAGCAAAACAGACTGATTCTACAATGCGAACAGGGGAATCACCCCCTCAATCTCAATGACCACCAGCTCCAATCCACCGACGCCCAGGCTCAGTTCCGATTCTCCCGATCGCGCCGCCGATGCTGCGACCACTGCCGCTCTGGGCTGGCTGCACACGGCCCGCTTCCTCACGACCGCACCCCAACTGCAATTTCTGCCATCGCTGGATCTGCCCGAATTTGCCTTTGTCGGCCGCTCCAACGCGGGCAAGTCGACCTGTATCAACACGCTGACGCAACAAAAACAACTGGCCTTTGCGTCAAAAAAACCTGGCCGGACCCAGCACATCAATTTGTTCGCGCTGGGCAAGCAGGGACTGACCGATGCGGTACTGGCCGACCTGCCCGGGTATGGCTATGCGGCTGTACCAAGGCAGGACAAGATCCGCTGGCAGCAGGTGATGGCCAACTACCTTGTGACGCGCGAGAACCTCAAAGGCGTCGTACTGATGTGCGACCCCCGCCACGGCCTGACCGAACTCGATGAAATTCTGCTCGACATCATCCGCCCGCGGGTGCAGCAGGGACTCAAATTTCTGGTGATTCTGACCAAAGCCGACAAGCTGACCCGCGTCGAGCAGAACAAGGCCCTGTCGATCATGAAGCTGCAAGCCGGCGGCGGCGAAGTTCGCCTCTTTTCGGCCACCAAGCGGCACGGCATCGATGACGTTGCCATGCTGTTGTGGCATTGGGCGCATCCAGCGGATTTCGTGCCCGCATGAGCGTCGAGAAGTTTCAGTAGCCGCATAAGGTGGCGCGCCTCATCGCGCCATTTCTGCGCTGAATTCACCGAATCCGGCGCCTTGGTTCAGTAGACCGGGGGCAATCCCGGCGGGCGGTCCTTGAAACGCTTGTGCACCCAGAAGTACTGATCCGGCATGGCGTCAATGAAAGTCTGCAGGCGCAGGTTCATCAGCGCCGTGTCCGCTTCGAGATCAGCCGAGGGAAAGTCAGCCCATGCCGGCATGATCTGAACTTCGTACCCCTGCGCAGTCATGCGAGTCAGCACCGGCACCACTTTGGCACGGGCCAGCCTGGCAAAGCGTGACAACGAAGGCACGGTCGCCGCGGCGACGCCATAAAACGGCACAAATATCGATTCTTGCGGGCCGTAGTTCATGTCAGGCAACAAATACAGCGGGACACCGGCGCGCAGTGCCGCCACAATGGTCTTGACCCCCTCGATCCGGCCAAACAGCCGCGCCCGACCAAAACGTTGGCGCCCGGCCAGAATCCAGGCATCGACCAGTTTGTTGGACTGATCGGTGTAGATTGTCGTGAAGTGGCGCGTCAACTGCTGGGTCAGCGCAGTCCAACCCGCGTCCAGCCCCACAAAATGCGGGGCAAAGATGACCGTCGGCGCAGTACCCTGCAACTCCTCGAGTGCGCCAGACAGCTTCAGGCGCCGCCTTACCAGTTCTGGCGAACCGTGCCAAAGCCAGCCGCGATCCAGCCAGGCCTGTGCAAAGTGAATAAAGGTAAGCCTTGTCACGGCCCGAATCTGATCGATCGACCAATCCGGGAAACAAAGTCGCAAGTTGATATTCGCGACCCGACGTCGTGGCAGCACCAGCACGTAAAGAAGCCAACCCAGCAAGTAGCCCAGCCGACGCACCCAGGCCAATGGCAGATGCGCAAGCAGGCGCATCATCAGGATCCCAAACCGGCTCCACAGGCGACCCAGCATCACAGTTCCTGCCGCGGCTGTTTGTAGCGCGCGTAACCCCACAGGTATTGTTGCGGGCAACTGCAGATCAGCCCTTCCATTTCCCGGTTGATCAGTTCGACCGCCTGCGCCACATCAGCCGGCAAACTGGCGGACAAAGGTCTTACGTGCACCCTGTAACCCCGACCCCGGGACAGGCGCTCACCCCAGGCCAGCAGGATGGTGGCGCCGGTCTGTTGCGCAAGTCGCGCCGACAGCGTCATGGTGTAGGCATCGCGACCAAAGAAGGGCAACCACAGCCCCATCCCCTGAGGCGGCACCTGATCAGGCAGCAACCCAACAGACTGGCCGACTTTCAGGGCCCTGATCATCTGTTTGACGCCGGCCAGCGTGGCCGGGGCCGTCGCCAGCCCAGGTCGGTCACGCACCCTGGAAACCAGATCGCGCAACCACCGTTGACGAGGCGGACGAAACAGGGCCGTCATTGGCTGACCGGCCTGACCGTATCGTTGCGCGTAATCCTGGGCGGCGACCTCAAAGCAGCCTAAGTGGGGGCTCAGGAAGAGCACGCCGCGGCGCAACGAAAGCGCGGCCTCCAGAACATCAGCACCCTGCCATTGCACCGGCACCGGTCGCCCAAGCCACAGGCGCGGCAATTCCGCCACCAGCATGCCGCTCTCTCCCACGGCAACCAGCCATTGCCTCCAGTCAATCCCGGCTTGCCGCGCGTTGGCTAGGAAACGGCGTCGATAGGCACCTGAGGCAAGAAAAGTCAACCAGCCCGCGACCCAACCCAGCCCATGCGCCAGCCACAAAGGCATCATTGACAATATTTTTAACAGGCTGATCATCACTCGGATAAAATAGAACGGTCGCTGAGTTACGGAACTACTTGCAGGGCGACACACACATGGGCTTGAATGCCGCAAAGAGCCATTGTGCCTTGTCATTTTTTTTGACAATTCTGCTAAAGCGTTCGCCGAAGCACCCAAGCCAAAGCAACGCGATTTTTGAACTTGTTGTAATTGGAGCTTGAAACCATGGCGAACGATTTTCTCTTTACCTCCGAATCTGTTTCTGAAGGACACCCCGACAAGGTTGCCGACCAGATTTCGGATGCCATTCTCGACGCAATCTTCACGCAGGACCCCAAGTCGCGCGTTGCCGCCGAGACCCTGTGCAACACCGGGCTGGTGGTGCTGGCCGGTGAAATCACCACCAACGCCCACGTCGACTACATCCAGGTGGCGCGCAACACCCTCAAACGCATCGGCTACGACAACACCGACTACGGCATCGACTACAAGGGTTGTGCCGTGCTCGTGGCCTACGACAAACAAAGCAACGACATTGCCCAGGGCGTCGACCATGCGTCGGACGATCATCTGAACACCGGCGCCGGAGACCAGGGCCTGATGTTCGGCTACGCCTGCAACGAGACGCCCGAGTTGATGCCCGCCCCGATCTACTACGCGCACCGGCTGATGGAACGTCAGGCCCAGTTGCGCAAGGACGGTCGTCTGCCTTTCCTGCGCCCGGACGCCAAGAGCCAGGTCACCCTGCGCTACGTGGACGGCAAACCGCACTCGATCGACACCGTGGTGCTGTCAAGCCAGCACAGCCCGGAGATGAGCGATGGCCTGAAAATGAAGCCGGCTTTTGTCGAAGCCGTGATTGAGGACATCATCAAACCGGTGTTGCCCAAAGAGTGGCTGACAGCCGATACCAAGTACCTGATCAACCCGACCGGGCGTTTCGTTGTCGGCGGACCGCAAGGCGATTGCGGCCTGACCGGGCGCAAGATCATTGTCGACACTTATGGCGGTGCCTGCCCGCACGGCGGCGGCGCCTTCAGCGGTAAGGATCCGACCAAGGTGGACCGCTCGGCTGCCTATGCGGCGCGCTATGTGGCAAAGAACATTGTGGCGGCGGGCCTGGCCCGGCAGTGCCAGATTCAGGTGGCCTATGCCATTGGTGTGGCCAAACCGATGAATGTGACCATCTACACCGAAGGCACGGGCGTGATCTCCGATGAGATGATCGCCGAGTTGGTGCGGGAGCACTTCGACCTGCGCCCGCGAGGCATCATCCAGATGCTCGACTTGATGCGACCGATCTACGAGAAGACCGCGGCCTACGGCCATTTCGGGCGCGAAGAGCCTGAATTCAGCTGGGAGCGGACTGACAAGGCCCAGGCGCTGCGGGCGGCGGCGGGTCTGTAGTCCGACTGACAGCGTAACCGGGACGCATGAAACTCGCGACACAACGCTGGATTGACCGCTGGCCTGGTCAGTTGATCTGCGGCGTTGTGTCGTTATGGGCCAGGTTGCGAGCCCCTCGCGGGCCAGCACCGCGGTTGCCCAACCAACCGCGCCACATTCTGATCATCCTTCTTTCCGAGATGGGCAGCGTCGTGCTGGCCGGTCCGATGTTTGCAGCATTGCGACGAGCCTACCCGGACGCCACGCTCCATGTCCTGCAACTGAAGAAGAATCAGGAAGTCTCTCTTCTGCTGGGACTGGCTCAGGCGGAGCACCTGCATGCGCTCGATGACGGTACTGGCCTGGGCTTGCTGCGCGACATCTGGCGTGTCAGCGTGGCGCTGCGCCGTTTGCCGCTGGATGCGGTGATTGACTGCGAACTGTTTTCGCGCATCAGCGCGCTGATGTCCTACCTGAGCGGCGCGCCTTTGCGCGCTGGCTTCACGCCACACACGCAAGAAGGCCTGTACCGTGGCAGCTTCATCAACCGGGCCATTCCCTACAACCCGTACCAGCACATCAGCAAGCAATTCCTGTCGCTGGTGGATGCACTCGAATCGGCTGGTATGCCGCGCAACAAGGCAGCCCCGGCGCGAGAGCTTCCGAGTGACACGCGACTGGCAGTCAGGTTCACAGCCCATGAACTGCGGGACTACCGAGAGCAGATGCTGGCCGATTTTCCGAGCCTGCGTGATCGGAAAATTGTGCTTCTGTACGCCGGTGGCGGGGTGCTGCCGGAGCGGGCCTGGCCAGCCGGCCACTACGCCCAACTGGCAACCGGCTTGTGCCGCCACGGCCACGCCGTCGGGCTCATCGGCTTGCGCGAGGACGCGCAACTGGCCCAGGCACTGCAAGAGCAGAGCGCCAGTGACCATTGCGTCAACCTGACCGGCTATACACGCGACATCCGCGAACTGCTGATGCTGTTCCATGGCGCCGATTTGCTGATAACCAACGACGGCGGACCAGGCCACTTTGCCAGCCTGACGCCGATCCGCAGCATGGTTTTTTTTGGTCCCGAAACGGGTCGCCTTTATGGACCTCTCGGGCCGCGCGCCAAAGTAATCGAATCCGGACTGGCCTGCTCACCCTGCCTGTCCGCCTACAACCACCGAAACACTTTTTGCGATGGCGACAACCAGTGCCTCAAGCGCATTGAGCCAGACCCGGTGCTGGCCGATGCCCTGGCCGCCTTGGCAATGACTGGCAGCACCCCGTGATGACCCGGCGCCATAGCGCGCAGCAACGAGTTTTTCTGCTCTTGCAGTGGCTCAAGAAGTTCCGCTACATCAAGTTCGGCTTGGTGGGCGCGAGCGGCACCCTGGTCAACATGCTGATTCTGTATGTTTCCCAGGAGCATCTGTTTGCCTTCATCGCAGCACCACACGAACGTCTCTACGCTTCGCTGGCAATGGCGATCGCAGTGGCCACCGTCAACAACTTCACCTGGAACCGGTTGTGGACCTGGGCCGACCGCTTGCGGGAGGCAACGCAGCGGGGCGGTCCGGACGCAGTGCGCCAGAACGGGAGCGCAGTGATGCTCGGGCAGTTCGGTCGCTATACCCTGGCATCGTGGTTCGGGATTGCGCTGCAGTACGGCCTGACGCTGTGGCTGTCCCAGGCACTGCACTACCTGTTGGCCAACGTGATCGCGATCGTGATTGCCAGCGTGAGCAACTTTCTGGCCAATGACCGCTGGACTTTTGGCCGGGGTCGGCAGAGGTCATGAGGCGCCCTGTGCCTGTAGCGGCTCATCGCATTGACAACGCTACTCTGACCTGGTTGACCCTGTTGCTGCTGGCCGTCGGCGTCTACCTTTTCGGGCTGGGAGGGCAGTACATTCCGAGCAACGGTGATGAACTGGTCTACAGCCACATCGCCCGCCTGACGGCCGCGTCAAGGCAGTGGCTGCCGCTGGTGTCCGAACTCGACCATATGCGCAACACCAAACCGCCCCTTCTTTTCTGGCAGGCCATGGTTGCCGGCGATTGGGGGCGCCACTGGAGTCTGGCGGCCCTGCGCGCGCCGAGCCTGTTCTACACCCTGCTGACCACCGGCGCCGTGGCCTGGAGCCTTTGGCAAATCACCGGCAATCTTCGCAGCGCCTGCGTGGCAGGCTGCGTCTACTTGGCGTTTTTCTGCACCTTCCGCTATGGTCGCACCTATCTCACCAGCGCCCCGGAAACCTTCTGGCTCAATCTGCCCGTGTTCTGTTTGCTGTGGCACCGGCTGCGGCCAACGGCCAACCTGCCCGACCGTGATCCGGGTTGGCTGGTCCATGGCGGATTCGGGTTGACGCTCGGCCTGGGCCTGGCCTACAAATCATTTATCCTGATTGCACCGGCAGCGGCCACATTGTGGTGTGCGCAACTGCTGAGCGCTCCTGGCGTGAACTGGCGCCGCGCCATGCGTGTCAGCTTGAAGGTGGCGCTGAGTGCCGCCATCGCACTGGCTATTTTCGCCATGTGGTTTGTGCTGGACCCAGATCCCGGCGCCATCTGGAACGAGTTTGTCATCGGTGAAAACGCCAGCAAGTTATCAAGTGAGAATGGCTATTGGCAGGTTGCCGTCTTTGGCGGTGGCACCAGCATCTGGGCGCAATTGATGGCCTATGTGCAGAATGCCGGATTGCTGGCCTTTGTCGAACTCGGATTGATCGGACTTGGCATCCGGGTTGCGCTTGCGCGCCGCCGACCCGGTGCGGCCGCGCTGCCTGTGCACATGATCATCCTGCTGATCTGGCTCGCTGTCTGGTTGATCGTGTTTACGCTGCCCAGTCAACGCTCGGCGCGCTACCTGATCCCTGCGATGCCAGCGCTGGCCATGCTGACGGCCCTGTGCTGGCAGCGCGTCGGGCGCGCCTGGTTCCTGCTGTCCTTGCTGGTCTGCGGCGTGCTCATTGTCGGTCTTGGACGCATCGCCTGGGCTGCGCATGAAATTGGCATCGGCAGCGGCATCGAACTTGGTGCCAGCCTGCTTGCCATGGTGGCCGGCCTGTTGCTGGTCATCGTCGGTGCAGTCAGACCCACTTCGACCCGGGCCTGCACCGTAGCCGCCTGTTTTGCCGTTTACGCATGCTTTGGTTTGAGTACCGCCCCGTTGAACGGCGACTCCGGTCAGTACGCCCGCGAAGTGAGCGGCCAACTCCATCAGGCCCGCATTGCCGTGCCGAACGGATTTAATGGTCAATTCGAGCGCTTTGAGTTCCTGCTGCCGGGCAACCGGTTCATTCCCTACGATAGTGAAGAGCGAGCCGCCCTCAATGCCAGCACCATCGAACTCAGTCGCCTGCTGGCCAGCCACGACGCTGTGATCTGGCTTCAGTCAAATCCCTCGGAACGGACGCCGCCTTGCGCCCCGTCCTGCCTCGTGCTGGGTTCACGCTGGGAAATCAAGGGGCGGCATCAGGCTGGTGAAATCCATTTGGGGAATCTTTGGCAGCCGCAGCGCTGGTTGTTCAGACGTGAGTGGTTGCTGACAAGACCCTTGCCGCCCGATGTCGGCGCACGGCGCTGACCAGCCACCCGGTCTGAAGCGCCAGCCACAACCAGGGGTCCAGCAACGCATCCCAGATATTTCCGGTCGGCAGTCGGCTTATCGCAAACAGGGCCATTACCGTCAGCGGCAGGGCCGATGCAAGCGAGCCCCGCGTCAGCCAGAACAAGGCCCCCAGCGCGAGCACGGCAGCAAAGGCGCTGGAGCCAAAACCCCAGGCGTAAAGCGAGACCGGCAACAAGGCCAGCGTGTCGATCAGCATCAGCCAGCCCGTCACGATACCTGCTGCCATCAGAATTCTCAGGGCGCCAGGATCAGAGCGCAACGCCTGACCGACTCCCCCCTGCGGTCGGTACGCGCTCCACAGGAACGATCCCAGGCAAACCGCAACACTTACCAGGCTGGGGCTTTGAAACGCCAGTCCGAGCCAATGGGCTGGCGATGCGTCTCCGGCCAGCAGCGTCCAGAACATCACTGACAGGCTCAAACCCAAGCGATAGGCCATGGTCAATTTGCGTGAGAGAAACATCATGCCGCTGCCCAGGACAATGGACCACCCGGCGTACAAGGCAAGCCGCATGGCTGCGCTGCCTGGCAGCAAGGGGGCTTCTGTTGAAAGGAATAGCGTAGAAAAGGCGCTGTGATCCATGAACGGATGAGTTCCTAGCGTATTGCTGGCGCGTATGAAAATCGCTGCCAGGCGATCGCCTGGCGATGATCGGTGTAGCTGACCCACAAACTTTCATCAGCCCATGTCACTGCCGGGTAGGAGTACTCGGCGGCGCCTGTTCCGCTGGCCAAGCCCTGTGCCCGAACCCAACTTCGGCCATCGACTGAAGCGCTCAAATCCAGCACCGTGCGGTCCCTGGGCGAAGAGTTGTGGGCCAGAAACATTTGCCCCGGCGCCAGGGTCAGTCCGGCCACAGATGAATCCGGGTTGCTCAACGCCAAATCGGGCAAATCAGTCCAACTCTGCCCGCCGTCCCGGGTTTCCGCCACCGCCACCTTGCCCTCGAGGCGCTGATCCCGCATCATGGCCAGCCAGCGGGACTCGGTCGCCATCAGCAAGGTCGGTTGCAGCAGATGCTTGCGCCTCGAAATTCGCTCCATCCCGAGAAACTCGCCGGCGGCATCAAAGCGCAACGCGACCGGGTATTTGATGCTCATCTCAAAATGCACCGGCAATACCATGCCGCCATCCTTCAACCCAAGCGGCGCAGTTCGCACAAGAAAACTGATGTTCCACAACCAGGACAAGGGCAGGACGCGCTCCACGTCAAATGACAACGCGGCAAAGTCCTGGTTTTCCCTGCTTTGCCGCAAGTGCACAATGCGGGCCGCGGCCCAGCCGCCCAGACCCGTCGCCACCACAAAGAGGTGAATCCTGCCTTGGTCGTCGCGCCATGCCACCGGATTTCCCAATCGTCGCAAACCATGACCAAGTTGCCGAGCCAGAGCGTGCCGATCCGCCACAAAGCGCGCGGCACTCCAGCGCTGCGAAACGCGGTCGAAATGCGAGGCTGCAATCTGCACATCGGGCGCACTTTCCTGCGTGCCGGCAAACCAGAACGCCAACAAGACCGATGGATGGGTGTCCGGTAGCGCCAGCAGGGAACTTGCGTGCGCGACCGGTGTGTGGGCGGGGACCGGGATTCTTCCTTGTGCTGTGACAGTGAGCCGGTATGGGTCGGATGATATGGCCGTGCTCTGCCATGCCGCGCTGGCCGGGAGCGGCAAAGGCGCTCGCGGGAGTCGATCCAACAGCAGCAGCAGGCCGCAGACCGCTGCAGCGCCGGCCAACCGAAAGCCCCGCGAACGAGTGGACAAGTAATAGAAATGTTTGGACACCGTGCCGGATCATAGCCAGCAAACTCACGCTGGCGTTGCCCTGAACAGCCGACTGCAGGATAATTCGCCCTCCTTTCAATGCATTGTGGTGTACCGCCTGGCGGGCCGCTTCGCGACCCGACCGACAGGACAGACAATGCACCACACGATATTCGACACACCCATCATCAACACCCTGCTGCGCGCTCTTTCTGTTGCTTTCCTGAAACTCACGGGATGGAAGATCGATGGCAGTCTGCCTGCAGACGGTAACAAGAGTGTGCTGATCGCCGCCCCGCACACGAGCAACTGGGATCTGCCCTATACCCTGATGGTGGCCTTCGCCCTGCGGCTGCATATCTATTGGATGGGCAAGGAGCAGCTTTTCAAGCCCCCCTTTCGCGGCCTGATGCGGTGGCTTGGCGGCATCCCGGTCAACCGGGAATCATCCAATAATCTGGTCGCAGCGTCAGTGGCAGCGATCAAGGCGGCCAGCGGACCGCTGCAATTGATCGTACCCCCGGAAGGCACGCGCAGCAACACCCGCTACTGGAAAACGGGCTTTTACCATATCGCGCTTGGCGCCCAGGTACCGATTGTGTTGGCCTACATGGATTACAAGAGAAAAATCAGCGGACTCGGACCGGTGTTCCAGCCTACTGGCAACATCGATCTCGATATGATGGCGATCAAGGCCTTCTATGCTCCCTTCAAGGGCAAGAACGCAGACCAGTTTCACGCTGGCTAGAGAACTGGCGCCGGCTTAAAGAAACTCCCGGCCCAACGTGGTCAAATTTTCGACGGATTTGTCGTCAAGGCCATGTGCGTCACCGAGCGGCCAATGTCCGGCCAACGCCAATGCAGATAGAACCACGCACACAGTCCGACACACATCATGGCCAGCGAAGACGCTGCCATTGCGACCGTGGAATGCATGACCAGCGGCGCGATGACTCCAGCCACCAGCCCATTGGCCGTCGAGCCGATGAATGACTGCAGTGAGGATGCCATACCGCGCCGCGCCGGGTGCAGATCAAGCACCAGCAACGTTACCACCGGCACCATCAAGGCCCAGCCAAACGAGAATACGGCAACCGGTATAAGAGCCCATGACACATGGGCCTCGAACAGAAGGTTTGCTCCAAGATTGATGAGCGATATGAGCAACATGATGGTAAACCCATATTTGATTTGACGCTTGGGGGCCAGCCTTCCAGCCATGCGACCGCTGACCCAGGCACCCGCCATGATGCCGCCGATCGAGAGCAGAAAAAACCAGAAAAACTGAGTCGGATCCAATCCGAGATGCACCCCCAAAAATGCAGGCGCCGACAGGACATAAAGGAACATCCCGTTAAAAGGGATGCCACTTGCCAAGGCCAGCAGCCAAAAACGTGGGTCCATCCCGAGTTGCCAATAGCCCTGCATAAGATTGCGGACCTTGAACGGTTGCCGGTGAGTGACGTGCAATGTCTCTGGCAGCAGCCTGTAATTGGCCATCCACAGGGTGACACCCACCGCAGTCAAAAACCAAAAGATGCTGTGCCAACCGAGGTGCACAAACAACCATCCACCGATGATCGGAGCAACCGCCGGAGCGACTCCGAAGTAGATGGTGATCTGGCTCATCACCCTCTGCGCCTGGGTTGGCGCAAACATATCACGCACCACCGCACGCGCCACCACAATGCCAGCACCCGTCGACAGACCCTGCATGGCCCTGAACATCACCAACTGGCCAATATTTTGCGAAATCGCACAACCAGCAGACGCCAGCGTGAAAGCTGCCAAACCCCACAACACCACGGGCCTGCGTCCCAGGCTGTCGGAAATTGCGCCATGAAACAGGCTCATAAAAGCAAAGCCAAAAAGATAGGCCGACAGAGTTTGCTGCATCTGGACCGGCGTCGCCCCCAGAGAACTGCCGATGCCCGAAAATGCAGGCAAATAGGTATCGATGGAAAACGGGCCCAGCATACCAAGGACGGCCAGCAAAACGGCCAGCGCCCAGCGTGGTGCAGGCCAAAGCTTTTGAGCGTCCGGGTTCATGTCTTGAAGTTACCGTAATTTTTGGGCATGGCTGTTTATTGTGAATCAAATGACGCCGGCTAGACTCGCGGGTGATATGAAAGCATCAGAGATCATTCGCGAGGCGGTCATGCATGTGACCGAGCTCAGGCAAACTGTCGCCGGCAAGCCCGGATTGGCCAGCGCCGTCAGCGCTATAAAGCATTTTCAGGCAAGGCGATTTCAAGGGACTTACTTTGATCTGCTTCATTCAGAAAAATACAAGGCCGCCGCAGTTTTTTTTCTGCAGGAACTCTACAGCGAGAAAGACTATTCCGAACGCGACACGCAGTTTGCGCGAATTGCCTCGGCTCTGGAGCGTCTCTTTCCACAGGAAGTTGTTCAAACGGCTGTATCACTGGCGCAGTTGCATCGCTTGACAGAGGATCTTGATCTGGCCATGGCCCTAAGCTGGATGGCTCATGCCGACAAACCTGAGGTAACGCGCTACGTGCTGGCCTGGCGCTCAGTGGGCCGCCGTCGAGAGCGAGACGCCCAGTTAAGCACCGTGCTGGCGGTTGGTCACGAACTGGACCGGTTAACGCGTGCACGCGGTCTGCGCATGATGCTGAAAATGATGCGTGGACCCGCGAATCTGGCTGGCCTGGGATCCTTGCAGCAGTTTCTTGAATCGGGCTTCGACACGTTTGCGGCAATGGGACGCGAGAGCGAGGGCGCGCGCCATTTTCTTGCCACCGTGACAGTCCGTGAGACCAGTCTGATCAGCAGACTCTTCGATGCTGACACTGTCACCTGTGAGACGGAAATTGCCCAACTGCTGGGACAATTCCGCTGACTGCAACCGGGCTCTGAGCTGAAAATACGGGCAAAGGAAGTTTTATGGAAAAAATCTGGCTCAAGAGCTATCCGGCGGGCGTTGCCCATGATGTAAACCCGGACCAATATCGTTCATTGACACATCTGATGGAGGAGTCTTTCCAGAAAAATGCAGCCAGTCCGTTTGCTGTTTGCATGGAAAACTGGATGAGCTACGGACAACTTGACCGATTGTCTTCTGCATTGGGTGCGTGGCTCCAAAGCAAGGGGCTTGAGCCCGATGCCCGGGTTGCCGTCATGCTTCCCAACATCCCGCAGTTTCCGGTAACCATGGCTGCCGCCCTGCGGGCAGGCTACACCTGCGTGAATGTAAATCCGCTATACACCGCACGAGAACTAGAGCATCAGCTAAATGATTCAGGTTCAACCGTCATTGTCGTCCTTGAGAACTTTGCATCGACACTGGCAGAAGTGATAGACCGGACCCCCATCAAACATGTGGTGGTGGCTTCAATGGGTGACTTGCTGGGTTTTTGGTACGGCCATTGGCTGACCTTCGCTGTGAGACATCTCGCCAAGATGGTCCCAGCCTACAAGTTGACCCTGTCCGATGGGAAGACAGCGACGTCATTCAAGCAAGCCCTCGCACAAGGGGCCTCAAGACCCTTCAAGTCGGCACCCACGACGCTGGACTCTATTGCGTTCCTGCAATACACCGGCGGGACGACCGGGCTCAGCAAGGGCGCCGTATTGACCCATCGCAATATTGTTGCCGCGGTACTGCAGGCCGAGGCCTGGTTCACACCCGCTCTGGAGCGCGTCGGCGATATTCGAAAAACCAACAGCATCGCCGCCTTGCCCCTGTATCACATCTTCGCGCTTTCATTGTGCCTATTGGCGATCCGAGCGGGCTCCCACCTGACGCTGATCCCCAATCCGCGGGATTTTGGCGGTTTCGTGGCGACGCTGAAAAGGCGGCCATTTCATTTGTTGCCAGCGGTGAATACGCTTTTCAATGCCTTGCTGCAGCACCCTCAGTTCAGGACGGTCGATTTTTCCAGTCTTTGCGTGTCTCAGGCAGGGGGCATGGCCGCATTGGCCGGAACCGCAAAACATTGGCTTGAGGTCACCGGTTGCCCCATGGTCGAAGGCTGGGGCATGAGCGAGACCTGCGCGATCGGGACCAACAATCCGGTGCTGGCAAAGGAATTTTCCGGCAGCATCGGTCTGCCGCTGCCAAGCATTGACATTGCGATCAAGGATGATGACGGCAGATCCTTGCCCCAAGGCCAATCGGGCGAAATCTGCATCAGGGGCCCGAACGTGATGACAGGCTACTACCAGCAACCAGAAGAAAACCAGCACGCGTTTACCGCTGATGGTTTCATGCGCACCGGTGATATCGGGGTCATGGACGAACGAGGCTACACAACCATTGTCGACCGCAAGAAGGACATGATTCTGGTAAGTGGTTTCAATGTCTTCCCAAGCGAGTTGGAAAACGTCATTTCTCTTTGTGATGGCGTGGTCGAATGTGCCGTGATCGGCGTACCGGATGAAAAGCAGGGCGAGGCCATCAAAGCGTTCGTGATCAAGGACAACCCGCAACTGACCGAAGAGGACGTTGCCAAGTACTGCCAACACAACCTGACCGGCTACAAACGCCCGAAGTACATTGAGTTTCGCGATGAGCTGCCAAAATCGAATGTGGGTAAGGTACTTCGGCGCGAATTGCGGGTTGGAAAATAGTTTGCAGCGGGAAATTCAGAGGCAAAAAAACGCCCCGACTTTCGAAGGGGCGTTTCCGGTTTAATAGCCTGACGATGTCCTACTTTCACACGGGAATCCGCACTATCATCGGCGCAGAGGCGTTTCACTGTCCTGTTCGGGATGGGAAGGAGTGGTACCACCTCGCTATGGTCGTCAGGCATAACTTT
>CAIMBE010000276.1 GCA_903839085.1 uncultured beta proteobacterium | reverse complement strand
TGACCGCGCAGTTTGGCGGTCTCGGCGCGCAGCAGCTCGATCTGGTTCTGCAACTCAAGCAGGCTGCGGCGCAAGGCGGTGTTGTCGTCGCTGGCGCGGCCAGCGCCCTGCTCGGTTAGCAACCTGACGGCATCGACGCGCTGACGCAGGTCGAGGATGGCTTTGCGTGCTTCCTCGTCGTCAAACAGGCCGGCCGTCGCGCTCTGGGCGCACACGCACAGCAGCAAGGCGCCGGCAGTGCGATAAAGAAGGGTCAGGGCAGCCATGGGCGGTACGCTCAGCGATAGCTGATTTCCGCGCGGCGGTTCTTGGCCATGGCCGCCTCGTCCGAGCCTGGCACGGCCGGTTTCTCCTTGCCGAAGCTGACCGCCTCCAACTGGCCGTCTGTTACGCCTAGCAAGCCCAGCGCGGAGCGCACGGCCTCAGCCCGCTTCTGGCCGAGCGCAAGGTTGTACTCACGGCCGCCCCGTTCGTCGGTGTGCCCCTCGATCACCACCTTGCGCGCTTTGTCACCCTTGATGAAGCGCGCCTGCGCCTCGATGATGGACTGGAACTCGGGCTTGATGACGAAGCTGTCAAGGTCGAAATAAACAATCCGCGGGCCCGCCGGAATCAGGCCCGACTGGCCCGCCTTGCCAACGTCCACCGACGCCACCGCCCTTTTGTCAACCGCACTGCCGATGCCGCCGCCGGGCTGCTGCGACACGGCCGTCGCAGCCTTGTCCTCGACCGGCACATCATCGAGTTTCACGGACGAACCACATCCTGCAAGCAAGACCGTCAGGCAAAAAGCCATCATCAAACGCTTCATATCCATCTACCCTTCATCAAATTGATCACTTCTGAAACGGACCCCAGTCCGGTTCGCGAATATTTCCGCTTTGCCCCGTCAAACGGGCCTTCAGCTTGCCGTCCACGGTCGTTGTCATGAGCACTTCGCGCCCCTGCTGCACGGTGGCGTAGACAATCAAACGGCTATTGGGTGCAAAACTTGGGCTCTCATCGGCCGTGCTGTCGGTGATCGCGTTCGGCGTGCCGGTCGCAAGGTCCATCACATGGAGCTTGAAGACGCCGCTGACCCGGGAAATATAGGCCAGCCAGCGGCCGTCCGGGCTGATGGCCGGGGAAATGTTGTAACTGCCTGTAAAGGTCACGCGTTCGGCGCTGCCTCCGCTGGACGGCATCCGGTAGATCTGCGGCGCCCCGCCCCGATCGCTGACGAAATAAATGAATCTGCCGTCCGGGCTGTAGGCGGGCTCGGTGTCGATGCTGCCGGATTCGGCCAGGCGACGCGGCTCCCCGCCGTTGGCCGAAATCGAGTACAGCTGGGAGCCACCGGCGCGACTCAGCGTCACCGCCAGCGTGCTGCCGTCGGGCGACCAGGCCGGCGCGCTGTTGGAGCCCCTGAAATTGGCGATCAGGCGGCGCTTGCCGCTGGCCACATCGTGCGTGTAGACGACCGGCTTGCGCGATTCAAATGAAACATAGGCCAACTGGCCGCCGTTGGGCGACCAGGCCGGAGAAATAATCGGCTCCGGGCTTGCCAGCGCGGACTGCGCGTTCTCGCCATCGGCGTCGGCGACCCACAACTGGTACTGCTGGGACATTTTCGTGACGTAGGCGATGCGCGTCGAAAAGGCGCCCTTCTCACCGGTCAGTTTTTCATAGATGAAGTCGGCGATCCGGTGCGCCGCCAGGCGCAGGTCGGACTGCGTCACGGCATAGCTCTGCCCGCCCAGGTCCTGGGTCTTGGCCACATCCCAGAGCCTGAAGCGCACGTCGTAGCGGCCATCGACCAGGCGCGTCACGCTGCCTGAGACCAGCGAGTCGGCGCCCTTTTGCCGCCATGCGGCGCCGTCGGGCCGGCTCAATTCATCGAGCACCGGCCCGCTGGCGTCGACCGCGCGAAATTGCCCGCTGCGCTCGAGGTCGGCCTGCACGATGGCGGCAATTTTTTGCGGCGCGCCGTCCTCGCCGCGAAAGGCGGAGACAGCGATCGGCAGCTGGTTCAGACCAATGCCGGCCACGTCAACCCGAAACTGCGCATGGCCGGGCACCGCCGCCAACAGCAACAAACCCGCCCACAGCAGACGAAGCGCGTCAATGGGACGGCGGAACAGGTGAAATGTCATTTTTCTGATTCAAACAATACAAGGCAAAGTACTTGCCGAACGCAGCCTGGGCCTGCATGGCGCACACGGCGAAGCCCATTGCGCCGTCCAGAAACCCGAAACGGAAAACATAGCTGCGCAGGAATGCTACCACCCCGGCCAGACCGGCCCGCGGCATCGATGTCTTTTGACCCAGTGCATGACGCTGGCGTGCCCACGCCTGGCTGTACTGGTCGAGCTTGCGCCAGTAGTGCGAGGGCGTCGGGTAGCTGTAATGCAGCAAGGGCGATGTCAGCCGCTCCGGGGCGCCGGCGCTGCTCACCACCCGCTCGTGCACCAGGTCGTCGCTGAAGCGCGCCGTGCTGCGCCGGAACAGGCGCAGCACGTGGTCCGGCGTCCAGCCGCAGTGGCGTATCCAACGGCCGCAGAATTGCGTCAGGCGCGGGATCTCGAAGGCGCTGCCCTGATCCGCGGCGACCACCGACTGAATCTGCCTGGCGAGTTCGGGCGACACCCTTTCGTCGGCGTCGAGCGACAGGACCCACGGAAATCTTGCGAGCGCAAGCGCCCGGTTCTTTTGCGGCCCGAATCCGGGCCAGTCGGTGCTGACATGCACCTCGGCGCCAAGGCTTCGCGCCCGATCGGGCGTGCCATCGCTGCTGCCCGAATCGAGCACCACGACCTCGTCGGCAAACGACACCGACTGCAGGCAGGCCGCGATGTTGGCGACCTCGTTGCAGGTGATGATGATGACGCTGAGCTGGCTCAAGGTGTTGGCGTTTCGGAGTTGTCTGACAGGCGCACAGCATAGCCGATGCGACAGGGACCGGATCAGGGCGATGTACGCTGATAATAGATCACCCCTGCCTATTCCAAAGACTCGACACTGACCCCCTTCATGACCAGGTCGCTTGCTACCGTTCGCCTTGTCCTTGTCTGTCTGGCAGCCGCGGCCGTTGCATTTCCGGTGGTCATCATCGGCCTGTCCAAATTCCTGCTGCTGGTGAGCGCGCTGGTGGTCCTTGCCTACCGGTCGATTCGCCGGGAAGACAGTCCAACCCTTTTGCATGGCTCGGCCTCCCCCATGATTCTGCTGGCACTGGCCTGCCTGGCCGCCGGCGCGTTGTGGAGCACGGGGTCTGCCGACGAGGCGCTGCTGGCCCTGGTCAAACACGGCAAGCTGATCCTGGTTCCGGTCGTCCTGTGCCTGCTGCGCTCGCGCCGCGAAGCGCTGATTGGGCTGTCTTTTTTTGCCGGCGCTCAGGTCTTTTTGCTGGTGAGCACCTGGCTGCATTACGGAGGCGTGCCGATTGCCTGGGTCACTTCAAAGGAGGCGGGCACCTGCGCCACCTGCTCCTACGCGATTTTTTCCAGCTACCTGGACCAGTCCATCATGTCGGCGGTACTGGCCGCCGTGGCCTGGCATTGCAGAGGCTACGTGCCGGGACCTTATCGCGCGCCGCTGGCAGCGTCGATTGCGCTGCTGTCCCTGGCCTGCGTGTTTCTGATTTTCCAGGGGCGCACGGGGTACCTGATTGCGCTGGTCCTGATCGCTATGACCATTGCGTGGGAACTGCCACGCCGACTCCAGTTCGGAGTTGGTGTGCTTCTGCTGACGCTGGTCGCGGCGCTGCTTGCAACTTCGGGCCAGGTCCGCCAACGTGTGCTGGCGCTTGATGCCAGCCTGATTTCCAACCGCGAGGCCAGTGACCTTTCCATTTCGTCGGGAACCCGCATTCACCTCTGGCTGGGCTCATTGCGCCTGATCGAAAGTCATCCGCTGCACGGCACCGGTACCGGGAGCTGGAAGAAGGAATTCAACCAGCTTGAGCGCACCAGCAGCGACCAGGCACCGGCCCAGGGCACGGCGGGCAAAGTGCATCCGAACCCGCACCAGGAGTTCTTGCTGTGGGGTGCAGAACTCGGCTTACCCGGCGTCGCACTGCTGTGTGCCGTGATGCTATCGCTCTACCGAGACAGCCTGCAACTGGAACTGCCGGCGCGGCGCGCCATGCAGTCGATACTGGCGGCGCTGGTATTGGCCTGCCTGTTCAACTGCGCCCTGTACGACGCCCTGATCGGTGATTTTTTCTGCATCGCGCTGGCCCTGACGGCGGCCTTTCGTTCCGACCTCAAGCGGCTTGAACCCAAGGCCGCCTGAGCGCAACCCAGCATCCGAGACCCCTGCGACATGTCCACACCACCCGACCCGAATACACCCCGGCGACTGCTCGCGAGACTGGCTCGCCTCCTGCCGTATTTCGGCAAGCCTTACGGCGCGTGGCTGATCGTGTTTCTTGCCACAACCATCATGTCGCTGACCGAGCCGCTGATTCCGGCCCTGATGCAACCTCTTCTGGACAAGGGTTTTGCGCAGGGTACGCTGCCCATCTGGACAGTACCGGTGGCCCTGATCGGACTCTTTGGCGTGCGCGGCTTGGCCAGTTTTGGCGCGCAGCTGGCCCTGGCCAAGGTCACCAACAATGGGCTGCTGATTCTGCGCCGGGCCATGTTCGAGCGAGTGCTCGATGCCAGACTCGCGCTGTTTCGTGAGCAGTCCTCCAGTGCCCTGGCCAACACGCTGGTCTACGAAGTTCAGACCGGCTCGGTGATGCTGGTCAACTCCGTCATCACCCTGACGCGCGACAGCCTGACCTTGCTGGCGCTGCTGGGGTATCTGCTGTACCTGAACTGGAAGCTCACCCTGCTCGTGACCACCCTGTTCCCGGCCGTGGCCATCGTCATGCGCACGCTTTCGCGACGGCTCTACCGGCTGACCCGGGACAGCCAGAAAGCGACCGACGACCTGGCCTATGTGGTGGAGGAGAATGTGCTGGCGCACCGCGATGTCCGTCTGCACGCGGCGCAGGCGTCGCAAGCGCGGCGCTTCAACCTGCTGGGTGAAGCCATGCGCCGGTTGTCCATGAAATCGACCACCGCCTCGGCTGCCATGACGCCGCTGACGCAGATGCTCGCGGCCTTTGCCCTGTCGGCGGTGATCTCGGTGGCGCTGGCGCAAAGCGCGGGGCAGGCGACCTCGGTCGGCAGCTTTGCCGCCTTTGTGACCGCGATGCTGATGCTGATCGCCCCGATCAAGCATCTGTCGGAACTGGCCAACCCGATCACGCGCGGCCTGGCGGCGCTGGAGCGCGGCCTGGACCTGATCGCCCTCACGCCCGGCGAGACCGGCGGCAGCTTCGCCCTGCCCAGAGCACGGGGCCATCTGCGATTCAGGCAGGCCAGTGTCAGCTATCCGGGCAGCAACAGCCCGGCGCTGGACGGTTTCGACCTGGAGGTGCAGCCCGGTGAGACCATCGCCATCGTCGGCGCATCGGGCTCGGGCAAGACCACGCTGGTCAGCCTGCTGCCGCGTTTCGTCGACCTGTCCGGCGGCAGCATCGAACTCGACGGCCACGCGCTGGAGCAATGGGACTTGCAGTCGCTGCGCTCGCAGTTTGCGCTGGTCAGCCAGCATGTGCTGATGCTCAACGACAGCATCGCCGTCAACATTGCCATGGGACAGGTGCCGGACCGCGATCGCGTCGCCCAATGCCTGCGCTCGGCCAACCTGGGCGACCTGATCGCCGACCTGCCGAAGGGCATGGACACGGTGGTTGGTCACAACGCGATACAGCTCTCGGGCGGGCAACGCCAGCGCCTGGCCATCGCCAGGGCACTGTACAAGGACGCACCGGTCCTGATCCTGGATGAAGCGACCTCGGCGCTGGACGCCGAATCCGAGCGCGCCGTTCAGGACGCGCTGCAGGCCCTGATG
>CAIMBE010000275.1 GCA_903839085.1 uncultured beta proteobacterium | reverse complement strand
GGAGAAATACATCATGACAAGATTTGGAATGGTCATTGACCTCGCAAAATGCAACGGTTGCGGAACCTGTGCCCTGGCCTGCAAGGCCGAGAACAACACACGCGATCGCGCTGACGGGCAGAGCTACAACTGGGCCGACTTCCTGATGAAGACAGAGGGCAGCTTTCCCAACACACTGCACTCGGTGATACCGGTGCTGTGCAACCACTGCTCGGATGCGCCATGCGTCAAGAGTTGCCCAGGCAATCCAACGAAAGCCGGCCCGGGCAATCCCTACAAGGCACTGTTCAAGACGCCCGAAGGCATCACACTGCATGATCCGGCACTCTGCGTGGGCTGTGGCAAGTGCCAGGAGGTCTGCCCCTACAGTTCACCCAAGCTCGATGCATCGAGTCTGGACGGCGCTGGCTACAGCGTGATCAGCCTGAATCCGATGGATGAAAACCCGCAACCCAGGTGGGCCAACAAGACATCGATGATTCCAGGGTGCACAGCTTCCGGCGCTGAAGTGGCAGCCCTGGCGGGCGCCTTGCCACCCATGATGAATGCCTGGAAGGGAGGCGACCTGCAGCCTGTTCGCAGCGACGACGTGATCGAGAAATGCACTTTCTGCTACCACCGGGTGCTCAACGGCCTGAAGCCGGCCTGTGTCGATGCCTGCCCAGCGAAAGCGCGCATCTTTGGCGATCAGGAAGACGCGGCCAGTGAGATTGCGCAGCTTCTGAAGAAAGAAAGCTCCTTCCGTCTGCAGGAGGACAAAGGCACCAAGCCCAATGTGCATTACATTGGCAAGTACAGCCCCCGTGCCTGAGCGGCCCGGCGCCAAGCGTCTTTGGGGGCCGGGATGACCGGCCCCTTTTTTGTTCCAGGAGAGATGATGTCCGACTATGACCCCGACGAGACGGTTGCGCGCGAGGACCTGTGCCGTTTTCTGTCCGCCTGCTATTACGAACCGGCGGCGGAATTCGTCGAAGAGAAATTGTTTGACAACATGCTGATTGC
Organism: uncultured beta proteobacterium; assembly: GCA_903839085.1. Classification (GTDB taxonomy): domain Bacteria; phylum Pseudomonadota; class Gammaproteobacteria; order Burkholderiales; family Burkholderiaceae_C; genus Rhodoferax. The sequence goes on along the minus strand of CAIMBE010000275.1, from coordinate 1,123 downwards.
CGCCAGACGGCTTGACCCGTATCTGGCAGAACATGCGCGCAGGCTGGGCGAGGCTTTCGCGGCGCAAGGCCTGGAGGAACTTCTGGTGGACTACACGCGGCTCTTTCTCGGACCGGTGCAGGCCCTGGCCAGTCCTTATGGCGAGTCCTGGCTGGGCGCACCGGCGCCGACCGAAGACACGCTGCCCCTGGCGGTACTGGAGTTGTACAGCCAAGGCGGCTTCGAGATCGATGAGGAGTTCCGGGAGCGACCCGACCATGTGGCGGTGGAGCTGGAATTTTTGTACCTGCTGATCTACAACCAACACCAGGCCGCCCTCGCTGGCAGGAGCGATGAGGCTGCCGCCACGCAGTCGCTGCAGCAGCGTTTTCTCGTTGAACACCTGGGCGCCTGGATAGCCCCGTTTACAGCGGCAATGGCCAGCGGCGCGCAGTCTGCGTTCTACCGCGAACTCGGTGCTTTGACGGAGCGCTTTGTGCGCATGCAAGGAGGGACGCTGGCGCTGCAGTGAGCGGCAAGCAGTCAGTTGCCTTGGAGAAGCAAGCATGAAAATTTTCGGTATCGCCGGACATTCCGGCATGGGCAAGACCACGCTGCTGGAGCGTTTGGTGCCCGTGCTCACCAAGAGCGGCCTGCGGGTGTCCCTGATCAAGCACAGCCACAAGAACATCGACATCGACCGTCCCGGCAAGGACTCCTACCGCCTGCGTGAATCGGGCTGCAAGGAAGTGCTGCTGATGAGCAACGACCGCTGGGCCCTGATGCACGAGTTGCGCGGCGCCAGCGAACCTTCGCTGGACTACCTGCTGGACCGCATGATGGAATGTGATCTGGTGCTGATCGAAGGCTTTAAGCACGGCAACTTTCCAAAGATTGAAGTCTGGCGCGCTGAAGTGGGCACCCAGACCCTGTGGCCAGACTGGCCGGGCATTCTGGCCATTGCGAGCGACACGCCGCCGAAGGTCGAAATGCAGCACAGCGTGACACCGGGTCTGGCGCAGTTGGACTTGGCCGACACCGCCGCCATCGCGGCGTTCGTGCTGACCCACGCGGTGGTGCGCTGAGGGTTGAACTCTCGATGAACGTGTCTCATTGCGCCATTTCTCTCGTCATTGCGCTATTT
>CAIMBE010000274.1 GCA_903839085.1 uncultured beta proteobacterium | reverse complement strand
GATCGCTCCGTCCCTGGCCGCCAGCGCGCGGTGGATGATCCTGGCGACCTGGGTCGAGCCGGTGAACACCACGCCGGCCACGCCGGGCGCCGCCACCAGGGCCGCGCCCACCGTTTCGCCCGGGCCATGCAGCAGTTGCAGCGCATCGGCGGGCACCCCGGCCGCGTGCAGCAGGCGCACCGCTTCCAGCGCCACGCCCGGCGTCTGCTCGGCCGGCTTGGCCAGCACCGTGTTGCCGGTCGCGAGCGCGGCACCGACCTGACCGACAAAGATGGCGAGCGGAAAATTCCATGGGCTGATGCAGACCCAGGGGCCGCGCGCGATCAGGCGCAACTCGTTCGATTCACCGGTCGGCCCCGGCATGGCAATGGGCGCCATCACGCGCTCAGCCTCATTGGCGTAGTAGCGCAGAAAGTCGACCGCCTCGCGCACTTCGGAGACCGCGTCGCCCCAGGTCTTGAAGGCTTCGCGCACCAGCAGCGCGCAGAACCTGGGCAACTGCTCTTCGAGCGCGTCAGCGGTGCTCCGCAGCATGGCGGCGCGCTCGGCAACGTCGGTCTTGCTCCATTGCCTGAAACAGTCAGCGCTGCGCCGGAGCACGTCGGGGGCCAGCGCGGCGTCGAACAGCGGCACCGCCGGCACCTGCAGCCGTCGGTAAGCCTCCAGCAGCGGCTCGCGCATCGACTGCACGGTCAGGTCCAGACCCGCGCTGTTGCGCCGCGCTGCGCCAAACAGGTCCAGCGGCAGCGGCAGCGAGGAATCGGGCTCGAGCCGCAGCGGCGAGATCAACAGCTCGTTGATGGCGACCGACTCGTCGGCCAGCTGATGCACAAAGGACGAGTTGGCGCCGTTTTCCAGCAGCCGGCGCACCAGGTAGGCCAGCAAATCCTTGTGCGCGCCCACCGGCGCGTAGACGCGGCAGGCAATCAGCGGGTTCTTCAGCACCTCGCGGTAGACGCCCTCGGCCATGCCGTGCAGGCGCTGCAACTCGAACGGCGCGCCGCTGCGCGCGGCCATCTGCAGGATGGCGGCGATGGTGGCGGCGTTGTGGCTGGCGAACTGCGGGTAGATCGCATCGGGCGCGTCAAGCAGGACGCGGGCGCAGGCCAGGTAGGAGATGTCGGTGTGGTGCTTGTGCGTGAACACCGGGTAGGCCGGCAGGCCGTTTTCCTGCGCGCGCTTGATCTCGGCGTCCCAGTAGGCGCCCTTGACCAGGCGGCACATCAGGCGGATCCGGTGCTTGCGCGCCAGCGCCATGACGTGCTCGATCTGCTCCAGCGAGCGCGTCTGGTAGGTCTGCATCGCCAGTCCAAAACCGCCCCAGCCCGGGAAGTGCTGCGCCACCTGGCTGACCAGCGCCTCGAAGACCTCGAGCGACAGCTCCAGGCGGTCGACTTCCTCGGAGTCGATCGTGAGGTTGATGTTGGCCCGGGCCGCCTGCTCGCACAGGCCCCAGACGCGCGGCACCAGCTCAGTCAGCACGCGAGCGGTGTGCGCGTCCTCGTAGCGCGGGTGCAGGGCGCTGAGCTTGATCGAAATGCCGTCATTGAGCTCGCACACCCCGCTGGCATCGGCGTGGGCGGCGATGAATTCAATCGCGTTCTGGTAGCTTGCGAGGTACTGCAGCGCATCGGCATCGGTGCGCGCGCCTTCGCCCAGCATGTCATAGCTGTATCTGAGGTTCTTTACTTTCCGCCGCGCCGCATTGGCTTCGTCCATCGCCTCGGTAATGGTCTGGCCCAGCACGAACTGGCGCCCCAGCAACTGCACCGCGCGCAGCGTGGCGGCCACCACCGAACGCGCTCCCAATCGGGCGAACAGCCCCGACTCATCAGCCTGCCCCGGGCCCGGCGCAGCGGGCAGAAACTTCTTGCTCATGGCGATCGCCGTGCTCGACAGGCGCGCCAGCGTCTTGTCGCCCGCGCTGTGAAAGTCGGCCCGACCCAGCTGGTCGGCAGTGAGCGCAATCGCGGTTTCGGCGTCCGGGACGCGCAGCAGGGCCTCGGCCAGGCGCATCAGGGCCAGGCCCTCGGCGCTCGAGATCGGGTACTCCTTGAGCAGGCTCTCCATCGCCCAGAACGGCGGCGGATTGCTGCGCACCGCCTGCACCCAGGGCGTCGCCGCCTTGGCCGCGGCGGCCCAGTCGAGCGCGCCGGCGAGCGAGCCGAGGTGCCGGGCAACGATCTCTGATTCGGGACGGTAGGGGAAAGGCAGACGCACGGCAAGCTCCAATAAATTGAGATGCTCGCTATGTTCGCGACTTTATTGCTGAATTACTCACTAAATAGTGATCCTTCTATAGGTTTTTAATTTCTTAACTATCGAGCTCCGAAATTCGCGACGCCGTGCCAGCCATGCCAGTCCGATGCAGACTGCTTTCGCGCAATCAAGTCCAGGTGACACGCCGACGCGATTGAAGTCCTTGCGCTACAGTCGCGTTGAAGAACGGAATGAAAATTGTGGACCGCCGGTTTTACCTCGTCACATAGTACTGGAATAAATTGCACCAACCACGCCATCAACCTGTCTGCTGCGATGCAAGCCACTGCCTTGACAGGAGCCTGCCTTGACCGAAACCACCGAAGCCATGCCCCCCAGCGCCTACCAATGGCTGGGCAAGGACCTGTACCGCGCCAGCGTGCTGACGCGCGGCCCCTGGCACCCGGAGCACCAGCACGCGGGTCCGCCCATCGCCTTGGTGT
>CAIMBE010000273.1 GCA_903839085.1 uncultured beta proteobacterium | reverse complement strand
GGCAAGCAGGTGGTGGTCTACAAGGCCGGCAAGACCGAGCCTGGCAGCGCCAGCGTGATGGGTCACACCGCCTCCATCGCTGGTGACCCGGCCCTGTTCCGGGCCGTCATGCGCCAGGCCGGCGCCATCGTTGCCGAAGACGTCAACAGCTTCGATGACCTGTTCTATATGGCCGGCGCCCTGCACCAGAAAAAGATCGGCGGCAATCGGCTCGGCGCCATCAGCGGCGCCGGCTTTGAAGCCGTCAGCATGGCCGACGCCATCCACAGCGACAGCTTTTCGATGCAGATGGGCGAATTGCAGCCCGGCACTGTCAAGAACGTACAGGACATCCTGCTCGCCAAGAAACTCGCCGCGCTGGTCGAAGTCAGAAACCCGATCGACATCAACCCCGGCGCCGACGACGAGGCCCATCTTCAGATCACGGAGGCCTTTCTGCAGGATCCGCAGATCGACGCCGTGGTCCTCGGCCTGGACCCGACCGCGCCCTCGGTGCGCGCGCTCGCGCAGAGCAAGCTGCGCCCGGGCTACGACATCACCGATGCAAAAAGCACGGTGCAGCTGATGCCGGCGCTGGTGGAGCGCAGCGACAAGCCGCTGATCGGCATCGTCGACGGCGGCCGACTCTACGACGCGATGTGCGATGGCCTGATGGACCGGGGCGTCTGCGTCTTCCGCAACTGCGCGCGCGCCGCCAAGGCGCTGGTACGATACTGCGAAGCGCGGCTTTACGCCGACAGCCTTCGCAGGCAACAGGCCAAAACCTGAACCAGACAACTCACCCAAATTACGAGGAAACCCAATGAGCGAAACACTGATCAACGACATCTTCCGCAGGGCCCACAGTGAGGGACGGTCCACGCTGTTCGAGCATGAGGTCTACCGGCTGCTCGCTGCGGCGGGCATCGCCCGGACGCCAAGACACGAGGTGCTGGTCGACGGAGCCGAGCCGGCGGACGAGCTTCTGGCGTCGATGCCGGGAAGCCGTGTGGTTGTGAAGATCGTCGCCGCCGGAATTGCCCACAAGTCGGACGTGGGTGGGGTCGCGATCGTGGCCAAGGAGCCGGGCGCCGTGCGAGCCGCCTGCAAAAACATGCTCGCAGCGCTCTCGGGGCGGGACATCGCGGGGGTGATGCTGACGGAGTTCATCGAGGCGGACGCCGGTGGCGCCGGCAACGAACTCCTGGTCGGAATCCGCAACACGCGCGAGTTCGGCATGATTCTCAGCGCCGGAATTGGCGGCGTCGACACCGAGCTTTATGCCGCAGGGTCGCGGCGCGGGCAGGCGGTCGTGTCGGCTTCGACCGCGCTGACCACGGCCGAGGAATTCCTCGAGATCTTCAAACCGACGATTGCCTACCGCAAGATCGCCGGGATGACGCGGGGGGGTCGCCGGCTGGTATCGGACGAAGCACTTCTGCAGTGCTTTGGCGCCTTCATCCGCCTGGCGAACAACTGCTCGGCGGGCGACCCCGCGACAGACTTTGTGATCGAGGAACTGGAGGTCAACCCCTTCACCTGCGCCAAGGGCTCGCTGGTCGCGCTCGACGGCTTGTGCAGCTTTGGCCGGCCGCAGCGTGCGCGTCCGCCGCGGCCGCAGGGCAAGATCGACAGGATGCTGCACCCGGCTTCGATCGGAATCATCGGCGCATCGGCCACGCGCATGAACTTCGGCCGCATCACGCTGAAGAACATCATCGCATCGGGCTATGACAAGTCGCGCCTGCTCGTCATCAATCCCGACGGCCAGGAGGTCGATGGCGTGCGCTGCGCCCTGAGCCTGGGCGCGCTGGAGCAGAGGCTCGACCTGCTGATCCTCGCGGTGACCGCCGACGTCGCCTTCGGAATCATCGACGACGTGATCAGGACCGACGCCGTGGAATCGGTCCTGCTGATCCCCGGCGGCATGGGAGAAACCGAGGCCAGCAGGGAGCCTGCACAGCGCATGCTGGAGACCATCGACAACGCGCGGCGCGCGGGAGTCGGGCCGGTCTTCGTCGGCGCGAACTGCCTGGGCATCATCTCGCACCCGGGCAACTACGATTCCTGGTTCATTCCCGAGGAGCGCCTGCCAAGGGCACAGAAGAAGGCACAACGCAGTTCTGCGCTCATCAGCCAGAGCGGAGCGTTCCTGGTCACGCGCCTGAGCAAGAACGCCTGGCTCGACCCGGCCTACATGGTCGCCCTGGGCAACCAGAACGACATCACGCACGGTGACATGGTAGAGAACTTCGCAGCCAACCCCGACATCCACGTGATCGGGACCTACGTCGAGGGATTCAAGGACCTCGACGGGCTGACCCTGGCGCGTGCCGTGCGCAAGGCGACGCTTGCCGGCAAGCAGGTCGTCATTTACAAGGCCGGACAGTCTGCAGCGGGCGGGCGCGCCGCGATGGGTCACACGGCCTCGATCGCTGGCGACTACGAAGTCGCCCTGTCCGTGCTGACCCAGGCCGGCGCACTGGTCGCGACCGACGTCAGCGAGTTCAGCGACCTGTTCTACCTGTCGGACTGCATGCGCAACAAGGTGGTCGGTGGCAAGCGCCTGGGCGCCGTGGCCGGCGCGGGCTACGACACGGTGGCCATCGCCGACAGCATCCAGGTGGGCGACTTCTCGCTGTCTCTGGCCGCGATCGGTTCTTCGACCCGGGAACGGCTGCAAGCGGTGCTGGCGTCCAAGAAGCTCGATGCGCTGATGGAAGTCAGGAACCCGTTCGACATCAACCCGGGGGCCGACGACGAGGCGCATCTGCTTTGCACCGAGGCCATGGCGGCCGAGCCGGACGTTGACTGCGTCGTCGTCGGGCTCGACCCGACGTCGCCCATGGTCAGGTCACTGCAGAAGAGCGCGCGAGCCGGCTTTGACATCGACAGCCCCGAGAGCATCGTCCAGACCTTGCCGGCGCTGGTCGCCTCCTGCCCCAAACCCATCGTGGCCTTCATTGATGGCGGCGCACTCTTCGACCCGATGGCCGACAAGCTGATGGCGCAAGGCGTCTGCATCTTGCGCTCCAGCGAGCGCGCAACGCGGGCCCTGGTTCGCTATACCGAGGCGCGGCTCCATGCAGCGCGCCTTCGTGGCGAGGCAGCACCGTGATTTTTGACTTCACCGCAACCGACGCGCCGGAAGAAGTGGTGCGCGGCAAGCACAATCGCTTTGTCGCTCAGTGAAAACCTTCCCATGCGCCAAGGGGAATGGGGTATATCCGGTCGGATAAACTGAACTTGCCAGAATATCCGACGAGCTACATTACGTTATACGTCACTACTGACGCCCCTATGCTGATGACCACGCTCCCCACCTATGACGATCTGATGAACCCGCTTCTGGAGGCGCTACGGAAGCTCGGAGGTTCAGGATCGATTGACGAGATTTACGCCAAGACCGTAGAGATCACTGGATTGCCAGAGGAGATTCTGGCGCAACTTCACGACCCCGAAAAAAGCAGCCAAACCGAAGTCGGGTATCGCCTCGCGTGGGCGCGAACATATCTCAGGAAGTACGGATTACTCGAAAACTCAAGCCGTGGAGTCTGGTCGCTGACTGAAAAAGCAAAGACCCTTGAAACCGTAGATTCCGCAGAGGTTGTTCGCTTTGTTCGCGCTCTCGACAAACAGGACGCCCCAAAGAAGCGCCCGCCTGACGAAACCGCGCGGGAATTGTCCGAAGAGGAAGGATGGAAAGACAAGCTTTCCGCCGTCCTCACTCAAAAACTCGACCCCGCAGGTTTTGAGCGTTTGGTTCAACGCATCTTGCGCGAATCCGGGTTCATTCATGTTGAGGTGACAGGCCGCACGGGTGATGGCGGAATTGACGGAAGAGGCATTGCCCGTATTCACGGCTTCATGAGCTTTCACGTTCTCTTCCAGTGCAAGCGTTACAAAGGTTCAGTTGCGGCTGGCGAGGTTCGTGACTTTCGAGGCGCTATGGTTGGCCGTGCCGACAAAGGTTTGTTTATTACAACTGGGTCATTCACGCCCGCTGCTGTCAAGGAAGCCACAAGAGACGGTGCGCCACCAATCGACCTTGTCGATGGCGATGAGCTTGCAGAGAAACTGAAAGAGTTGGCGCTTGGCGTAAAAACCGAACTTGTTGAGCGCGTCAGCATTGATACGGCATGGTTCGAAAGCCTATGACGTATAACCCGGCAGTCCACACGGACACTGCGCGATAAAGCCGCGCAGTTCCTCACTTTTACGTTGAGGCTGTACAAATACGATGTCTGACCTTGGACCGTTTGTGAAGCTATGGATCTTTCCCGAAATGATGACAGGCCAAACTTCCTCGGCGTGCCGGCAGGATCAGGCCGACGGGCCGCTCAGCTCCGCTGCTGTCACCCGGCCCGAGTTTTTGGGGTCAGAGCCCAAATTCGCCGAGCCTTCGGCTCGCCCAAAGGGTGCGGCGCAATGCGCCGCAGCGAAATTGGTGTCTGACCCCAATAACTCTGCGCTGAGCGCCCCATCAGCCAGATCCTTCAAGCAGGGTTGGTGTGCGAGCAGCGCAAACCACAGACGCTCGTTGTCGAGGGCGCCGCAGTGGGTGGCGTAGCGAAATCAAGGCGGAGGCCGAAGGCCGGGGGACATTCGCGGAGCTATCCACTGTGGTGCCCTCGGCCCCGACACGCCTGGGACTCGGACTTGCGAAAGCAACTTATGGTGCAGAGTCCTGGTCGCCCGTCAAGATCACCATCCCGCTGACCTGAGAAAAGTCCCGGTCATGCGTTACCAAAGCAGCGGCGCCGATATCCAGGGCGCTTGCCAGTTGAATTGCGTCCGGCAGCTTCAATCGATAGCGCGCGCGCAACTGTGCCGCTAAAGCTGCTATCGCGGGGGAGACCGAAATCACCTCGTATTGCGACAAGGCTTTCTCGTAGCGTTTGGCCAGTGCCGTTTGCCCCGCCTTGAAGGGGCCGGTCAAGACTTCGGCGAGCGTGATGGTCGATAGCGCAATCGTCAGATTCCCTTTTGCCGCAGCTTCAAACAACCCAACAAACTGGTCGGCCCATTGTGGGTGCGATTCAAGCACGTAAATAAAGGGCGCCGTGTCGACCACCACGGTAGCACCCTGGGCCAAACCAGCCCACATGCGAGGCGCCTTGCTTTTCATTCAGGCCTTGTCCCATTCGTCGCGCAAGCGGGAAATTGTCTTCCCAATGTCAGCCCCCCACAAACCCTGCCCGGTGCCGCGCAGCGCCAACAGGCCGGACGGCGCATGGGCGGCGGAGCGCAGTTTTTGCAAGTCCTGCACCGGCACGATGGCCGCATACGGCTTGCCATGCCGGGTAATGATGCTGGTGACGCCGGCATGGGCATTGGCAGCGATGGAGGGCAACTGGATGCGGGCCTGTTCTAGGCCATAGCTGGAATGGGCAGACATGATCGATCCGTAAAACGTACAGTCTGTACAGTATACAGCAGTCGATTGGGCGACAGCTTGTTCAGGCGGCGGGCGCCTTGCGGCCGCCCAGGCCGAGGTAGGTTTCAATGATGCGCGGGTCGCTCGCCAGTTCGACGGCCCTGCCGCTCAAGGCGACGCTGCCCATCTCCAGCACATAGGCGCGGTCCGCCACCGCCAGCGCAGCGCGCGCATTCTGCTCCACCAGCAAAATGGAGACGCCGCGCGCGCGCAGGCCGACGATCACCTGCAGTACCTCGCGCACAAGGGAGGGGGCGAGTCCGAGCGAAGGCTCATCGAGCAGCAGCAGCCTGGGCTTGGCCATCAACGCGCGGCCAACGGCCAGCATTTGCCGCTCTCCCCCGGACAAGGTGGATGCCATCTGGGCGCGCCGCTCGGCCAGGCGCGGGAAAATTCCATAGACTTCTTCCCGGCACTCGGCCTGATCACGCAAACCTCGGCGCCAACGCGAAAAACCGCCCATCAAGAGGTTGTCCTCGACCGACATCTCGCCAAACAGTTCGCGCCGCTCCGGCACCAGGCCGGCGCCGCAGGTCACCAGCGCATGGACCGTGGGTCGACGGATCAGGCTGCCGTCGAGCCAGATCTCGCCGCTGCTTGGCAGCAGGCCCATGGCGGCCGACAGCAGCGTGGATTTGCCGGCCCCGTTGGGCCCGATCACGGTCACAATTTCGCCGGGATGGACGACCAGGTCGATGCCGTGGATGGCCTCGACGACGCCGTAGCGCACGCTCAGGTGTTTGAGCTCGAGCAGCGGCCGCGTCATGCCCCGAGCTCCGCGTCGACACCGCCCAGGTAGGCCTCCAGCACCTTGGGATTGACCTGCACCTCGGCCGGCGAGCCGTGGGCGATGACCTGGCCAAATTCAAGCACCGTGATACGACTGGCAATGTTCATGACAAATTCCATATCGTGTTCCACCACCAGAATGGCCAGCCCCTCGTCGCGCAATTGCGTCAGCAATTGCCCCAGCGCCTGCTTGTCCAGGTAGGGCAGGCCGGCCGCGGGCTCGTCGAGCAGCAGCACGCTGGGCTGGCCGGCCAGAGCGCGCGCGATCTCCACAATGCGCTGCTGACCAAGCGCCAGCGAGCCCGCCATTTCGTCAGTTTGCGGTCCCAGGCCGCAGCGTTCGATCTGCCGGCGGGCCTCGCTCATCAGTGCCGCCTCTTCGGAGCGGTCCAGGCGCAGCATGGAGGCGATCCAGCCGCTGCGGGCGCGCAGGTGCGCGCCCAGCGCGACGTTGTCAAGAACGCTGCGGTTGCCAAGAATCCGCACATGCTGGAAGGTGCGTCCCAGGCCGCTGGCGGCAAAGGCGCGCGACGAGCGGCCCCGCATGTCCGAGCCGAGCAGACTGACCGAACCGGAACTGGGATCGTCGACGCCCGATATCAGGTTGAAGAAAGTGCTCTTGCCGGCGCCGTTGGGGCCAATCAGCGCGTGGATTTCACCGGCGCGGACATCGAGGTTCACGTTGCTGTTGGCGAGCAGGCCGCCGAAGCGCTTGCAGACCTCGCAGGCGTTCAGCACGATGCTGCCTTTTTCAGGCAGCTGGCGCGCCACCAGACGACCGGCGGCCTCGTTGTTCCGCAATGGCGCCGATCTCAAGTAGCGGTTGAAAAACTGCGCCAGATTGGGCCACAAACCCTCTGAAAAACGCTGCAGGACCAAGAGCATCAGGAGACCGAAAACGATCACCTCGAAGTTGCCGCTGCTGCCCAGCAGACTGGGCAGGATATCCTGCAGATACTGCTTCATCAGGGTGATCAGCGCGGCGCCCAGCACCGCACCCCAGAGGTGACCGGCGCCGCCCACCACCGCCATGAAAAGGTATTCGATGCCGATGTTCAGATTGAACGGGGTGGGATTGACGAAGCGCTGCAAGTGGGCATACATCCAGCCCGACAGGCTGGCCAGCAGGGCCGCCAGCACAAACACCTTGATCCGGTAGCGCGCCGTGTCGACGCCCATGCTCTCGGCCATGACGCGGCCGGTCTTGAGCGCGCGGATGGCGCGGCCCTCGCGCGAATCGAGCAGGTTGTGCAGGGCCCACAGCGTCAGCAGCAGCACGGCCCAGGTGAGCAGGCCGAGTTCGCGCACCGAGCGCAACTCAATGCCCGCCAGCGACAGGGCGGGCACTCCCGCGATGCCGGTGTGACCGCCCAGAAACTCGAGATTGCCGAACAGGAAATACAGGCTCAAGCCCCAGGCAATCGTTCCCAGCGGCAGGTAATGACCCGACAGGCGCAGCGTCACCGAACCCAGGCACCATGCGACTGCGGCGCTCAGGAGCAGGCCCGCCGCAAGCCCGATCCAGGGCAGCGCGCTCGAGCCCGGCGCCAGCCCGACCAGGTTTGCCGCTGCCGGCACGGTGCAGAACCAGGCCGTGGCGTAGGCGCCGAGGCCGACAAAGGCAGCCTGGCCAAACGACGTCATGCCGCCAACGCCCGTCAGCATCACCAGGCCCACCGCCACCAGCGCGTAGAGGCCGATGTAGTTGAGCATCGTGATCGTGAACTCGGGCAGGAAACCCCACGCCGTCAACAGCAGCGCGACCGCCAGCAGCGTGAGTCTGCGCCGCGTCACTCTTCGTCCTCGACGTGATGGCTGTTCAGGGAGCGCCACAGCAGCACCGGAATGATCAGCGTGAAGACGATGACTTCCTTGAACGCGCTGGCCCAGAAGGAGGAGTAGGACTCGAGCAGCCCGACCAGCAGGGCGCCGGCCAGCGCCAGCGGGTAACTGGTCAAACCGCCAATGATGGCGGCGACAAAGCCCTTGAGCCCGATCAGGAATCCGGTGTCGTAGTAGACCGTGGTGAGCGGCGCAATCAGAAGCCCCGAGACGCCGCCGATCAGCGCCGCCAGCGCAAAACTCAGGTCGCCCGAGAGTTCTGTGGGAATGCCCATGAGCCGCGCGCCGACGCGGTTCATGGCGGTTGCGCGCAAGGCCTTGCCGATGATGGTGCGCTCAAAGAACAGGAACATCAGGAGCACCAGCAGACTGGCGACTGCCATCACGACGATCGACTGCCCGCTGACCGGAATGCCGCTCAGCTCAAGCCGCAACTCCGAAAAAGCCGTGGTCCGAAACCCTTCGGCGCCAAAAAAAAACAGACCCAAACCGACCAGCACGCCATGCAGTGCCACCGCGACAATCAGCAGAGTCAGCACGGTGGCATGCGCCAGGGGCCGAAAGGCCAGCCGGTAGACCAGGGGGCCCAGCGGCGTGATGACCAGCAAGGTGGCCGAGGCCTGTCCGACGAGCGAAGTCGGGGCCAGCAGCAAGACAGCGAACGCCGCCAGACCCGGCAGCAGGATCGCCCAGAAAGCGGTCGACTTCCAGTCCACCGCCAGGCCGCGCTGATGCCGCAGCGCCTCCAGCGCCAAGTTGAGCGCCGCCAGCGCCAGCAACAGCCACAGGGTACCGGGCGCGCGACCAGCCTGCAGCATAGCCATGGTCAGCGCGCCAAATGCAACAAATTCGCCTTGCGGAATGAAGATCACCCGAGTGACCGAAAACACCAGCACCAGCGCCAGCGCCATCAGGGCGTACACCGCCCCGTTGACGATGCCGTCCTGCGCCAGCAGCAAGGCGACCTGACTGTCCATCAGGGCTGGAATTTCCAGGCGCCAGCCTCGATCTTGACCATCACGTAGGCGCGCTGGTCCAGACCCAGATGGTCGGTCGCCGACATGTTGAAGACGCCGTGCGCGCCGGCCACTTCCTTCACCGTCTCCAGGGCATCGCGCAGGGCGGCCCGGAATTCAGCCGTGCCCGGCTTGGCTTTCTTCAGCGCCGGACCGACCGCGGCCTCCATCAGCTTGCCGGCGTCCCAGGCGTGGCCGCCGAAGGTCGAGACCGAACCTGCGCCATAGGCCTTTTCATATTTCGCGACGTAATCCTGGGCCGATTTCTTCAGCGGATGGCTGGCCGTCAGCTGAGCCGCCACCAGCACCGGACCGGAGGGAAGGTAGGTGCCCTCGACGTCCTTGCCACCGACGCGCAGAAAGTCGTTGTTGGCGACGCCGTGCGTCTGGTAGTACTTGCCTGCATAGCCGCGCTCCTTGAGCGCGCGCTGCGGCAGGACGGCCGGCGTGCCGGAGGCGGCAACCAGCACCGCGTCCGGCTTGGCGGCGAGAATCTTCAGCGCCTGACCGGTGACCGAGGTGTCGGTGCGGTTGTAGCGTTCATTGGCGATGATCTGTATGTTCTTCAGGGCGGCAATCTTGGAGAACTCCTGGTACCAGCCTTCACCATAGGCGTCGGAAAACCCGATGAAGCCGACGGTCTTGACGCCCTGGTTGGCCATGTGCGAAACGATCGCCATCGACATCATGATGTCGTTCTGCGGGGTCTTGAAAACCCAGCGCTTCTTGGCATCCTGGGGTTCCACAATGCGGGCCGACGCGGCCATCGAAATCATCGGCGTGCGCGCCTCGGCGACGACGTCGATCATGGCCAGCGAGTTCGGCGTGATGGTCGAGCCCAGTATCACATCGACCTTGTGCTCGTTGATCAGCTTGCGCGTGTTGGTGACAGCCGCCGTGGTGTCCGAAGCGTCATCGAGCACGATGTAGTTGATCTTCTGCCCGGCAATGGTCGCGGGCATCAGGGCAATCGTGTTCTTTTCCGGAATGCCCAGCGACGCGGCGGGACCGGTCGCCGAAACGGTAACGCCCACGTTGATATCCGCATGCGCCGCAGCGGCGAGGGTCAGCACCGCCAGCAGCGGCAGGGTTTTCTTGAAGTTCATTGTCTCTCTCCGGTTGATTTAATGATGTGGAAGCGGGGTTCGCGTGCGGCGGGTTACAGGCGGCGCCACCGGGTCAAGCCGCACGGCACCCGGTTCAGCCAAAAAGAACGCCGCCGGCTGCCTGACCCCTGCCCTGCAGGAAGCCTCAAGCGTCGGCAACAGCGTGTATGAATCCATTTCAATCTAAATATGCTACGCGATGCAACATTCTAAGCAAAACAGCGCGGCCCGCGCCCCGGGGTTTACCAGCAAAGAGGCAAAAAATAGCGCTCCTGGCGGCACCCCCTGCATCACTCGTCATAGCGCGGCGGGTCCGGATCATCGGACCAGTTGGCCTCGGGCTGCGGCACCTTGAGCATCCAGGCCTTGACCAGCGCCACGTGGTCGGCCTCTTCCAGCTGCAACTCCAGAGCCGCCTTGCGCACCGACTCGACCGTGGCCAGGCTGGCCAGCCGTGCGAAAAAGCGCTCGGCCCGTTCTTCATTGGCCAGCGCCAGCTGCAGCACATGCCAGGGCTGCATCAGGTAGTGCAGTTCATCGGTGGACGCGCTCTCGGGTGCCTCAAAGCGGTC
>CAIMBE010000272.1 GCA_903839085.1 uncultured beta proteobacterium | reverse complement strand
CTCGAGGGCGTGGTCCAGGAACTGACCGGCGACGCCGAGACCAGGGCACGGCGCCTGTACGGCCAGAAGTTCCCCTTGATTGGCAAACTGGCGCAAGCCCCGGCGGTGATTGTGCAGGCCCTGGCCAAAGTGCGCTGGTATCGGGTTGCGCCGCGGCGCTTGCTGTTTATCGACAATTCACTCGGGTTTGGTCATCGCGACGAGCTCGATCTGAGTGCTCCGGTTGCCCGCGTTTATTGATCTTTCCCGAAACGAGGACAGACCCAATCTCGCTCGGTATGTTGGCAGGATCAGGCCGGCGGGGCACTCAACTCCGCGGCTGTCCCCCGAGTTTTTCGGGCAGACCGAGCGCCTGCAAGAAGGCACGCTGCGTCCCGTCGAGCATCAGACAAGTCAGCACGCCGCTGGCGTAGGCGCCGGTATCGATGGCGATGCGGTTGTGGCGCACCTGGGGCGTTGGCGCGATCGAGTGGCCATGCACGACGATGGCGCCATGGTCCAGCTCAGACTCCAGGAAGCGCCTGCGGATCCACATCTGATCATGGGCGTTTTGCTCTGCCAGCGGCACGCCCGGGCGCACGCCGGCGTGCACGAAGTGGTAGTCCTGCTCGCGGTGGCTGATGGCCAGCGCCTCGAAGAAGGCCAGGTGCTCCTGCGGCAGGGCCTGGGCGAAGCGCTCGCGCAGGAACTGCAGCGAGCCGTCATCGCGCGCGCCGGGGTCGGCGGCGGCGACGCCGTAGTCGGCCAGCGCGTCCAGACCATCGTAGTCAAACCAATGCCGGCCGGCCTCCATCTCACCGAGCAGATAGCGCAGCGCTAGGTCTTCATGGTTGCCTCGAAGCGCAACGATTTCGGTGCCGGCGGGCGCTGCGGCTCGCCATGACATGACCGTCTCGACGACGGCGTACGAGTCATTGCCGCGGCTCAGGTAGTCGCCCAGAAAGACCACGACAAAGCGGGCCGCCTGCCGGCCCTGGCGGTCCTGCTCGATTCCGTGCAGCAGGGTTTCAAGCAGGTCGCTGCGACCGTGGATATCGCCGATGGCATAGACCACCGTGCCCGGCGGCGTTTGGCTGGGTGCGTGCGAGCCGGGCGCTTCACTTTCACACGCCAGCCAGCGCAGTGTGCTCATGCGCGCTAACCGCCGGTCTGGCTGCGCTCGGGGCGCCCGCTCCAGCGTTCAAACAAGGTGTGCTCGATACCGACCTGGTCAAGCGCCTTGCCCAGGCTCTGGTGCACGATGTCCATCACGCTCTTGGGCTTGTGATAGAAGGCCGGCATCGGCGGCAGAATGATGCCGCCGATGTCGGCGACGCGTGACATCAACTCCAGGTGCCCCTTGTGCAAGGGCGTCTCCCTGACCATCAAGACCAGCGGCCGACGCTCCTTGAGCGTCACGTCGGCGGCCCGGATCACCAGGTTGTAAGTGAAGCTGTTGGCGATCGCCGACAAGCTCTTGACGGTGCAGGGCGCCACGATCATGCCGCGTGTGCGAAACGAACCGCTGGCCACCGCCGCCCCGACATCCTTGTTGCTGTAGACGACACTGGCAAGGGCCTTGACCTCTTCAATCGAGTAATCGGTCTCCAGACCCAGGTTCATGCCGGCGGCTTCGCTCAGGACCAGATGGGTCTCCTGGCCCAGATCGCGCAGGATGCGCAGCAGTTCCACGCCATAGATGACGCCGGTGGCGCCGGTGATGGCCACCACCAGGGGCAGGTTTTTTGGGTCAGTCATGTTGAAGGTGTCAGTGCCTGGTCCTGCCATTTGCTCAGGCAATGCGCCGCCAGCTGAAAAATCTCGTTGGCCGTGATAATACCAACCACCTGCTGGCCATGCATCACCGGGAACTGCGCCACCTTGAGCTCGCGGCCGCGGCGCAGGCATTCAACCATGGTGTCATCGTCCGACACGGTGGCCGGGTTGCGCACCATGACGTCGCGCACGCGCAGGCGATTGACGAAGAAGTTGAACTCGTCGGGGTCCTGGGTGCGCAGCACAAAGTGACCGATGCGCAGCATGTTGGCGCGCGTCACCAGGCCGCGCAAGCGGCCTTGATCGACGACCGGCAGGGCATGCAGGTTGTGTTCGCTCAACAGGCGCTTGGCATCCGACGCCAGCGTGTCGCTGGGAATCGTGATGGGGTTGGCCTGCATCCATTTACGCACCATCATGGTCGAATCTCCTTCTTGGGGTCGTTTGACAAGTCGTCATCGCGAGGAGCGTAGCGACGCGGCGATCCATCCTGGCGAACTGCAGGCATGGATTGCCGCGCTACGCTCGCAATGACAAGTCCCATCGCTGCCATCACGCCGCCTGCGGCGTCGTTGACAGGCGCGCTCGCAGCGCCTTCTTGTCGACCTTGCCGGTGTCGCCCACCGTGGGCATCTGGTCGGCGAACTCAAGTCGCTCCGGCCACTTGAATTTGGCAACGTTTTTGCCGGCCAGAAAACTCTTGAGCTCGTCCAGCGTCAGCGCCTTGCCCTGGCGCAGCACGACAAAGGCGCAGGCGCGTTCGCCATACTCGGCGCTGGGCATCGCCACCACGGCCACCGCAGCCACGCTCGGGTGTTCGTTCATCAGGCCCTCGACCTCGGCCGGGTAAATGTTCTGGCCGCCGCGGATGATCACGTCCTTTTGCCGGCCCAGTATCCACAGGCAGCCCTGATCGAACTTGACCACGTCCTCGGTGGTGCACCAGCCCTCGGCATCGAACACCTCGGCGGTCATGACCGGGTCGCGGTAATAGCCGGCGGGCGAGTGCGGGCCGCGAAACCACAGCACGCCGGGCTCGTTGGGGGGCACTTCCTGTCCCTCGGGTCCGAGCAGGCGCACCTTGTTGCCAGGCAGCATCTGGCCGACCGTGAGGCGGCGCAGTTCGCCCGGGTCGCTCACCCGGCAGCCACTGACCGAGCCTTTGTCCTGCGTTCCCAGATCGGAGGTGATGACCGCGCCCAGCCTGGCCTCGGCTTCCTGCGCCAGCTGCGGCGAGAGGTAGCCCCCGGCCGAGCGGATGAAGCGCAGCGAGGACAGGTCGTATTGCTCGACGTTCTTCTCCAGCATGCGCACCAGGTGCGTGGGCACGACGCCGATCGCCGTCACCTTCTCGCGTTCGATGGTCTGCAGCGCAAGTTCAGGGCTGAAGTCTTCGAGCATCACGGTCTTGGCGCCGCACAGGGGTGCTGCGAAATAGGTCAGCGTGCCGGCGGCGCCGCCGGCATGCGGCGCGATGGCCATGGTGACGTCGTCCGCGCCGAGCTGCCACAGGTCGATGCGGCCCTTGGAGGTGCAGACCCGTGGCGCCAGCGGCCACTCGACCAGCTTGGGCAGGCCGGTGGTGCCCGAGGTGGTGGTGAGCAGGGCGACATCGAAGAACGGATCAAAGCGGCGCGCGTCCAGGGCCGCTCGGTCGATTCTGCTCAGATACGCCTGCGCCGTGCGAGGCAGCGACAGCGTGCCATCGGGGGCATCGGGCGGCACGTCGTCATCGAACAGATAGATCTTGCGCAGCGACGGAAAGCGCTGCATCAGTTCGCGGTACATCGACAGATAGTCAAATCCGCGAAAGACCGCAGGAATCACGGCGACCTCGGCCTGCGTTCTCTCCAGAATGTCTTCCAGTTCGTTTTGGCGCAGCGTGGCAAAGGCCGTCATAGAGACCAGGCCGGCGCGTTCGGCCGCCGCCCGAGCCAGAAAGCCATAGACGCTGTTGGGCGCCTGGATGATGATGCGCGCGCTCTTTGGAACGCCCGCTTCCACCCAGCCGCTGGCAATCGCGTCGACCAGATCGCGCGCCTGACGCCAGGTCACCCGGTGCCGCGAGTCGACCAGCGCCTCGCGCTCGCCGATGGTGCGCGCATTGCGATCGTAGTAGTCGTAAAAAGTCTCGTGGGTCCAGTAGCCATCGCGGACAAATTCGTCCACCATGGCCTGGGTGTAGCGCAGTGCTTTCATAACGTTGTATCGGTATCCTCAAATGGTGACTGGTTTGACCGTCAAGATTCGTCATTGCGAGCGTAGCGCGGCAATCCATGGCTGTTGTTTTCCACGCTGGATTGCCACGTCGCTTCGCTCCTCGCAATGACGAAATCGTCAATGGGCTACTTGGCGGCCTTGCCCTTGACTTCAGGACGGGTCAGGCGTCCGATCATGCCGGCCACCGGGCTTGGGCCACCGAAACCGTATTCGTTCCAGCGGTCCGACACCTTTTGCAGCACGGTGCGGTCCATGAAGATCTCGTTGGGCTTGTCCTTCCATTCATAGGGCGTGCAGGCGTCTAGGATGATGCGGCTGGTGATGTCGCGCGCGTCGATCGGCAGGCCCGGATCCAGCGGCGTGGAGCGGCCGCGGTCGATGATCTGGGCCGAACGCTTCGGGTCGAAGCGCGTTGCCAGCGCCCACCAGATGCGGTCCCAGTCGTCGGCCTCGATGTCGTGGTCGACCGTGATGACGCCCTTGACGCCGTAGTGTCCGGTGGTGCTCGCGATCACCGCGTTGCCGACGTGGTTGGAGTGTCCGGGGTACATCTGCTTGAGCGACACCACGACCCAGAAGCGGCCGCAGGCCTCGGGCGGGATGTAGACGCTCTGGATGCCCGGCACCTTCATGGTCTCGAGGTCGTGCCATAGCGTGGCGGTGCGGTTGAGCGACTGGATCATGTGAATATCGTTGATCGGCTTACCCACCGTGGTGGCCCACATGACGGGCTTGTTGCGGTGAAGAATGCGCTTGATGCGCAGCACCGGTTTCGGGTAGTCCTTGCCCTTGTTGCCGGAGTAGTAGCCGGTGTACTCGCCAAACGGCCCCTCCTCCATCAACTCGTTGGGGTCGATGAAGCCTTCGGCAATGATCTCGGCGTTGGCCGGCAGCGTCAGGCCGGTGAGCTCGGACTTGAACACCGGCACCGGGCGCCCGCGCAGCGAGCCGGCAATGTCGTACTCGTCGACCTGCGCGCTGACCAGGGTCGAGGCCGCCAGGAACAGCACCGGGTCGCAGCCGACGACGTAAGCCGCAGGCATCAGCTCGCCGCGCTCGGCGTACTTCTTCATGTGCATGTCGCCGTGCTTGCCCTTGATGATCTGCGAGCCCAGGATATTCTTGCCCAGCACCTGAGCGCGGTAGGTGCCCAGATTGGTCCAGCCGGTGTCCGGATCCTGGGTCACGAGGTAGCCCGACGTGACGAAGAAGCGCCCGCCATCGTCCGGGTAGAACCAGGGTGATGGAAACATCTCGATATCCACCGCGTCGCCCTCGATGATGTTCTCCAGCACCGGCGGGTTCTCGACGATGGTGGGCTTGATCATCTGCTTGGTGGTCAGCTCCATCCACTTCTTGGACAGCTGGCTCATCGACAGCGAGGGGTCCTGCTCCAGCGCAATGGCAAGGCGCTGCGACGTGGTGAAGGCACTGGTGAAAACCGGTATGTCGTAACCCTTGACGTTCTCGTACAGCAGGCCAGGGCCTTTTTGCTCTTCATTGACCTTGGAGACGTGGCAGAGTTCGAACTTCCAGTCGACTTCAGTCTTGACGCGGTGCAACTGGCCGTTGGCCTCCAGCGCGGCGATAAAACTGCGCAGGTCGTCGATCTGTCCTGCGTTGGTACGTGCGTTCATGTTTGCTCCTGTAGATGGATGGGTTGAGGTTTGTGATGAATCGGGAAGAGAAATCGGTTCTGTCATTGCGAGTGCAGCGCGGCAATCCGTGGGTCAACTCACGCGGCGGCCGGCCAGCATGCCGCTCAGGATGTACTCCATGGCCGAGCCCACTGCGGTGCTGCCCTGGCCCTGCGGCTTCTTGCTCCACACGGTTTCGGGACGGGCCTGCAGGATGAAGATGTTGCCGCCCGCCGGCAGGTCCTTGTCGATGGCCCATTCGATGTCCATCGGGCAGCCGTAGTGCTTTTCGATCTGCTTGCCCATCCAGGCCAGTTCGGTGATCTCGTCGTCGATCAGCGACTGCACTTTCTGGCGCTCGAAGGGGACATCCATCAGGCGCGAGGTCTGGGTCTTGGTGTCGACCGTGTAGCAGATCAGTTTTTGTGAAATGGTGCGGTCGATGATGTCCAGCGTGATCTTGTTGACCACGAAATGGTCGGGCGTGACTTCGCCCGACACCACCGATTCGCCAAAGCCGAAGTTCGAATCGATCACGATCACCGAGCGGTCGCCGTTGCCCGGGTGCAAAGTGAACATGACACCGGCGGTATAGGAGTTGGCCATCTTTTGAACGCCCACGCTGATGGCCAGCTGGTCGTCAGAAAATCCCTTGTTTGCGCGGTAGGCGATGGCGCGCGCGGTGTACAGGCTCGATATGCAGCGGCGCATGTGGTGCAGCACCTCATCGACGCCGCGCACCCACAGGTAGGTGTCCTGCTGACCGGCAAAGCTCGCGCCGGGCAAGTCTTCGGCGGTGGCGCTGGAGCGCACCGCGACCGGTGCGGCCGGCATGCAGCAGCGCAAGGAGAGTTTGCGGTAAAGCTCGGCCACCTGGTCTTCGATCTCGATCGAAAAGGGCTGCGATTCAATCAGGGACCGGATCCGGGCGCTGCTGTCCTCCAGCGCGTCAAGGTTTTCGCAATCAATCCCGCTCAGGAGGGACTGAACTGCAGCGGTCACGCCGGACTGGTCCATAAAGTGGCGAAAGCCCTCGGTGGTGAGGGCAAAGCCCGGCGGCACGCGCACCCCGGCGTGAATCAGCTCACCCAGGGACGAGCACTTGCCGCCGACCAGCGCCACCGAGTCCTTGTGACAGTCCTCAAGCCAGCACACCAGCGGCGCGAGCGCCGCGGGTGCCGTCATGACCGCTGAGTTTTCCATCAGCGCGAAATGGTGATGACGCCGGTAGAGCCATCGACGCGGATCCGCATGCCGCTGCGGATGATCTTGGTGGCCATTCCGGTGCCGACCACGGCGGGCATGCCGTATTCGCGGCAGACGATGGCTGCGTGGCTCATGACGCCGCCGACGTCGGTGACGCAGGCGCCGATCTTGGCGAAGGCGGGCGCCCAGGAGGGTGATGTGGTGGGTGCCACCAGAATCTCGCCCTCCTGCAACTCCCCGACCTCGTTGACGGTCTTGCAGACCCGCGCGATGCCTTCCGAAATGCCCGGACTGCCCGCGAAGCCTTTGAGTTCGGTGATGGTCTCGGGATCCTTGACCTCCTGCACGCTCGCCCAGTCCGCCAGCGACTTGTTGGTAACGCCCCAGAGCACAATCGTGAAGGGTTCTTGAATCACCTCCGGCGCCACGCCGATGGCGGGCGGTGCGCTCCATTCCTTGAACTTTTGCATGACGCCCTTGCGCCACTCGATTTCTGGCGGCCAGGTGGTGGTGCCGCGCGGTGTCACGCCGGTGGCCCAGGCGGTCACGATGTCCCACAGCGCCGACTTGATCTCGTCGCGGCGCAGCAGCCACACATCTTCCACCTCCTTGATGACGCCGTGCTCCTGCATCACCGCGCCGACCTCGCGCATCTTGTTCCAGAACACCGAATGGAACCAGTGTTCGACGTAGAAGAGATGGTTCTCGACGTAGGGGAAGACGGTCTTGGCGCAACCCAGCAGCTCATCGAACTGCTTGCGATCGGCCTCGCTCTCGATCAGGCCCCGGTATTCGGCCGTGATGCGGTCGCGCTCGGCGCGCACCTTTTCTGTCGGGCGCTCGATGTTGACGCCTTGCTTGAGCTTGCCGATGTAGGTGTTGATGCCTGACAGCGGCACGTTCATCTGATCGTTCCAGGAGCGATCGTGGTGGAACCAGCCGGTGCCGGTGGAGACGTTGAACCAGGGCTCGCGCGACAGGTTGAGCGAGGTCAGCCATTCGACGCCCTTGGGGTTGCCCTTGAGCGCTGCTTCCACCACCGTCCACTCCGGGCTGGAAGTTACCAGGGCGTCGACCCCGAGCTCGATCGCCTTGCGCGCCAGTCCCTTGAGTTCCTCGTCGGGGCGGTACATGATGACGTCGATGCCCGAGATCATCTGCGTCACGCGCTGGGCCGGAATGCTCGGGAACTGCTTCTGCACGAAGTCCAGGAAGAAAACGTAGGCGGCGTAACCGAGGTTGAGAAACTCGAAGTGGTACTGCCAGCACTTGATGCCCAGATTGATCAGGTCATCGTAGTTCTTGAGCAGGTGATAGCCCTTGGATTCGCCCAGCGCATCCATCACCACCGAGATGTCCTCCATGTCGGCGAGCTTGGGGATCTGCACCGCTTCGAGCTCGCGGATGGTGGCCTCCATCTTCACTTTCCACTTGGCTTCGAGCGCGTCCCAGTTCTTGTAGTAGTGGCCGGCGCGCTCCATGAAATGCGGCACGCGGCTGCCGATTTCGGCGGGGTCCTTCACCGGGACCGGTGAGATGTAGACGTAGCCGTTGATGATGCGGTGGTCGACGCCGCGCACCGGCGGCACCATGAAGATCCGGTTGTTGAACTGCGACAGCGCCAGGTACCAGGCCTCGTCCCAGATGGTGTCAAACGGGTAGAGCGGCTCCGGGTAATGCAGGCCGTCGTAAAACCAGAAGGTCTCTTTCTCGTACTGGCTGCGTACCGGGTCGTCGGTGACGAACTGGTACTGGTAGGGATACATGCGCTCCCAGCCTTCGGTGCCGGGAATGGTCTGGGCCTTGACGTCGTGCGGAACGGGGAATTTCATTGAGGTCTCCTGTACTTGTATTTCAATGTCATGCTTCAGCGCGGGCACGCCTTGTGCGCCAGCCGGTCAGGACGTTAGCTAGCACGGCGCGTGCCAGTTGCTGCGGGGTGGGCTGTTTGGGTCAGCGTCGACGCTTTGCGCCAGAAGTGCGCAGCAGGCGGTCGGGCATCGCCGCGCCCGATCAGCTGCGGCGGGGAGCTTGATTAATTCGTGAAAAACAGGCGCGAAAACGAACGCTCTTTGATCATTTCAGTAATAGGGAAAACCCGCTCCGGCGGTGCTGATCAGGAAACTTGGGGCCCTGTCAGCGCAATTCACTGACCGGCAGGAAGTCATCGACGTGGCGCGTCCCTTCGATCAGGGAGGCCAGGCTGGCCTGCGCTTCGCAAGCGCTCAGCATTTCGCCAAAGCCGTCGGGTATGCCGTGGTAAATCTCCATCCAGGTATGAAAGCCATGGTCGGCCTGCGCGCGGCGCGAAAGCTCGCATGTGACGGCTGTCCGGGCCTCAATCTCACCGAACATCAGCCCCACGCGCTGCAGCAGCAGGGCGGTCTTTTCCACCGGCACGCGATAGTAGATGTAGCGATTCAAATCGAGCCCCGCCCAAAGCCTGATTCTTGCACGTCGGCCAAGCGCCAGCGCAACTCGGGCGCCGACCAGGGATGACGGTCCCGTCAAAGGGCGCCGAGGTGACAGCCAAAGTTGCGCTGTTTGGGCAGACTGTGGGCTTGTGCGGCGAATCGTCGCCCCAGCAGAAAGGTCCGCCATGGATTTCGAGTATTCGCCGCAGGTGCAGGAACGCCGCCAGCGCCTGCAAGAATTTGTCGATCGCTACGTGCTGCCCTACAACGGCGCCTGGCATCACTCGGTGGCGCAGGGCGTTTTTCCACCGCCCTTCATGGAAGATCTGAAGGCGCTGGCCCGCTCCGAGGGCCTGTGGAACCTGTTCCTGCCGGGACTGCGCGAGGACGAACCGGGCGAGCGCCTGACCAATCTGGAATACGCGCCGCTGGCCGAAATCATGGGGCGCCTGCCCTGGGCCTCGGAGGTCTTCAACTGCAGCGCGCCCGACACCGGCAACATGGAACTGCTGCACCTGTTTGCGACGCCCGAGCAGAATCAGCGCTGGTTGCGCCCGCTGCTGGAGGGCGAGATCCGAAGCGCCTTCGCGATGTCGGAGCCCGACGTCGCATCGAGCGACCCGACCAATCTGCAGACGCGCATGCGCCGCGAGGGCGGCGCGCTGGTTCTGAGCGGGCGCAAATGGTTTGTCACCGGCGCTGCGCACCCGAATTGCAAGCTTCTGATCGTGATGTGCCGCAGCGGCGACGATGAGACCGCACGGCACGCGCGCCACAGCATGCTGCTGGTGCCGACGGACGCGCCCGGCGTGACGCTGGAGCGCAATATTGCGATCATGCAGCACCACACGCCCGAGGGCCATTGCGAAATCGTGTTCCGTGAGGTGCGCGTGCCCGCAGGCAATCTGCTCGGCCAGGAGGGCGCCGGCTTTGCCATGGCGCAGGCGCGGCTCGGTCCCGGTCGAGTGCACCACTGCATGCGCACCATCGGCCAGTGCGAGCTGGCGCTGTCCCTGATGTGCGAGCGCACGCTGGAGCGCCACCTGTTTGGCAAGTACCTGGCCGACTTCGCCAACGTGCAGGAGTGGATCGCCGAATCGCGCCTGGAAATCGACCAGGCGCGCCTGCTGGTGCTGCGCGCCGCCTGGCGGCTCGACCAGGGCCAGCTCGAGCGGGCGCGAGCCGATGTGGCGGCCATCAAGGTCGTGACGGCCCGCTTGCAGACGCGCGTGGTCAACCGCGCGATGCAGGTGTTTGGCGCCATGGGCCTGTCGCCTGACACGCCGCTGGCCTATTTCTGGACCTGGGGCCGCGCACTGCAGTTGCTCGACGGTCCCGACGAAGTTCATTTGCGCAGCGTGGCGCGCGCCGAACTGGCGCAGGCGCGCGAAAAGCGCGGCGCGACGGCGGCCTATTTCACCTTGCCCGAACAGTTGCGCGCCGCGCCGCGCATCCGCTGATCTCCTGGCTTCGCATCGGGTGGCGGCCAAACTGAGAGAATGGAGCTGACCGGGATGCTTTGACTGAAATCCGGTTGCCGCTACAACCTGAAACCTGAATGGGGGAAAGCCATGACCTGCATGCTGCGCCATGCCTTGCTATGGATCACGAGCGCGGTCGCCCGACGGCTGCTGTGGGTGGGGCTGGCCGCGGCGCCGGCGGCGGGCTTCGCGCAGCAGGCGCCGACCGCCCTGACCTTTGGCATCGTGCCGCAGCAGGCGGCCAGCCGTCTGGCAGAGGATTGGGGTCCGCTGCTGGCCGAGCTTGGCCGGCGCTCGGGCGTTGCGCTGGTTTTTCGCACGGCGCCGAATATTCCGGTGTTCGAGGAGCGTCTGGCCAAGGGCGATTACGACCTTGCCTATATGAATCCCTACCACTATGTGGTGTTTCACAGCGGCGCCGGCTACCAGGCCTTCGCCAGGGAGCAGGAGCGCCGGCTCAAGGGAATTCTGGTGGTCCGAAAGGACAGCGCCTACCACAAGGCCGCAGATCTGGCCGGCAAGACCGTGGTCTTCCCGGCTCCGGCGGCCTTTGCCGCCAGCATCCTGCCGCAGGCCGAGTTCGGGCGCCTGAAGATTCCGATCGAAACCCGCTTTGTGGCCTCGCACGACTCCGTTTACCGCGCTGTGGCAAGCGGCTTGCAGGAGGCGGGCGGCGGCATCCAGCGCACGCTGGAGACCATGCCGGCCGACATCCGCGATGCCTTGCGCGTCCTGGCTGAGACGCCGGCCTACACGCCGCACGCCTTTGCCTCCAATCCGCGCGTGCCGGCCGCGGTCGTCGCCAAGGTGCTGGCGGCGATGGCATCGCTCGCCGGCGACGAGGTCGGGCAGCGCCTGCTCGCGGCGCTGGCGTTCAAGGGCATCGTGGCCGCGCAGGACCGCGAGTGGAACGATATTCGCGCGCTCGACATCGACCTGCTCGCGAGATACAGCCGGCAATGACGCTGCAGATTCCTGCCCCCGGGCTCTAAGCCATGCGCTTTCGCACCAAGACGATTGTTGGCGTCGCCGTCATCGAAATAGCGCTGTTGGCGGTGCTGGTTGGCAGCACCCTGTCGGTTCTGCGCAACTCGAACGAGGCGGAGCTGACGCGCCGGATGCAGCTTGGCGTCAAATTGCTCGCGGCTGCCGCCAAGGACGCGGTGCTCTCGCAGGATCTGGCCACGCTCGACAGCCTGGTCACCGAGGCGATGGCTTCGGGCCAGATCGACTATGTGCGAATTCTCGACGCCGGCGGCACTGTGCTGGCGCAACGCGGGGCACCGAAGATCCTGGAGCGCCAGTTTCATCCGGACGACGCGCTCGACCAGGTCAAGGACGGTGTCTTCGACCGCTCGGAACCGGTGCTGGCGGGCGGTATCCGCCATGGCGAGGTGCGCATCGGCGTCCTGACCGCGCCCCTGCAGTTCCTGATCGCTGCCGAGCGGCGCTGGGCGGCGGGCATTGCCGCGCTGGAGATCCTGCTGGTGGCCCTCTTTTCGTGGCTGCTTGGAACTTATCTGGTGCGCCAGCTCGACGCACTGCGCGAGGCCAGCGAACGTTTTGCCGCCGGCGATTTCCGTCATCAGGTTGCCGTCAAGGGCAATGACGAACTGGCGCAGACCGCGACCGCCTTCAACCACATGGCCCGGCAGCTCGACGAGAGCCAGGCGCTGTTGCGCGCCGAGAGCGGCAAGAGCCTGCAGGCGCGCCAGAAAGCGGAGCATTCGGAAAAACTCTTGCGCGAGGCGGTCAGCAGCATCGCCCTGGGTTTTACCATCTATGACGACCAGGACCGGCTGGTCCTGTGCAACGAGGCCTACCTGAATTTTTACGCCACCAGCCGCGATCTGATCGTGCCGGGGTGCTTGTTCGAGGACATTGTCCGTCGGGGTGCCGAGCGCGGCCAGTACAGCGCGGCCCTGGGCGATGTGGATGCCTGGGTCCGGCAGCGCGTAGCCAAGCACCGGCAGGCCAGTGGAGAAATAATTGAACAGCAGCTTGACGATGGACGCTGGCTGCTGATCGTGGAGCACCGCACGCCAAGCGGTTTCATCGTCGGCAACCGCATCGATATCACCGAGCGCAAGCGCCTGGAGGTGCGCGAGCGCAGTTACGCCGATCAGTTGCAGGCGATCTTTGACCTCAGCCCGGACGGCATTGTGTCTTTCGATGACGCCTCTCGCGTGAAATACGTCAGCCCGGCCTTCGCCCGCATCACCGGCTTGAAGCACGATGCCGTGATCGGCCTTGATGAAGCCGGGTTTTCGGAACGCCTGGCGCAGGTTTGCGCCCCGCAAGCGCGCTTTGCCGGGATGATGGCGATGCGCAGCGCCCGGCAAGCCGGGGCGGCAGGGGACGGCGCCGACGCCGGTGAGCCGCGCAGCAAGATCGAAATAGGCACCAGCGCCAGCCGCGTCCTGGAGGTCAGGCTGCGTGAAAATGATGCGCAGACCGTGACGCGGATTCTCTACTTGCGCGACGTCACCCACGAGACCGAAGTCGATCGGCTCAAGAGCGAATTCCTGTCGACCGCGGCGCATGAACTGCGCACGCCGATGACCAGTATTTACGGCTTCACCGAATTGCTGCTGCAACAGGACTTCGACGAAGCGGAGTGGCGCGATTACCTGGGCATCATCTTCAAGCAGACCGAGCTGATGGTGTCCATCATCAACGAACTGCTCGATCTGGCGCGCATCGAGGCGCGACACGGCAAGGACTTCGATATCGCGAGCCTTGACCTGCTTGCGCTGCTGCAGGACATCGTCAGCGGCTTCAAGACCGCGGACGGTCGAGCGGCGCCGACGGTGCCCCGCCTGGAGCGGCCGGTCGGCGTGCAGGGCGATCCCAAGAAGCTGACGCAGGCGGTGCTCAACGTGCTGTCCAACGCCTACAAGTATTCGCCCGAGGGGGGCGCCGTCGAGCTCGAGATCGTGCTGCCGCCGCCGGAGCTGAAGTCTGTGCTGAGCAGCGGCCTGCCGGCGGTGGGCGTGCGCATCACCGACCATGGCATCGGCATGACGCCCGAGCAGTTGGCGCGCGTTTTCGAGCGCTTCTTCCGCGCCGACATTTCGGGCAAGATTCCCGGCACCGGCCTGGGCATGAGCATCGTGCACGAAATTGTCGCCCTGCACGGCGGCCATGTGAGCGTGCAGAGCACGCACGGCGTGGGCAGCACGGTGACGATCTGGTTGCCTATCGATGCGACTGCGGCCGGGACGGCCGGTTGAGCGATGCAAGGGCTGCACCTGACCGCCGATCTCCATCAATGTCGCTGCGAGCGGCATTGGCTGACGGACGCCCGGCGCCTGGGGGAGCATTGCGTGCAGGCGGTGCGGGCGGCCGGTCTGCAGCCGGTGGCGCAGTTGTTCCACACCTTCCCGTCGACCAGCGGCGGGCCGTCCGGCGTCACCGCCACCGTGCTGCTGGCCGAATCGCATCTGTGCGTGCACACCTGGCCCGAGCAGCAGGCGGTCACGCTCGATGTCTACGTCTGCAATTTCGGCGCCGACCACAGCGCCAAGGCCGAGGCGCTGATGACCGCCTTGATGGACCTGTTCGAGCCCGCGCACCTGGAGCGAAACAGCGTGCTGCGGGGCGGCAAGAGCCCCGGCTGACCCCTGGCTAGCGCTGCGGCATGTCCTTGACCGAGTTCACCAGGCTGACGCTCGCATCGGGCGGGATCGGCGGCATGGTCGCCTCCCACGCCTGCCAGGCCTCGCGCATGGCCAGCAGGCGCTGCGGATGGCGCATCGCCAGATTGGCGCGCTCGCGCTCATCGCAGCGCAGGTTGAAGAGGTAGTCGTTGTCGTCGACGCGCAGGTATTTCCAGTCGCCATCGCGCAAGGCGCGCTGATGGCGATGCTTCATGCGCCAATACAGGGGACGTTCAAACCGCCGGGCGGGCTCGCGCAACACCGGCAACAGCGAAACGCCATCGAGCGGATAGGCGGGATCGGCCGCGACGCCGGCGGCCTCGAGCAGGGTGGCAGACCAGTCCATGGTCATGCACGGCTGCTCGCTGCAGCGACCGGGGGCGATCACGGCCGGCCAGTGGGCGATCCAGGGCACGCGGATGCCGCCTTCGGTCAGGTCCATCTTGCCGCCGACCAGCGGCCAGTTGTCCGAAAAGCGCTCGCCACCGTTGTCGCTCGTGAAGACCAGCAGCGTGTTGTCGATCAGGCCGTGCGCGCGCAGCGCCTCCAGCAGCTTGCCAATGCCCTCGTCCATGTGGTGGATCATGCGCTGGTAGGTGTGGATGTTGCCGCCCTGCAGGTGGGTGATGCTGTCGCTGATCCCGGGAGCCAGCGCCGCGTCGTCGCGGGTCTCCCATGGCCAGTGCGGCGCGGTGTAATGCAGACTCAGAAAGAACGGCGTGCCTGACCGGGCGCCCGCGGCCATGCGCTGCACGTAGTCCAGCGCATGCGCCGAGATCAAATCGGTCAGGTAGCCGGGCTCGGCATGCTCTTGCTCGATCCCCTCGTGACCGCGCCACAGATCGTGCGCGCCGGTGAATGCGCAGTGCGTGAAATAGTCGACGCCGCCGGACATCGGACCAAAAAACTCTTCGTAGCCGGAGCGCAAAGGGCCAAAGGCGGGCGGGTAGCCCAGATGCCATTTGCCAATCAGCGCGGTGCGGTAACCGCTCTCGCGCAGCAGGGATGGCAGTGTCGGGTGTTCGGGTGGAAGTCCCAGCGTGGTGCTGCCCCGGCTCTTGCTGTTGATCGGTTCTTCAGCGGCGCCGCGCAGACGGTACTGGTAGCGTGCGGTCATCAAGGCAAAGCGTGTCGGCGAGCAGACCGGCGAGTTGGCATAGCCCTGCGTGAATTTCAGACCGTTGGCGGCGAGCTGGTCCAGCACCGGCGACACCTCGCCAAATTGCGCCGCACGACCGCCGTAGCACCCGAGATCGGCAAAGCCGAGGTCATCGGCGACGATGAAGATGATGTTCGGACGCTGCGCCATGCTGTGACTGAGCTCAGCGCCTGGCCTTGGTCAGCGCCAGGTTCCACAGGGCGATCAACTGCTCGTATTCTTCGGTCGCGACCTGCAGATTCAGCGGGAAGACTTTGAGGCTGGCCAGGTCCGGCATGCTGGTGAGCTTGGAGACCGCGATGTCGGAGCGCGTCGGACGCCGGAAGTTTTCCACCAGAAGCATTTCCTGCGCGGCCTTGCTCAGCAGCACGTCGTAGAACTGCCGCGCGGCAGCCGCATTCTTGGCGCCTTTGACGATGAACATGCCCTCGGCGCCCAGGTAGGTGCCTTCGGACGGGTAGACCAGCTTGATTTCCTTCTGCCCGCCAACCACAAATTCATAGGCGGACGACTCGATCGTGATGCCCACCGGGTACTCGCCTGCGGCCACGCCCTTGTAGACCTGGCCCGAGCTTTGCACCACCACCGCATTGGCGGCGATTTTTTCCAGGCCCTCGCGCCCAAACTGCTTGAGCAGACCGTAGATCTGGATAAAGGCGGTACCCGACTTGGACGGGTCGGTGATGACCACCTTGCCCTTCCACTCGGGCTTCATCAGGTCAGACCAGGTCTTGGGGCTGGCCAGGCCCTTGAGCTGCTTGTCGTTGACCATCAGCACCATCACATGCACGTTGACGCCGATGTAGCGGTCCCCCGGTCCGTGAAATTGGGGTGCAATGGCCTTCGCATCCGGTGAGCGATAGGCTTCCATCAGGTCAGGAAAGGCCGCCAGCGTGCCCACGCCGCCGCTCCAGAACAGGTCGCCGCCGGGGTTGGCGGACTCGGCCTGAATGCGCTTCATCAGCGTGCCGGTGCCCCCGGTGACCTGCTTGACCGTCAGGCCGGGTTGCAGCTTCCTGGCGGCGGCGACCGCGTTGCCGATCGCCTCCGGGTTGTTGGAGGAGTACAGCACCACGGTCTGCGCCGAGGCCGACAGCGCGGCAAGGGCCAGGGCGGCAGCGCCCAGCCACTGAATGGTTCGATACATGGACTTCATCACTTTCCTTGGTTACTTGCCAGAAAACAGGTTGATCTTGAGGAACTTCGCGGCCAGCGCCACCGGCACCAGAATCAGTGTAACCAGCACCGTGCCGTAGGCCGAGGCGAGACCGAGCCGTCCGGTGTCGACCAGACGGAAGATCGAGATCGGCAGCGTCTCAAGCCCGCCCGAATAGACCACCACGGAGGCCGACAACTCGGAGATCGAGGTCGCCCACATCAGGATGGCCGCCGACAGAATGCTGGTCTTCATGACCGGCAGCACGACCTTGAAGAAGGTCATCAGCGGGCTCACGCCCAGGCTGATCGACGCTTCTTCGATCGAGCCCGGGATGTTGTAGAGCACGGAGGATGCGTTGCGCACGCCAAACGGCATGCGCCGCACCACGTAGACGATGACCATGATCGCCGTGGTGCCGGTCAACACCAGCGGCGCGGTGTTGAAGGACTGCACCAGCGCGATGCCCAGCACGGTGCCCGAGATGGTGAGCGGCAGCACCACCGCATAGTCGAGCAGGCCCGAGAGCCCCGACTTTTTCTTCACCACCAGGTAGCTCACCAGCAGCGCCAGCGCGGTGCCCAGCACGGTGGCCAGGCCGGCAAACAGCATCGAGTTGAAGATCGGTTCCGGCGCGAGCGAGAACGCGCGCTCCATGCTTTGCGTCGACCACTGTCCCCAGTGCATGACCGGCCCGCGCGCCTGCGTGAAAGCGCCCGCCAGCACCGCCACCAGCGGCACCAGCGAGAGCGTGACCAGCAGCACCGCCGCCAGCGCCAGCAGATTGCCGCGCCAGCTTCCGGCGCGCCGCGGCGCCGGTGCGCGGCCCTGCACCATCTGCACCATGCGGCGCTCGACGACGCGTTTTTGCACAAACAGCACGACGGCCACGATCGCCACCAGAATCACCGACAGGCTGCTTTGCAGCATCGGGCTCGATCCCATCTCGCTGACAAACAGGCTGTAGGTCATGACCGACAGCAGGGGCGTCTGCCCGCCCAGCATCGATGACAAGGCGAAATTGCCGACCACCAGCGTAAACACCACCAGGGCGTTGACCAGGATCGCCGGCGCAATCGTCGGCAACAGCACGTGCAGGCGCGTGGCCAGCGGCGAGGCGCCCAGGCTCAGGCTGGCTTCTTCGAGTTGTCCGTCAAAGCCGCGCAACGCCGCCAGCGTGCCAAGGTAGACATAGGTGTAGTAGATCAGCGTCATCGAAAAGACCATGCCGCCCCAGCCGTAAAAGCTCGGCACCGGCACACCGAGCTCGCGCAGCGCGTTGCTGATCAGTCCATTGTTGCCCAGCATCATGAGCCAGGACTGGCCGACGATCACTTCCGGGATGATGATGGTGATGACCGGCAAAATGGCGACCAGGCTTTTCAGCGGGAAGTCGTGGCGCGCGATCACATAAGCCAGTGGCACGCCGACCAGCGTGGCGCTGAGCGTGACCGTCACGCCCAGCAGCAGGGTGTTGCCGATCGCCTGACGGTACTGAGAGTCGCCAAGCACCGTGGCGAAGCCCCCCAGCGAGAGTTGCCCTTGCGCGTCGCGCAGGCTGTTGAGCGTCAGCACCGACATCGGGTAAGCCACGAACAACAGCATAAGGGCCAGGCTGAAGCCAGAAAAAATGCCCCAGGGCCAGAGTCGCTGCCAGTGCCTCATCGGCAAATCACCCGGCTGCTGGGGGGCACCTTCAGCCACAGCGCCTGCCCGACCTGGTGCCGTTGCAGCCCGGGTGCGTCGACCTGCAGCATCCTGCCATCCGGGAGCGCAACCCTGAGCAGGGTTCTGGCACCCAGGTACTGTCGGCCGCTCAGCGTCACGGGCAGGCCATTCGAGCCGGCTTGCTGCTCGGTCCAGACCAGGGTGAGTGCTTCGGAACGCAGAACCAGCTGATTGTTGGCGAGCGGCTCGGCCGCCGCAGTGTCGACTTGCAGCGTCCGGCCGCCCAGCGCGACCGTGCCCGGCCCCGTGTAATCGACCGACAGCAGATTGGCCGAGCCGACGAAGTCAGCGACGTAGGCGCTCGCGGGCGAGGCGTAGAGGAACTCGGGCGCACCCATCTGGGCGATGCTGCCGGCCAGCATCACGGCCACCTGATCCGACATCGCGAGCGCCTCTTCCTGGTCGTGCGTCACAAAGACGGTGGTGATTCGCGCCTGGCGCTGCAGGTCGCGGATCATGTCGCGCATTGACAGGCGCAGCTTGGCGTCCAGATTCGACAGCGGCTCGTCCATCAGCAGCACGCGTGGCCTGATCACCAGCGCGCGCGCCAGGGCCACGCGCTGGCGCTGTCCGCCGCTGAGCTGCGCCGCAAAACGCCCGGCGTAGCCGTCGAGCCCGACCAGTTCCAGCGCCTGCGTGGCGCGCGCCCGCACCTCGTCGGGCGCCACCTTGCGCGCCCGCAGGCCATAGGCCACGTTGTCGTACACGGTCTTGTCGGGGAACAGCGCATAGTCCTGAAACACCATGCCGATGTTGCGCTGGTGCGCCGGCACGCCCGTGATGTCGTCCTGATCGAACAGGATGCGTCCCGAATCAGGCGCGTTGAAGCCGGCAATGCAGCGCAGCAGGGTGGTCTTGCCGCAGCCGCTCGGTCCGAGCAGCGTGAAGAACGAGCCGTCCGCAATCGTCAGGTCCAGACCCTGCAGCACGTGGTGCTGTTCAAACTGCTTGCTCAGGTTCTGGATCGTGATGGTGGACATGCGGGCTGAAAGTGCAGATGCGTCCTGCAATTATCAGGCCTGGGTCCGGCTCGCGGCACGATGGCCGAGTGTGAACGCCTCTTCAAAAATCGAATAGCCGGCCCAGTCGCCGTGCGCGAAGCTCAGGCGGCCGTGCGCCGGAATTTGCCGCGGTTCCTGATCCATCTGGCGCGGCACCGGTATCGCCATGGCGTGGCCATAGCGGCTGATGTCGATGCGACGTGTCTTGCGCGCCAGGTCCGGGTGGGCGAGCGACAACTCGGCCAGGATCTCGTCGCGCCAGGCCTCCCAGCGCCGGTTGAGCAGCAGCCGGCGGCCGTCCGGGACATCACCCAGTGCGCGGTAATAGCTCAGCACGGTGGCGCCGGACGTGCTTTGCAGGCTCTGGTGCATGGCATCGACGTAGCCCAGGCCGGGAACTCCGTACAGCACGTTGTCCCAACTCGGGGCCGCGCCGGGGCGGTCCAGCAGCGCTTCCGTGATGTGGATGTTGGCGACCAGCCAGGGCGCATAGCGGGTTTGGGCGGCGGCCCTGCGCAGGAAGTCCGGCGCGTCCTCGATGACGCGCGCCGCCACCAGCAAGGGCAGCGCCACAATGGCGTGCCGTGCCTGCCAGCGCTGCGGCGTCTGGGTTGCGGTGTTGAAGGTGTCGACTTCGACGCCGTGCTTGACGTTGGCGATGCGCAGCACCACCTGTCCCGGGTGCAGGCGCTGCTGCAGCGGTGCCGCGATGCGCTCGACCAGCCAGCCATTGCCTTCGGGCCAGGTCAGCACGGCTTCGCGCTCTTGCGTCTCCCTGCCGGGGGCGCCGAAGCCGTGGCGGCTGGCAAAGTAGTGGACGCCGGACCAGGCTGATACGCTTGCGAGGCCGGCCCCGTAGTCGTCTCGGCAGCAATAGTCAAGGTACCAGCGCAGGTGTGGGTCGTTCAGCCCCTGCTGCGTCAGATAGGCGGCGAAGGTCATCGCGCACAGCGCGCGCTGCGCCGCGTCGAGCGGTTGGCCGAAGGTCGGGATCGACCAGCGCGACTGCTTGCGATGCTGCTCCACCAGCCCCGACAGCTTCTGGTATTGCGCCAGCGTCTGCGGTCCCACATCCTGCAGGGGCAGCAGGCCGTCCTGCCAAGCGCCGTTGAAGAACAGGCGT
>CAIMBE010000271.1 GCA_903839085.1 uncultured beta proteobacterium | reverse complement strand
TGCAGTACATCAGCTATTACCATCCGGCCGACTACATCGCCCACCTGGCCAGCGCCTACCAGCGCGAACAGAGCGCCGCGGCCAAGGACGCGATCGCGCAGATCCTGACCAACAGCAAGATGAGCGCGACCGGGCACCGCCCGATCTGCCAGGACACCGGCATCGTCAACGTGTTCCTCAAGGTCGGCATGGACCTGCGCTGGGGCGAATTCACCGGCAGCCTGGATGACGCCGTCAACGAAGGCGTGCGCCGCGCCTACAACCACCCCGACAACACGCTGCGCGCCAGCGTCGTGGCCGATCCGCAGTTCGATCGCAAGAACACCAGGGACAACACGCCGGCCGTCATCCACACCGAACTGGTTCCCGGCGACAAGCTCGAAGTCACGGTGGCGGCCAAAGGCGGCGGCTCCGAGAACAAGAGCAAGATGGTGATGCTCAACCCCGGCGATTCGGTGGTCGACTGGGTCCTCAAGACGGTGCCGACCATGGGCGCAGGCTGGTGCCCGCCGGGCATGCTGGGCATCGGCATCGGCGGCACGGCCGAGAAAGCCGTGCTGATGGCCAAGCAAAGCCTGATGGAGGACCTGGACATGCACGAACTCCAGGCCAAGGCAGCGTCCGGGCAGGCGCTCAGCAAGACCGAGGCGCTGCGCCTGGAACTGTTCGAGAAGGTCAATGCCCTGGGCATTGGCGCGCAGGGCCTGGGCGGCCTGACCACGGTGCTCGATATCAAGATCAGGATGTACCCGACGCACGCGGCCGGCAAACCGGTGGCCATGATCCCGAACTGCGCCGCCACGCGCCACGCCCATTTCGTGATGGATGGCAGCGGCCCGGTCTACCTGACGCCGCCTTCGCTCGACCTCTGGCCCGACGTGCAGTGGACGCCAGATTACGTCAAGAGCAAGAAGGTCGACCTCAACACGCTGACCAAGGCCGAAGTCGCCAGTTGGAAACCGGGCGACACGCTGCTGCTCAACGGCAAGATGCTGACCGGCCGCGACGCCGCGCACAAGCGCATCCAGGACATGCTGGCCAAGGGCGAGAAGCTGCCGGTGGACTTCACCAACCGCGTGATCTATTACGTCGGCCCGGTCGACCCGGTCAAGGGCGAGGCGGTGGGCCCCGCCGGCCCGACCACCGCCACCCGCATGGACGGTTTCACCGAGATGATGCTGAGCAAGACCGGCCTGATCTCCATGATCGGCAAGGCCGAGCGCGGCCCGGTCGCGATCGAGGCGATCAAGAAGCACAAGAGCGCCTACCTGATGGCCGTCGGCGGCGCCGCCTACCTGGTCTCCAAGGCGATCAAGACAGCGCGCGTGGTGGGCTTCGCCGATCTCGGCATGGAAGCGATCTATGAGTTCGATGTGGTCGACATGCCGGTCACGGTGGCGGTCGACGCCGGCGGCACCAGCGCCCACATCACCGGACCGACCGAGTGGCAAAAGCGCATCGCCAGCGGCGAGTTCAAGGGCATCGCGCTCACCGGCGCCTGAACCTCAGCGCACCCACCTCACCACTGGAAAACACCATGACTGTCTGTCCCATCGCCATCGTTGCAAGCTGCAGCAAATGCCCGGTTGTCAAGATCTGCCCCCTCAAGACGGTGCTGGGCGA
The DNA here is from genome assembly GCA_903839085.1 of uncultured beta proteobacterium. Classification (GTDB taxonomy): domain Bacteria; phylum Pseudomonadota; class Gammaproteobacteria; order Burkholderiales; family Burkholderiaceae_C; genus Rhodoferax. The sequence goes on along the minus strand of CAIMBE010000271.1, from coordinate 13,474 downwards.
CGCGCCCAAAGCGGCTCAAAGCACGCCGGCGCCGGCTCAAAGGAAGAAGAAGAAATAGTCGGCAGCGGGTCAAGGCGCGCGGCCTGACAGGACAACGGGCGCGAGCCCCGATAATTGCCCGTCATGAATTCACTGCTTTCCCTTTTGCAGCCCTACCCGTTTGAGCGGCTGCGGCAACTGTTCGCCCACTGCACGCCCAATCCGGCGCTGGCGCATATCAGCCTGGGCATGGGCGAGCCCAAACACCCGACGCCGGCCTTCATTCAGCAGGCCATGATCGATTCGGTTTTGAGCACGCCCAGCGGCCTGGCCTCCTATCCGGCCACCACCGGCGACGCCAAGCTGCGCGAAGCCTTCAGCCACTGGCTGCACCAGCGCTACGGCCTGGACGTGAATCCGGCGACCCAGACGCTGCCGATCAACGGCTCGCGCGAAGCCCTTTTCGCGCTGACGCAGACCATCGTCGATCAGGCGCGCCCGGGCGAGCGCGGCGCCGCCAAACCGGTGGTGGTCTGTCCCAACCCGTTCTATCAGATCTACGAGGGCGCCGCATTGCTGGCTGGCGCCGAACCCTACTTTGTTCCGACCGACGCGGCGCGGAATTTCGCCCAGGACTGGGACTCGGTGCCCGATGCCATCTGGCAGCGCACGCAGTTGCTGATTGTCTGCTCGCCCGGCAACCCGACCGGCGCCGTGATGCCGCTGTCGGAATGGAAGAAGCTCTTTGATCTGAGCGATCGCTACGGCTTCGTGCTGGCTTCGGACGAGTGCTATAGCGAGATCTACTTCCGCGATGAGGCGCCTCTGGGAGGCATGGAGGCGGCCGCTCGCCTCGGTCGCCCTGATTTCAGGAACCTGATCTCGCTGACCAGCCTGTCCAAGCGCAGCAACGTGCCCGGCATGCGCAGCGGCTTTTGCGCCGGTGACGCCGCCATCATTGAGAAATTCCTGCTCTACCGGACCTACCACGGCTGCGCCATGAGTCCGGTGGTCCAGGCCGCCAGCATCGCCGCCTGGCGCGACGAGCAGCACGTCATCGAGAACCGGGCCAAGTACCGCTCCAAATTCGAGCAGGTCACTCCGCTGCTGGCCGACGTTCTGGAGCTGGCGCTGCCCGACGCGGGCTTTTATCTGTGGGCCAGGGTGAAGGGCAGCGACACCGATTTCGCGCGCGAGCTGTTCACTCTTTACAATGTGACGGTGTTGCCCGGTTCCTACCTGTCGCGCGCCAGCCAGGGCGTCAATCCGGGCGAGCAGCGAATCCGCATGGCGCTGGTGGCAGAAACCGCCGAATGCCTCGAAGCGGCGCAACGCATTGTCCAGTTTGTCAAAACCAGACCCTGAAGCCGAACTCCACACCTGATCCGGAAAACCCCACTGTATGACCCAGCAAATCCAAGCCACCATCGAAGCCGCGTGGGAAGACCGCGCCAACATCTCCGTCAAGTCGGCGAGCCCGGGCGTGATCGACGCGGTCGAGCACGTCATCGCGCTGCTCAATTCGGGCCAGTTGCGGGTCGCCACCCGTCAGTCGGTCGGCCAGTGGCAAACGCACCAGTGGATCAAGAAGGCCGTGCTGCTGAGCTTTCGCCTCAAGGACAACGAGATCATGAAGGCCGGCGCGCTGGGCTTTTATGACAAGGTGCAGACCAAGTTCGCCCACATGGACGATGAGGGCATGAAAGCCACCGGCGTGCGCGTGGTGCCGCCCGCGGTGGCGCGGCGCGGCAGTTTTATCGGAAAGGGCGTGATCCTGATGCCCTCCTATGTGAACATCGGCGCCTACGTCGACGAGGGCACGATGGTCGATACCTGGGCCACGGTCGGCTCCTGCGCGCAGATCGGCAAGAACGTGCACCTGAGCGGCGGCGTCGGTATTGGCGGGGTGCTCGAGCCGATGCAGGCCGGCCCGACCATCATCGAGGACAACTGCTTCATCGGCGCGCGCTCGGAAGTGGTCGAGGGCGTGATCGTCGAGGAAAACTCGGTGCTTTCGATGGGCGTCTACCTTGGTCAGAGCACGCCGATCTACGATCGCGCCAGCGACTCCGTCAGCTATGGACGGATCCCGAGCGGCTCGGTCGTCATCAGCGGCAGCCTGCCAAAAAATGGCGGCAAGTACAGCCTGTACGCCGCCATCATCGTGAAACGGGTGGATGCCCAGACCCGCGCCAAGACCAGCCTGAACGACTTGTTGCGCGATTGATTCTTTCAGGCTGCACAAATATCAGGGGAGAGACCACATGGCAAATGACGACGACACCGGAGCGGCCGCTGCGGCCGCGGCTGCGGGCCAGGGGACGATGGAGCGAATCCTTCGCCTGATGAGCGAGAAGAAGGGCTCCGACGTCTATCTGTCGGCCTACTCGCCGGTGCTGATCCGCATCAACGGACAGTGCGTGCCGATCAACAGCCAGAACCTGCCCCCCGATGGACCGCGCAACCTGCTGGCCGAGATCCTGCCCCCCGAGCGGATCGCCGAACTCGAGCAGACCAACGAGCTCAACATGGGCTGGGGGCTCACGGGCGTCGGGCGCTTTCGCATCAGCGCGATGCGCCAGCGCGGCTCGCTGGCCGCGGTGATCCGCTTCATCACGATCGACATACCGGCCCTGGCCACCCTGGCCGTGCCTCCCATACTGGGCGAGCTGGTGATGCAAAAGCGCGGCCTGCTGCTGATGGTCGGCGCCACCGGCACCGGCAAGAGCACGACGCTGGCGTCGATGCTCGATCACCGCAATGCAAGCGCCACCGGTCACATCCTGACGATCGAGGATCCGGTCGAGTTCCTGTTCAAGAACAAGCGTTCGGTGGTCAATCAGCGCGAGGTCGGCGCCGATACCGCTTCGGCCGAGGTGGCGCTCAAGAACGCCCTGCGGCAGGCGCCCGACGTGATCCAGATCGGCGAGATTCGCGACCGCGAAACGATGTCGGCGGCGCTGGCCTATGCGCAGTCCGGTCATTTGTGCCTGGCCACCATGCACGCCAACAACAGCTACCAGGCGCTCAATCGGGTCCTGAGCTTCTACCCGGCGGAGATCCGCCCGACCATGCTCGGCGACCTGGCGGCGGCGATGCGGGCGGTTGTCTCGCAGCGACTGCTGCGCACCACGACCGGCGGGCGGGTGCCCGCGGTCGAGGTCCTGCTCAACACCAAGCTGATTTCCGAATTCATTGAAAAGGGCGACTTCTCCGGCCTCAAGGAGGCGATGGAGAAATCAATGACCGAGGGCAGCCAGACTTTCGAGCACGATATCGCGCGACTGATCACCGAGGGCGTCGTCGACCGCGCCGAGGGCCTGGCGCACTCCGACTCGCCGACCAACCTGATGTGGCGCCTGCAAAACGACTTCAGCACCAAGTCCAAGGTGGAGGAGCCACTCGACGAGCCCGATGACGAGCCCTCGTTCACCGAGATCACCCTGGACGTCAAGCAGTGATCCCGATCCACCGATGACTGTCATTGAGCTGATCGAAGCGGCCGAGCGCCAGCTCAGCGCCGCCGGCGTGAGCTTTGGCCACGGTACCCGCAATGCTTTCGATGAAGCCGCCTGGCTGGTCCTGTGGCAGCTTGGCCTGCCGCTTGACTCTGCACTGGACGGTCCGGAGTCGGTCGCCCTGCGGGTGGCCGACCCGCAGTTGCAGGCCAAGGCCGGCGCCCTGCTGGCCGAAAGAATCGAGTCGCGCAAGCCTGCGGCCTACCTGACGCGCGAAGCCTGGCTGCAGGGCGTGGCCTTTTACGTCGATGAACGCGTCATCGTGCCGCGCTCCCTGATCGCCGAACTGCTCACCAACGGCGCCATCGACCCCTGGCTGGGAAGCAGCACGCGCAGCGTGCTGGACCTGTGCACCGGCAACGCCAGCCTGGCGGTGCTTGCCGCGCTGGCCTACCCCGATGTCAGCGTCGACGCCAGCGACATTTCGAGCGATGCGCTGGCGGTGGCCCGCATCAATGTCGAGCGCCACCAGTTGCACGGGCGCATCACGCTGCTGAGTTCGGACGCGCTGGCCAGCGTGCGCGGTCCCTACGACCTGATCCTGTGCAACCCGCCCTACGTCAATGCGCGCAGCATGGCCAGCCTGCCGCCCGAGTACCGTGCCGAGCCGTCCATTGCCCTGGACGGAAACCGGCTTGGCGGCAGCGACGGCATGGACTTCATCCGCCAGCTTGTGCGGCAGGCGCCGGACCACCTGAGCCAGGGCGGCGTGCTGGTGCTCGAAATCGGCAATGAACGCGATCATTTTGAGGCCGCCTTCGAGCGACTCGAGGCGGTCTGGCTGGAGACCAGCGCGGGCGCCGATCAGGTCCTGCTGGCAAGCCGCGATGCGCTCCTGAAACTGGCCTGAACCCATCCGGAAATCCGACCTTGATCACTCTAAAAAACGTAACTCTTCGGCGCGGCACAAAGGTGCTGCTCGACGCCGCGAGCATGACCGTCAACCCGGGCGAAAAAGTCGGCCTGGTCGGACGCAACGGGGCCGGCAAGTCCTCGCTCTTTGGCCTGCTCAACGGCACGCTGCATGAAGACGCAGGCGAGTACTACCTGCCGCCCCAGTGGCGCATGGGCCAGGTCGCGCAGGACATGCCCGAGACCGAACAGAGCGCCACCGATTTTGTGGTCGAAGGCGACACCGCCCTGCTGGCGGCGCAGCAGGAAGTGACCGCCGCCGAAGCGACCGACGACTACGACCGCATGGCGCACGCCTACATGGAGTTGCAGGATGCCGGCGCCAACGACGCACCGGCGCGCGCCCAGGCGCTGATCCTGGGCCTGGGTTTCAAGACCACCGAACTGGGCAACCCGGTCAACAGTTTCTCGGGCGGCTGGCGCATGCGCCTGCAGCTCGCGCGCGCGCTGATGTGCCCGTCCGACCTGCTGCTGCTCGACGAGCCCACCAACCATCTCGACCTTGACGCCCTGGTCTGGCTGGAGGCCTGGCTCAAGCGCTACGAGGGCACCATCATCGTCATCAGCCACGACCGCGAGTTTCTGGACGCCGTCACCGGTGTGACGCTGCACATCGACGCGGCCAGGCTGGTGCGCTACGGCGGCAACTACAGCAAGTTCGAGGACATCCGCGCCGAGCAGCTTGAACTGCAGCAGAACGCCTTTTCAAAGCAGCAGGAGAAGATCGCCCACCTGCAGAAATTCATAGCCCGCTTCAAGGCCAAGGCGAGCAAGGCCAAGCAGGCGCAAAGCCGCGTCAAGGCGCTCGATCGCATGGAGAAGATTGCGCCGCTGCTGAGCGAAGCCGATTTCACCTTCGAGTTCAAGGAGCCCGCCAACCTGCCCAACCCGATGCTGGCGATGCGCCACGTCACGTTCGGCTACCCGGCGCCGGCCGACGCGCCGACCGGCAGCGCTCCAAGCGTCATCGTGCAGGACGTCAGCCGCTCGGTGCTGGCCGGTCAGCGCATCGGCATCCTGGGCGCCAACGGGCAGGGAAAATCGACCGTCGTCAAGACCATCGCGCGCGTGCTGCCGGCCCTCGGCGGCGAGCTCACCGAAGGCAAGGGCCTCAACATCGGCTACTTCGCGCAGCAGGAGCTCGATGTGCTGGTGCCGGGCGACACGCCACTGGAGCACATGAGCCGCCTGGTCAGGGAGATGACCGCGGCCGGAAAGATCGGCAATCAGCCGACCCGGGAGCAGGATTTGCGCAGTTTTCTGGGCACCTTCAATTTCGGCGGCGACATGGTCAAACAGGCGGTCGGCAGCATGAGCGGCGGCGAAAAAGCGCGCCTCGTGCTGTGCATGATCGTCTGGCAGCGTCCCAACCTGCTGCTGCTCGATGAGCCGACCAACCACCTTGACCTCGCCACGCGCGAGGCGCTCTCGATGGCGCTCAATGAGTTCGAGGGAACCGTGATGCTGGTGAGCCACGACCGGGCCCTGCTGCGCGCCGTCTGCGACGAGTTCTGGATGGTCTCGCGCGGCGGTGTGGCGCCCTTTGACGGCGATCTGGACGACTACCAGCGCTACCTGCTCGACGAGGCCCGTCGCCAGCGCGAACTGGTCAGGGAGGCCAGCAACAGCGCGGCCAAGGCACAGCGCAAGGCGGGCGCGGCGCCCGCGCCCGAGAAGACGAAGACGGCCCCGCCAGGTTCACTCAAACGCAAGCTGCAGGAGGTCGATGCCCGCATGGCGATCCTGAACCATGAAGGCGCCGAGCTCGAGGGGCAGCTCAGCAATTCGCCCGCGCTGGCCGAGATTGCGGAGCTTGGCAGACGCCTGAAAACCGTCAACGATGAACTGCAGATCCTCGAGGAGCAGTGGCTGGCCCTGTCAGACCAACTCGAGGCACTGCCCAACTGATCAATGCGCGGTCGAGCTCGCGCTCAGCCCATGTGCAGGCCGCCGTTCACGGAAAAATCGGCGCCTGTGGAGTAGCTGCCTTCATCCGAGGCCAGCCAGGCGATGATGGAGGCGATCTCGCTCGGCTCGCCCAGTCGCTTGACGGGCACCGTGGCAATGATCTTGTCGAGCACGTCCTGGCGGATCGCCTTGACCATGTCGGTGCCGATATATCCCGGGCTGACCGTGTTGACGGTGACGCCCTTGGTGGCGAGTTCCTGCGCCAGCGCCATCGTGAAGCCATGCATGCCGGCCTTGGCGGCCGAATAATTGGTCTGGCCGGCCTGCCCCTTGGCGCCGTTCACCGAGGAAATATTGATGATGCGGCCCCAGCCTTTTTCCACCATGTCGGCGACCACCTGCTTGGTGACGTTGAACATGGAGTTGAGGTTGGTCTCGATCACGGCGTCCCAATCCTCGCGCGACATCTTGATGAACATGCGGTCGCGCGTGATGCCGGCGTTGTTGACGAGCAGGTCAATCGCTCCGTGTTCCGCCTTGGTCTTGGCAAAGGCGTCCACCGTGGAATCCCAGTCACCCACGTTGCCCACCGATGCGTAGAAGGTATAGCCCAGCGCGGTCTGCTCGGCCAGCCACTTGGCATGGTCGCGCGTCGGACCGCAGCCGGCGATCACCTTGAACCCCTCCTTGTGCAGGCGCTGGCAGATGGCGGTTCCGATGCCGCCCATACCGCCGGTGACATAGGCTACTTTTTGATTCATTTTTTTACTCCTGGATTGACGAACAAATGGACTTGCGACCACTATAGCGGCATATTCGCGGCGCCGCATTGCGGAAAACACTGAGGGCGCGCCCGCTCGCGCGCCGCGCCGGACTCAGCGCTCGATCGTCAATGCCACGCCCATGCCGCCGCCGATGCAAAGCGAGGCAATGCCCTTCTTCGCGTTGCGCCGCTGCATTTCGTGCAGCAGGGTCACCAGGATGCGGCAGCCGGACGCGCCGATCGGGTGGCCGATCGCGATCGCACCGCCATTGACGTTGACCTTCGAGGTGTCCCAGCCCATCTGCTGATTGACCGCGCAGGCCTGGGCCGCGAAGGCCTCGTTGATCTCCAGCAGGTCCAGGTCGGCTGCGCTCCAGCCGGCGCGCGCCAGCGCTTTTTGCGAGGCCGGAACCGGTCCCATGCCCATCAGCGCGGGGTCCAGCCCGCTGGTGGCAAAGCTGGCAATGCGACCCATCGGCGTGAGGCCCAGGGCGGCCGCCTTCTTGGCGCTCATCACCATCACCGCCGCCGCGCCGTCGTTGATGCCCGAGGCGTTGCCCGCGGTCACGCCACCGGCCTTGTCAAACGCCGGGCGCAGACCGGCCAGCGCTTCGGCATTGGTCTTTCGGTTCAGGTACTCGTCGGCTGCAAAGACGATCGGATCGCCCTTCTTCTGGGCGATGCTGAAGGGGACGATCTCGTCCTTGAATTTGCCCGCGTCCTGGGCCGCCGCGGCTTTTTGCTGGCTGGCCAGCGCCAGCGCGTCCTGCATGGCGCGCGTGATGCCGTATTGCCGGGCCACGTTTTCCGCCGTGACGCCCATGTGGTACTGGTTGTAGACGTCCCAGAGCCCGTCGACGATCATGGAATCGATCATCTTCCAGTCGCCCATGCGCTGGCCGTCGCGCGAACCCTGCAGGATGTGGGGCGACGCGCTCATGTTCTCCTGGCCACCGGCGATCACGATCTCGCTGTCGCCCCAGGCCACCGCCTGGGCCGCCAGCATGACCGCCTTCAGGCCCGAACCGCAGACCGCGTTGATGGTCAGCGCCGGCGTTTCCTTGGCCAATCCGCTCTTGATCAGCGACTGTCGCGCCGGATTCTGGCCGACACCGGCCGCCAGCACCTGCCCCAGGATGACTTCACCGATCTGATCGGCGCCGACTCCGGTGCGCGCCAGCAACTCCTTGATGACGGCAGCGCCGAGTTCGGGTGCCGCAACCTTGGCCAGGCTGCCGCCGAATTTGCCGACCGCGGTACGGGCAGCGGAAACAATAACGATATCTTCCATTTGAGATCTCCTTGATAAAAAACTCTTTAAGCCTTGACCTTGACATAGCGCCCGGGGGCGGCCTCGATCGCCTTGTATTTGCCCTTGCCATAGGCCTTGGGCGCCGCAATCTGCTTGCCGGCGTGGCCCTTGAGCCACTGCGACCAATCGGTCCACCAACTGCCCGCATGCTCCTTGGCGCCGGCCTGCCACTCGGCCAGGGTCTTGGGAAACTTGCCGTCGTCGCGCGTCCAGTGGCTGCGCTTCTTCGCCGCCGGCGGATTGATGACGCCCGCGATATGGCCTGAGGCGCCCATGACAAAGCGCTTGGCTCCGGGCAGCGCCTGGGTCGTGGCATAGGCTCCCGGGATCGGCACGATGTGATCCTCACGCGAGCCATAGATATAGACCGGCATGTCGAGCGTGCGCAGGTCGATCTTGACGCCGCACACCTGCGCCGCGCCAGGCTTGACCAGCCTGTTTTCGAGGTAGGTGTTGCGCAGGTACCAGGCATAAAAAGGCCCCGGCAGGTTGGTCGAGTCGCTGTTCCAGTACAGCAGGTCGAAGGGCGGCGGCGTTTCGCCCTTGAGGTAGTTGCCAACGACGTAATTCCAGACCAGGTCGTTGGGTCGCAGGAAGCTGAAGGTGCTCGAGAGGTCCTTGCCCTTCATCAAACCGCCCTTGCCCATCTCCTGCTCGCGGTACTTGACAAAGGACTCGTCGATGAAGACGTCGAGCACGCCGGTGTCGGAAAAATCGAGGAACGAGGTCAGGAAGGTGGCGCTGGCCACCGGCTTCTTGCCGCGCGCCGCGAGCACCGCCAGGGCACAGCCGAGCATCGTCCCGCCGACGCAGAAGCCCAGCGCATTGATGCTCTTGGCGCCCGTGATCTCCTGCGTCACCGCGATCGCCTTGATGGCTGCGTCCTCGATGTAGTCATCCCAGCTCTTGTGCGCAAGGGAGGCATCCGGGTTGCGCCAGCTGACGACAAAGGTGCGCTGGCCCTGCGCCACGGCATAGCGGATCAGCGAGTTCTCCGGCTGCAGGTCCAGGATGTAGAACTTGTTGATGTTGGGCGGGATCAGCAGGAAGGGCTTCTCATAGACCTTGGCCGTCAATGGCTTGTATTCGATCAACTGAAAAAGCTCGTTCTCGAAGACCACCGCGCCCTCCGTGGTGGCAACGTTGCGGCCCACCTCGAACACACTCTCGTCGGTCATCGAGACATGGCCCTGGCGCATGTCGTGGATCAGGTTGCCGATGCCTTTGGCGATGCTTTCACCCTGGGTCTCGATGGCCTTCTTCTGCGCCTCGGCATTGAGCGCCAGAAAGTTGCTGGGTGCCGCGGCCGCCGTCAACTGCTCCACCGCAAACCGGATCCGGGCCCGCGTCTTGGCGTCGGCCTCGACCGCGTCCGCCATGCCCATCAGGGTGCGGGCATTGAGCAGATAGGCTGCCGCCGAGAACGCCGCCACCGGGTTGTTTTCCCACGCCTCGGTGGCAAAACGCTTGTCCTGCGCCTGCAGCTTGCCCTGCGAACCCTGCGTCCAAAGGGCCACCGCGTCTTTCATGAACTGCTGCTGCAACTGCTGCAGCTTCTCGGCTGAAAAGCGGATCTGCGGCGACTGGCCCGGCGCGGCCGCCATTGCGGCGCCGCCGGCACCGAGGTCGATGCTCTGCAGGGATTTCAGCGCATGGCTCCAGCCCTCGGTCAGCGATTGCTGAAAATGTTGCATCGATTGGGTCAAAAATTCAGGCAATTCCTGTGTCATGCTGCGTCCTGTCTGCTTTGCGTATAAGTGGAAACCCGAGTATCTCAGGTCAAAGCCTCAAGAAAGCTGACATTGTCTGGGCAGGCTGATTTTATTTGCCGCCAATCGACCGGTTTTGCCGGTTCAGCCGATCCAGATGCAGGCCGCCATGCGCCCGCTGACGCGATCCCGCCGATGCGAAAAATAGCGCGCCGGATTGCCGACCGTGCACCAGTCGTCGCCGCCATCGTTGCCGTAGATCTGCGTCACGCCCAGCGCCCGCAGGCGCCGTCGCGCCAGGCCCGGCAAGTCGGCCAGCCACTTGGCGCCGCCCAGCGGGCTGAACATCGACTTCGCCTCTGGATCCTGCGTCACAAAGACCTCGCGCACATCGTCCCCAACCTCGAACGCCCGGGGCCCGATACAGGGGCCCAGCCACGCCATCAGCTCCGACCCGCGCTGCCCCGGGTCAGGATCGCTCAGGAGTTCGAGCGACGCCAGCACCGATTCCAGCACGCCCCGACCATGCCGGCCCGCCAGACCGCGCCAGCCGGCGTGCGCCGCGGCCACCGCGCTGCCGCGCCGGTTGGTCAGCAGCACCGGCAGGCAATCGGCCACCATGACGGTGCAGGCCAGGCCCGGCTGGTCGGTCAGGCTGGCATCGGCATCGGTCTTGGGCGCTTGGGCGCCAGCCAGGTACGCCGCGGCGGTTCCATGAACCTGCGACAGGAACAGCGGCCTGGCCTGGATCGCCTGCTGCAGCAGCGCCCGGTTGGCCGCCACCGCCTGGGCACGGTCACCGACATGGGCACCGAGATTCATGGCGTCAAAAGGCGGCGCCGAGGTGCCGCCGCTGCGCGTCGTGCAAAGCGCCTGCACGCCCGCGGGCGCCGGCCAGTCAGGCAGCAGCCAGTCGGATTTCATGGGCGGGGCGCGCCGGGTGCCGGAACCCGCGCAGTGGCCTCAGCGCCGGTCCTGCGCATGCACCTTGTCATAGGCCAGCAGCAGCTTGCGGTGCATCTCGCAGCCCTCGAGCATCAGGCCGGGCGAAGGCAGGCCCATGAAGCGATCGGTCTGCATGATCAATGCGTGGGCCTGCGCCACCGCGCCGGCCCCGTACAACTGGCGCAGCGCATCGAGATAGGGGCCGCTGTCGCCCATGTCGGCCAGGTTGATCAGGCACTCGATGCAGGCATAGACATTGCGCCGCTGCGCATTGAGCTGATCAAAATGGCGTATCCAGTCGCAGCCTTCGAGCGTTGCCGCTTCATCGCCAATGGCCAGCGCCAGCAGGGTCTTGAGCTCACCGACGCGCAGGTCGCTCCAGAACGATCCGGCATCGGCCGCCAGGCCGATCACGGCGGCCACCGGGCGCTGGTCGGCCAGCGCCGACTCGTTGAGCGCATCGAGCAGATCGGCGCATTCTTCATCATCGAGGACGGTCAGGTTCAGGATCGGCTCGCGGATGGCGTTGCCGATGCTGTTGTTCTCGAACTCGAGATCGTCGACCGGGTAGATCTCCGACATGCCGGGCACCAGAACGCGGCAGGCGTAGACGCCCAGGTGGGTGAAGTCGGCAATGTAGACGTCGCGCCCGTCGCGGTGGATGCGATCAAGCGCCCAGGCGTAGTCCTCGGCGGTCGTGCTGCTGAAGTTCCAGTCGCAGAACGCGTGGTCGGGCTGGTCACCCAGAAACTTCCAGTGGATGACGCCGCTCGAATCGACGAAATGAATTTCGATGTTGGTTGAACTCGCCACCTCTTCCATGTCAAAACTGGGCACCGGAAACCCCGCCAGGGCATCGAGCGCACGCCCCTGCAGCAGCTCGGTCAAGGCCCGCTCGAGGGCGATCTCAAAGCGGGGATGGGCCCCAAAGCTGGAAAAGCAGCCCTGGTCCTGCGGGTGCAGCAGGGTGACGTTCATCACCGGATACTGGCCGCCCAGCGAGGCGTCCTTGACCAGAATGCCGAAACCCGCGGCGCGCAGGGCATCGATCCCGGCGGCGATGCGCGGGTAGCGCCCGATCACCGCCTCGGGCACATCGGGCAGACAAACGCCCTCGCTGATGATGCGGAACTTGATGTGCCGCTCAAAGATCTCCGAGAGGGCCTGGGTGCGGGCTTCAAACTGGCTGTTGCCAGCCGACATGCCATTGCTTACGTAGAGGTTGCCGATGATGTTGACCGGAAACCAGGTGACGGCGCCATCGCGCTGGCGCACATAGGGAATGGCGCAAATGCCGCGCTCGACATTGCCCGAGTTGAACTCGACCAGGCTGCTGGGGTCGACGCTGCCCTGCGGGTTGTAGAACCGCTGCAGTTCGGGGTTGAGCAATTCGGCCGGCCAGGCGCCGTCCTCGTCCGGCTCGAACCAGCGCTCCTGCGGGTAATGCACATGGTGGCGATCCGCGATCACCGGTCCGAGGTAATAGTGGGTCCAGAAATAATTGGTCGACAGGCGCTCGAGAAACTCGCCCAGGGCGCTGGCCAGGCAGGCCAGGCGGGTCGCGCCCTTGCCGTTGGTGAACAGCAGCGGGCAATCACGGTCCCGGATATGCACCGACCAGATGCCCTCCACCGGATTGAGCCAGCTGCGCTCCTCGATGTGAAAGCCGAGCGCCTGCAGGCGGCCCTGCAAGGTGTTGATGGTCGACTCGAGCGAGGCGTCTTTGCCGGGGATGAAGTTTTCAGTGTGCATGGCGCGCAGCATACCGCAGGACCGCGCGGCGGGGCACTGACGCTAAACTCAGGTTTGAGCAATCCACAAACGCCAACCCGGAGATCTTCATGATTCTCGAAATCGCCGACATCCGCATCCACCCGGGCCAGAACGCCGCCTTTGAAGAAGCGATCGAACCAGGCAGGCCCGCATGACTTACGTTTTCAATCCGCCCGCGACCGCTTCCGTCCCCGTGCAGGGCAGCGCCCTGCGATTTCCGGTGCACCGGATCTATTGCGTCGGGCGCAATTACGAGGACCATGCCAAGGAGATGGGCTTCAGCGGCCGTGAGGCTCCCTTCTTCTTCATGAAGCCGGCCGATGCCGTGCTGGTGGTGAATGCCGGCGAGGTCGCCCGCATGCCCTACCCGAGCCTGACGCGCAACCTGCACCACGAAATCGAGCTGGTGGTGGCCATCGGCGCCGGCGGCCGCGAGATCCGGGTGGACGACGCGCACAAGCACATCTTCGGCTACGCCGTCGGCCTGGACATGACGCGGCGCGACCTGCAAAACGAGATGAAAAAGCAGGGTCGGCCCTGGAGCATCGCCAAGGGCTTCGACCATTCGGCACCGATCGGCCCGATCACACCGGCGGCGGCGGCGGGCGCGATCGCGCAGGCCGAGATCTACCTGCAGGTCAATGGCCAGGAGAGA
>CAIMBE010000270.1 GCA_903839085.1 uncultured beta proteobacterium | reverse complement strand
CCAGATTGAGAAACTTCAAGTAGCTCAGTGACGCCTTGCTTTGACTGTTCGTGCTCATGATCCCCCTTATGCGAAAGCACATTATCCATAGATTTCGGGCCGTGCGCCTGAATCAGGCAATAACCCGGGACATCGCGCAGGTGAAGCGGTGCAAGAACTGGGACTGCCTGGTGTCGGGTATTGCCAACAGGTCGAAAATATTTCGTTGCCGGCACGATAATTGACCCGTCCGGTCTCGCTATCCATGGACGAACCCTCAACTCCCAGGAGAAAGAAAATGGCAAAAGGTCAGCAAAGCAACAAGATGGTGAAAAAGCCGAAAAAGGACACGAGCCCACCCAAACCGGTGTCGCCCGACGCCGTGCGCCCAACCATCACCACCGTGGTGCCGGTGCGCGGCAAGCTGAAGAATGCCCCGGGCAAGAACTAAGCCGAAGGGATCGGCATCGCGAGCGCAGCGTGGCGATCCCTGCATGGACTGCCGCGCTGCCCGTCACTGCGAGGAGCAAAGCGACGCGGCAGTCGCAGTGACCGCAAGAAAGGCGCGGTGACGGGTGGCATGGCGCGGTGACGTGAGGAAAGACGCAATGACGAATGGCATAGCGAGGTGATCGCTGGGCTCAGCGTGCTGTACGCCGACGCCACGCTGCTGGTGCTGGACAAGCCCGCCGGCCTGCTGTCGGTGCCCGGTCGCGGCGCCGACAAGCAGGATTGCCTGAGCGCGCGGGTGCAGCGCTGCTACCCCGACGCATTGATCGTTCACCGTCTGGATATGGCCACCTCGGGTGTCATGGTCATGGCGCGCGGCGCTGCCGCGCAGCGCAGCCTGAGCCGGGACTTTTCCAGCCGCAGCGTGACCAAGCGCTACCTCGCTGTCGCCGACGGACATCTGGCGCCGCCACCACAGGACTGGGCCGTCATCGATCTGCCGATCGGCGTGGACTGGCCAAATCGCCCGCTGCGTGTCATCGATCTCGCTCGCGGCAAGCCCAGCCTGACGCGCTGGCGCCTGCTGTCGCACGACCGGACCGGGCAGACCAGCCGCCTTGAGCTCGAGCCGGTCACCGGTAGATCGCACCAGTTGCGCGTGCACCTGCAGGCTCTCGGTCACGCCATCGTCGGCGACGCACTCTATGGCAGCCCGCGGGTTCATGCAATGGCTGGCCGCCTGCTGCTGCATGCCAGTTCCATCGCGTTCGCGCACCCGTTGAGCGGGGAAAGAATGTGCTTTCTCAGCAGCCCGGCGTTTTGAGACGGTCCGACCTTACTCGACGCGCGTCACCGATACCGGTTTGAAGCCAAAGTCGGCCGCCTTGCCCCTGCGCGCGCGCAGCGCCCTGGCGTTGTTCAGACTTCGAATCTCCAGAGTCTCTTCGCGCGCCTTGCCGCCTCGGCCGATGCCCTCGATTTTCACGCTGCGGGTGTAGGCCGCCGCGCCGGCCAGTGCGTCCTTGTCGTCAAGATCGATCAGCATCAGGCCCCGGCCGCCATTGGCCATGACCTTGAGGTCCTTGATCTCAAACGTCAGGATCCGGCCACCGTTCGATACACAGGCCACGTGGGTGGCCGGCGCCAGCGGCAGCGCTCCCGAGCCGCCCGCCACGGGAGATGGCCGACAAAGCACCTCGCCCGCGTTGCAGGTGACGAATGACTTGCCAGCCCTGAGCCTCGAAATCATGTTCTCAACCGTCGCAACAAAACCGTAACCGGCCGAACTGCTCAGCAGCAGGCTGGCCTCTGAGGGACCAGCGAAGTAGTACAGCAGTTGGGTGCCGGCTTCAAGGTCGAGCAGGCTGGTGATGGGCTGGCCATCGCCGCGGCCCCCGGGCAACTGCGCCACCGCCACCGAATAGACGCGGCCGTTACTGCCGAATGCCAGCAGCGTGTCGACGGTGCGACACTCAAAAGTGGCGTACAGGCCGTCGCCCGCCTTGAAGGCGAAAGCGCCGGCCTCGTGGCCATGCCCCTTTTGCACGCGCACCCAGCCTTTCTCGCTGACCACCAGCGTCACCGGCTCGTCGACCACCTTGATCTCGAGGACGGCTTTCTTCTCGGCCTGGATCAGGGTGCGCCGTGGGTCGGAAAAAGTTTTCGCATCGGCCTCGATTTCCCGGATCATCAAGCGCCGCAGCGCGGTCGGACTGGCCAGGATTTCCTCCAGCTTCTTTTGTTCATCGCGCAGCGTGTCGAGCTCCTGCCCGATCTTGATGGCTTCGAGCCGCGCCAGCTGGCGCAGGCGGATCTCCAGAATATCCTCGGCCTGCCGTTCGGACAGGGCAAAGCGAGAGATCAGCGCGGCCTTGGGCTCATCAGACTGGCGAATGATGGCAATCACTTCGTCGATGTTGAGCAGCACCAGCTGGCGGCCTTCAAGAATGTGAATGCGAGCCAGCACCTTGTCCAGGCGGTGCCGGGAGCGGCGTTCGACCGTGATCTGGCGGAACTCGATCCATTCGGACAGGATCTGGCGCAAGGACTTCTGCGTCGGACGCCCATCGAGCCCGATCATGGTCAGGTTGATCGGGGAGGAGGTCTCCAGACTGGTGTGGGCCAGCAGCGTGGTGATCAGCTCCTGCTGCTCGATGCGGCTGGTCTTGGGCTCGCACACCAGCCGCACCGCGGCGTCCTTGCTCGATTCGTCGCGCACCACGTCGAGCACCGACAGGAGCGTCGCCTTGAGCTGGTTCTGCTCGAGCGACAAGGCCTTCTTGCCGGCCTTGACCTTGGGGTTGGTCAACTCCTCAATTTCCTCGAGCACGCGCTGGGTGCTGACGCCCGGCGGCAGTTCGGTCACCACCAGCTGCCACTGGCCGCGCGCCAGTTCCTCGATCTTCCAGCGCGCGCGCGCCTTGAGCGAGCCGCGCCCGCTGCGATAGGCCTCGGCGATCTCCGCGGCCGAGCTGGTGATCTGCCCGCCGGCCGGGTAGTCAGGTCCCGGAATGATCGCAAACAGCTCCTCATGGCTGAGTTTGGGCGTCTTGATCAGCGCCACGCAGGCGTCCGCCACCTCGCGCAAATTGTGGCTCGGAATCTCGGTTGCCAGGCCCACCGCGATGCCGCTGGCGCCATTGAGCAGGACAAAGGGCAGGCGCGCCGCCAACTGGCGCGGTTCCTGCGCCGATCCGTCGTAGTTGGGCGTGAAATCAACCGTTCCCTCGTCAATCTCGTCGAGCAGCAGGCTCGTGATCCGCGCCAGTCTGGCCTCGGTGTAACGCATGGCGGCGGCACCGTCGCCGTCTCGAGAGCCAAAGTTGCCCTGCCCGTCGATCAAGGGATAGCGCTGGCTGAAGTCCTGCGCCATGCGCACCAGCGCGTCGTAAGCGGCCTGGTCCCCGTGCGGATGAAAGCGGCCCAGCACATCGCCGACGACGCGCGCGCATTTGACCGGCTTGGCGCCGACGTTGCCATTGGCGCCGCCAAAGCCCAGGCCCATGCGCGCCATCGAATACAGAATGCGTCGCTGCACCGGTTTCTGGCCGTCGCAGACATCGGGCAAGGCACGCCCCTTGACGACGCTCAGGGCGTACTCAAGGTAGGCGCGCTGCGCGTACGTGGCCAGGTTCAGCTGGCTGTCGTCTTCGGCGGGAGCAGGTGCGAGATCAAGAGTTGCTTGGTCGGTCATGAAAAAAGAATCTCGTTCAATGTTGCTACGGCGATAACCCATGGTGCGCCTTCCTCATACTGGCGTACCAGAAATCGTCAGTCGCCCCATGGATCATCACCTTGAGGCGTGCGGACATATCCCATGCACGCATGCTACGAACCGGCGAGGTGGCTGGGTTGGGTGGCCACCGATTTCTGGTACTCCAGCATGAGGGGGCCGCCCAACCCAGCCAACTCGCCCTGCACACCACAAACATCGCAGTCAAAACGTCTGTATCTACACATCAATCTCGACGGAATCCCCGTGGAGTTCCATCAGTTCGCGTCGCGCTCCGGCTTCACCCTTGCCCATGAGCTTGGTGATCAAGGCCTCGGTCGCGGCAAAATCGATCGCTCCGAGCGCCACCGGTAGCAAACGGCGCGTGTCCGGGTTGAGCGTGGTGTCCCACAACTGCTCGGCATTCATTTCGCCCAGGCCCTTGAAGCGGCTGATGCTCCAGGCGGTCTCGCGCACGCCCTCCTTGCGCAGCTTGTCCAGGATGGCCGTCAGCTCTCCCTCGTCCAGCGCGTAAGACTTGGAGGCTGGCTTCTTGCCGCGCGCCGGCGCATCGACGCGAAACAGGGGTGGCCTGGCGACAAAGACATGGCCGGTCTCGATCAGCTTCGGGAAATGACGGAAAAACAGGGTCAGCAGCAGAACCTGGATGTGCGAGCCATCGACGTCCGCGTCGGACAGAATGCACACCTTGCCGTAACGCAAGCCGCTTAGATCGGGGTTGTCGTCCGGGCCATGCGGATCGACTCCGATGGCAACGGAAATATCGTGAATTTCGGTGTTGGCAAACAAGCGGTCGCGATCCACCTCCCAGGTATTGAGCACCTTGCCGCGCAGGGGCAAGATGGCCTGGCTCTCCTTGTCGCGCCCCATCTTTGCGCTGCCGCCGGCCGAATCCCCTTCCACCAGAAAGACCTCGTTGTGGGCCAGGTCGCGGCTCTCGCAGTCGGTCAGCTTGCCCGGCAGCACGGCGACGCCGGAGCCCTTGCGCTTCTCGACTTTTTGTCCGGCCTTCTGGCGCGTCTGCGCGGCCTTGATCGCCAGTTCGGCCAGCTTGCGGCCATATTCCACATCCTGGTTCAGCCACAGCTCCAGGCTGGGGCGAACAAAGCTCGACACCAGGCGCACGGCATCGCGCGAGTTCAGTCGCTCCTTGATCTGCCCCTGAAACTGCGGGTCCAGCACCCTGGCCGAGAGCACGTAGCTGGCGCGCGCGAAGACGTCTTCGGGCAACAGCTTGACCCCCTTGGGCAGCAGCGAATGGAGTTCGACAAAACTCTTCACCGCGTTGAAGAGGCCATCGCGCAAGCCGCTCTCGTGCGTGCCGCCATCGTGGGTCGGGATCAGATTGACGTAGCTCTCGCGCAGCGGCGGGCCGTCCTCGGTGAAGGCCACGCACCAGGCGGCACCCTCGCCATCGGCAAATTGATCGCTCTGGGCATCGGCAAAACCTTCGCCCTCGAACACCGGGATCACCAGTTCGCCAGTCAGCGCCTGGGTCAGGTAGTCGCGCAAACCGCCCTTGAACAGCCAGTTCTGGGTCTCCCTGCTCTTCTCGTTGACGAGCGTGACGGTCACGCCCGGCATCAGCACCGCCTTGCTGCGAAGCAGATGCGCCAACTGACCCGGCGGCAGGGTCAGCGTCTCAAAGTACTTGGCGTCCGGCCAGACCCGCACGCTGGTGCCTGACTTGCGGTCGCCCTCGCCCTGCGCTCTCGTTTGCAGCTGCTCGATCACGTCGCCGCCCGAAAACACCAGCCACGCCACCTGCCCTTCGCGGTAGGTCGTCACCTCCAGGCGCGATGCCAGTGCATTGGTGACGCTCACCCCCACGCCATGAAGTCCGCCGGAAAAACTGTAGGCGCCGCCTTTGCCCTTGTCGAACTTGCCTCCGGCGTGCAGGCGCGTGAAGACCAGTTCGATGACCGGTGCCTGCTCCTGCGGATGCATTCCGAACGGGATGCCGCGCCCATCGTCCTCGATGCTGATCGAGCCATCGGCATGCAGCACGACCTTGATCTTCTTGCCGTGACCGGCGAGCGCTTCGTCGGCGGCGTTGTCCAGCGCCTCCTGGATCACATGCAGCGGGGTGTCGGTCCGGGTGTACATGCCCGGCCTTTGCTTGACCGGCTCGAGTCCCTTGAGGACGCGGATCGAGGATTCTGAGTATTCGGGTATCGATTTGACTGCCATAGGGTGGCGATTGTAGTCGCCCAAGCCCCGCTTCCTGTATGCAATTACAGTTATTTAGAGTCCAATCGTCGAGGCTGAAAAGCCGGGCGAGCTGTTGCGGATCTTCTCGTCCAGAAATTCCTTGAGCGCGATCGATCGATCGCGGTCGTCGCCACAGACCCCGGTGCTGCGCTGCACATCCAGGCGCTGCATGAACCAGCCCGCGCTCCAGATGGCGCTCGGAAAATCAGCCGGTGTCGAGGCCCGGGACACGCGGCAATCGATGATATGCCCCCAGGTCTTGCGCCAGTTGACGAAACGCGGGTGCAACCGGATCACCTCGTCATACCGGCTCGCCAGCAGGGTCATGCGGCGACCTGAAGCCGACCAGGCCTGCAGCGATTCGACCACCGAACGCTCGCGCAAGGGCCAGTCCTCAAAGGTGGCGTCACTGAGAATGAGCTCCCTCCAGCCCTCACGGGCAGCGCAGTCCAGCGCGTCCCGCACCAGTTGCACAAACGCTTCGCGACCGGAAAACCGACCGCCGGGCAAAGGATCCGTCATAAGAACTCCGATCTTTCTGGGCCAGACTTGCTGTCCGACCCACAGTATTATTCATTTTCCAAGCTGCGACAATTGCGCCATGGAAATCAATCAACAATGTGTTGTCGCGCTGACATGGACGCTCAAGGACACGCTGGGCGAGGAACTTGACGTGCTCGAGCAGCCGGTCGAGTTTCTGGTCGGCGGCAACGACCTTTTCAGGGTCATCGAAGAGGCCCTTCTCGGTTATGAGGCGGGCGCCACGATCGAACTGCAGATCGAGCCGGAACAGGGATTTGGCGATTTCATCGACACGCTGGTGTTCCTGGAATCGCGTGCCCTGTTTCCCGACGCTCTCGAAGAGGGCATGACCTTTGAGGGTGCGTCACTGCCTGCGGGCTGCAATCCCGAGGCGCCCCGGGACGCCCTCTACACGGTGACCGATGTCTACCCCGAGCATGTGGTGCTGGACGCAAATCATCCGCTTGCAGGCATCGCCCTGCGCCTGAAAATGAAGGTCGAGGCAATTCGGCCCGCCAGTGAAGAAGAGATCGCACGCGGCTCGGCAGGCACCGGATTCTTCAAGATTGAGCCGCTGCACAGCAAGGCACCGGGCAACCAGACCCGCCACTGAGCCGGCGACCAACCTTCATCGTCGAGACCAACCTTCGTCATCGAGACCAACCTTCATCGTCGAGACCAACCTTCGTCATCGAGACCAGCCTTCGTCATCGCGAAGGCCGAAGGCCTGTGGCGATCCATGCATGGACTGCCGCGCTCGTCGTCACTGCGAGGAGCCAAGCGACGCAGCAGTCGCGGTGACCAATCAATCAGCTTTTCCCGGTCGAACCGTAGCCGCCCTCGCCGCGCTCGCTGGCCGGGAATTCGCTCACGATGTTGAACTGCGCCTGCAGCACCGGGACGATGACGAGTTGCGCGATCCGCTCCATCGGCTCGATGGTGAATGCGGTGTCGCTGCGGTTCCAGGCGCTGACCATCAGTTGCCCCTGGTAATCGCTGTCGATCAAGCCCACCAGATTGCCCAGCACGATGCCGTGCTTGTGGCCCAGACCGGAGCGCGGCAGGATGAGCGCCGCATAGCCCGGATCGGCGAGGTAGATCGCAATGCCTGCCGGCACCAGTTGCCAGGCATTGGCCTGCAAGGTCAGGGGCTCTTGCAGACAGGCGCGCAAGTCGAGTCCGGCGCTGCCGCTGGTGGCGTAGGCCGGCAACTGGTCTCGCATGCGCGGATCGATGATCCTGATGTCAATCTTCATGAAGTGCGCCCCGCTTTGCCATTCTGCTTGCGATTTCTGCGATCAGCCTGCGCGCCAGCGCGATCTTGGAATCGCGCTGCATCTCGGTCGCCCCGGCCTCGTCCACCAGCAGCAAGGCATTGTCATCCTGGCCAAAAGTGGCGGGGCCGATATTGCCGACCAGCAAGGGGACGCCCTTGCGCAGACGCTTGGCTTGTGCGTGAGCCAGCAGATCATGACTTTCGGCGGCAAAGCCAACGCAATAAAGGTCCCCTGAGCGGGCCCGCTGCGACTGCGCCACGGTCGCCAGGATGTCCGGGTTCTCGACGAAACTGAGCGCCGGCACAGTGGCTGCACCCTCCTTCTTGATCTTCTGCCCGGCCGCCTTGGCGGGACGCCAGTCCGCCACGGCCGCGGTCGCGACAAAGATATCGGCCTGCGGCGCCTGCGCCAGCGTCGCCGCAAACATGTCCTGTGCGGATGTCACGTCGATCCGGTTCACGCCGCGCGGCGTCGGCAAATGCACCGGACCCGCCACCAAAGTCACGCTGGCGCCCGCCTCGCGCGCCGCGCAGGCAATGGCAAATCCCATTTTCCCGCTCGACAGGTTGGTGATGCCGCGCACCGGATCGATCGCTTCGTAGGTCGGACCGGCGGTCACCAGCAATCGCTGGCCGCGCAGCGCCTTGGGCTGGAAAAAAGCCACCAGTTCCTGCAGCAGTTCATGCGCTTCGAGCATGCGGCCGTCGCCGCTCTCGCCGCACGCCTGCTCACCGCTTGCAACATCGAAAACAATCGCGCCATCGGCTGTCAATTGCGCCACGTTGCGTACCGTG
>CAIMBE010000269.1 GCA_903839085.1 uncultured beta proteobacterium | reverse complement strand
CGGCATGGCCGGCCACGATGATTTGCCGCGGGCAGTTGAAGTTGGAGCATTCAATCAGGCCCAGCCCGCTGGCATCGGTCACGATTTGTTGCACCGCAGGGCGGTCGAGCCCGGTGATCCAGCACATCTTGCCCACGCCTTGGGGTACCGCGTTTTGCATGAACATGCCGCGCCGCTGCACCAGTTTGACGCTGTCTTCAAAGCGCAAGACCCCGGCATAGACCAGGGCCGCGTATTCGCCCAGGCTGAATCCCGCCGTCACCTGAGCGCAAAAGCCAAGGCTTTCAAGCACTTTCAGAATGGCAATCGCCGTGGTGTGGATGGTCGGTTGGGCGTTTTCTGTCTTGACCAGTTCGGACTCGGGCCCCACGCGGCAGAGTCTGCGGATGTCGATGCCCATGACCTCGTTGGCCTGCTCGAAGACGTCCGCCGCCTCGCGGTAGCGCTCGGCCAGTTCCATCCCCATGCCGATGTAGTGGGTGCCTTGCCCGGGAAATACAAACGCAAACTTGCTCATTGACCAGGTAGAGAAGTAACAGCAGCCCGCCTTCTAAACGAGAGTACGGCAGCCTCGCCTGAAACTGCGATGGTGCAACACGAACGGGCAAGCTTCAATTGCACGGCTTCGAGTATCACACACCGGCTGGGTGGGAAGACCTAACCGCAACATTTGACGATGACTTTCTGCGGTGGTGCCCATTCCTGGTCCAGATCACCTATCATTTGAGTGCCGGGCCCCGTCCGGTTTGAATGCTCATGCCAGATACCACCAACCCATCGCTTGTCGAATTACGCAAGCTGACCTTCGGCTACGCACAGCGCACCGTTCTGGATGGCGTTTCCCTGCACCTACCACGGGGCAAGGTCACCGCGCTGATCGGTCCGATGGGTGGCGGCAAGACGACGACGCTGCGTTTGATGGGCGGCCAACTCCATGCGTGGTCTGGGCAAATGCTGTTTGATGGGCAAGATATCGGCCCCATGGATCAGCAACAGCTCTATGCCGTCAGGCGTCGCATGGGCATGTTGTTTCAGTTCGCCGCCTTGTTTGCCGACATGAGCGTGTTTGAGAACGTTGCCTTCCCTCTGCGCGAGCATACCGACCTGTCCGACTCACAGATCCGTGACATTGTCCTGATGAAGCTCAATGCCGTCGGCCTGCGAAACGCGCGGGACCTCATGCCCAGCGAAGTGTCGGGCGGCATGGCCAAGCGCATTGGCATAGCCCGTGCGATCGCGCTGGATCCGGAACTGGTGATGTACGACGAGCCGTTTTCCGGTCTCGACCCGATTTCCGTTCGTGTCGTGGCGCGCCTGATCCGGCAGCTCAATGACTCCATGGGACTGACCAGTATTTTTGTGTCGCATGAACTCAAGCAAACCCTCGGCATTGCCGATCATGTGATCATCCTCGACAGCGGGAAAATCGCCTTTCAGGGAAGCGTGAAGGAAATGCAGGAGAGCACCGATCCGCTTGTCTTCCAGTATGTGAATGAACTCCCGGACGGACCGGTGCGGTTTCATTACCCTGCCACCACGATCGACGAGGATTTTGGTTTCCCCGTCCACCCCTGATGGCAAGACGCGGGGCGCGCTGATGACCTTCACCGCTCCCGTCATCCTCAGCCCGCCGCAAACTGCCGATGCGCTGCCCTACGATTTGCTGGCCCGACAAATCGAAGCCCTGTTGCAAGACCCGGGCGTGGATGTGCCGCCGCGCATTGTGCAGGCCCTGCACGGCGGCGGCAGTCTGTTTGTGATGCCGGCAGCCGATGCCCGCGTGGCGATCACCAAGCTCATCAGTTTCATCCCCGGCAATGCCCGGCGCGGCCTGCCCACCATCCAGGGCGACATTGTGGTGTTCGATGTGCAGACCGGTCGGCGCCTCGCCCTGCTCGACGGCCCCACTGCCACAGCGCGGCGCACAGCGGCGGTGTCTCTGCTGGCGGCGCAAAAGCTGGCGCCGCGCCGCGACGGCCCGCTGCTGATCGTTGGCGCGGGCGTGCAAGGCAAAGCGCACATGGAAGCGTTTCACGCAGGTCTTGGCGTGCAGGAAGTCCGCGTGGCTTCGCGCAGCGCGGCCAGTGCCGAGGCTTTGGTGAACCACGCCAGGGCGCTGGGCCTTCAGGCGCAGCGCGTGGCCAATCCCAACGCTGAGCTTGCACGCTGCCCGCTGGTGGTGAGCACCACGCCCGCACAACAGGTGGTGCTGACGTCCCGGCCGCGCAGCGATGCGTTTGTGGCGGCGGTCGGCGCGTTCACGCCGCGCATGGTGGAGTGGTCGGCTGAAGTCTGCCAGCACCTGGCCCGCACCGGAACGCTGGTGGTGGACAGCCGGGATGCCGACCACGAAGCCGGCGACTTGTTGCAGGCGGGCATCGATGTCAGCGCATTGCCCACGCTGGCCGATGTGGTGGGCCAGACCGCGGCTTGGCACAAGGCCACTCGCCCGGCCGATGGGCCGGTGTTTTTCAAAAGCTGCGGTTGGGGCGGCTGGGATCTGGCTGCCGCCCGCTGTGTTGCCAACGCGCTTGCGCCCCGGCGATGAGGCGCTAAACCGCGACCTTTTTCAAGGCGCGAGGCAAGGCATTCCAGGTCGTCCGTCAATGACATCCTGAGATATCCCCTCGTCCCGCTTGGGAATGCGAAGATAGGCGCTCGGCTACATTACCTTGAAATTCAGCAACTGACTGGAGTCCTCCATGCGCAATCTATCACTTGTGGCCTTCGCGCTCTTCGGCTTGACCGGCGTTGTGTCTGCACAAGAAGCCACGTTTCAGACCAAGTCCTTGACGCCCGAGACAGCACTGATCGCGGCGAAAGCGGCCATGCAGTCCTGCCGAGAACAGGGCTACCAGGTCGCTGTGGCTGTAGTCGATCGCGCTGGTCTGACGCAGGTCTTCCTGCGCGATCGTTTCGCGGGCGCGCATACCGTGGACATTGCCACCAACAAAGCGTGGACGGCCGCGAGTTTTCGAACCTCCACTTTGTCATTGGCGGTCGACACTCAACCCGGCAAGCCGATGAGCGGCATTCGTGGCGCCCCAAGGGTGCTTGCGGCAGGGGGTGGTGTTCTTGTCGAAGCCGGTGGATTCGCCTTTGGCGCCATCGGCGTATCCGGCGCACCCGGCGGCGAAGCCGACGAGGCTTGCGCTCAGGCGGGGATCAAAGCCATCGCTGATGCGATTGAGTTCTAGACTCGCCTTTGAGCGGACACGCCCCGGCAAGTTGGGTCATGCCGCTCATGTCGAAGCGAAGGCCGCAGAACACCCTCTGATGCCAAGCCTTTTCTTGTTCCCGTTTTCCACGCTCATCGGGGCACCTCGGCTGGTCTTGCGTTCCTTTCTGGTACGTTTCAAGCAGCGCCGTGGGGATGCGACGGCGGAAATATTTCTTGCCGTTTTCGCTGCGTTCGGAGAGATTTTCTGAGATTGCTTTCATGGTCCTGTATCACTGGTTTGTGTAACAGGCTGTGTAACAACCGGGGTT
>CAIMBE010000268.1 GCA_903839085.1 uncultured beta proteobacterium | reverse complement strand
GCCTCCTCACTTCGTCATTGCGAGGAGCGTAGCGACGCGGCAATCCAGGAAGTCCTGGGGCATGGATCGCCACGGCCTGCGGCCTCGCGATGACGAGAGGGGTGGCCTCGCGATGACGATTATTCTCGTCATTACCTGCTCACTTCGTCATTGCCTCCTCACTTCGTCATTGCGAGGAGCGTAGCGACGCGGCAATCCAGGAAGTCCTGGGGCATGGATCGCCACGGCCTGCGGCCTCGCGATGACGAGAGGGGTGGCCTCGCGATGACGAGAGGGGTGGCCTCGCCATGACGAGAAATGTGGCGGGCACAGAAGCTCGATAATCCAGAACATGCCCCTGTCAGACCACCGTCTC
This sequence comes from uncultured beta proteobacterium, assembly GCA_903839085.1. GTDB lineage: Bacteria > Pseudomonadota > Gammaproteobacteria > Burkholderiales > Burkholderiaceae_C > Rhodoferax. Next base: position 23,468 of record CAIMBE010000268.1, on the reverse strand, counting down.
GAACTCCTGTCGCCGGCGCGCGACGCCGATATTGGCATCGAGGCGGTCAGGCACGGTGCGGATGCGGTCTACATCGGCGGCCCCTCATTTGGCGCGCGCTCCGCCGCTGACAACAGTGTGCAGGACATTGAGCGACTGGCGGCCTATGCGCACCGCTTCAACAGCCGCATCTTCGTGACACTCAATACCATCCTGCGCGATGATGAGCTGGAAGGTGCGCGCAAGCTGGCCTGGCAGCTCTATGAGGCCGGCGCCGACGCGCTCATCATCCAGGACATGGGCCTGCTGGAGCTTGATCTGCCGCCGCTGCAGTTACATGCCAGCACGCAGTGCGACATCCGCACGCCGGAGAAGGCGCGCTTCTTGCAGGACGTCGGTCTCTCGCAAATCGTGCTGGCGCGCGAGCTCACGCTGCAGCAGATCAGCGAGGTCCGCGCGCAGACCGATTGCAAGCTTGAATTTTTCGTGCACGGCGCCCTGTGCGTGGCCTACAGCGGCCAGTGCTACATCAGCCAGGCCCACACCGGACGCAGCGCGAACCGTGGCGAATGCAGTCAGGCCTGCCGCCTGCCGTACCAGGTGCTGGACGACCGGGGCCGCTTCGTCGCCCATGACAAGCATGTGCTGTCGATGAAAGACAACAACCAGAGCAACCATCTGGCGGCGCTGGTGGACGCCGGGATTCGCAGCTTCAAGATCGAAGGCCGCTACAAGGACATGGCTTATGTCAAGAACATCACGGCGCACTACCGAGAGTTGCTCGACGCCTTGATTGAAGAACGACAGGACTCTGTGCAGCCTCTGGCAAGAAGTTCCAGCGGGGCCAGTCGGTTCACCTTCAAACCCGACCCGCTGCAGAACTTCAACCGCGAGTTCACCGACTATTTTGTGCCCGGGCGCCAGATCGACATTGGGGCTTTTGACTCGCCCAAGAATCCCGGGCAACCCATCGGCCATGTGTCGCAAATCGGTCCGAACTGGCTTGAACTGCAGACCAACGACCCCGACACGGTGCTGCACAACGGTGACGGGCTTTGCTACTACAACCAGCAGAAGGAACTGTGCGGTCTGGCCATCAACCGCGCCGAGCGAAGCGGCAAGCGCTGGCGGCTCTTTCCCAAGGATGCACTGGCCGGTCTGCCCGACTTGCGCAAGGATCTGGAAGTGAACCGCAATCGCGATGTCGATTGGGTGCGCGTGCTGGACAAGAAATCTGCCGAGCGCCGCATTGGCGTCTGGGCGCAACTCGGCGACACTTCCGACGGCTTGACCCTCACGCTGACCGACGAAGACGGCCACAGCGCCACAGCGCATGCCGCGCTGCCTGCCAGCGAGCGTCAACTGAGCAAGGACCCGGATGCCGCACAGGTTCAATTGCGTGAATCGATCGGCAAGCTGGGCGACAGCATCTTCAAACTGCTGGATGTGCAGGTGCAGTTTGCCAAGGCCTGGTTTGTGCCCGTTTCCCTGCTGAATCGCTTGCGCCGCGATGCGGCTGAAGCCCTGGAGGCTGCGCGCGCGCTGGCCTTTACTCGCCTGCCCCGGCGCCAGGCCATTTCGCCGCCTGTGCCCTACCCCTCGAGCAGTCTGAGCTATCTGGCCAATGTGTTCAATGCACAGGCCCGCGCCTTCTACGCCAGACACGGGGTACAGCTCATTGCACCGGCCTTTGAGGCGCTGCAGGAAGCGGGCGAAGTCAGCCTGATGATCACCAAACACTGCGTGCGTTTTTCGCTGAGCCTGTGCCCCAAGCAGGCCAAAGGCGTCACCGGCGTCCAGGGCACGGTCAAGGCGGAGCCGCTGCAACTGGTCAACGGCAAGGAAAAGCTGACGCTGCGCTTTGACTGCAAGGCCTGCGAGATGCATGTCGTGGGAAAGATGAAGCAGTCGGTGCGACAGCAAGAACTAAAGAATTTTTCCGCCAGCGCGAGGCCACCTCAGAGCGTCATCGCGAGGCCGCTGGCTGCGGCGATCCATGACCCCGAACTTCCTGGATTGCCGCGCTTCGCTCGCAATGACGGAAATGGCACTCTCCGCGATGACGCGCCAGGAAGCGAGAACCAACAATGACTGAGATACTTTTTACCCTGCTGGCCTTGCTGGCCCTTCTCTGGGCCATTGCCCTTCTTTATCTGAGCGGCCCCGATCTGAGCGCGTTCGATCAGCCGATTGGACAAAGCTGCAACAGCGCCAAGGAGCCCAGTGAAGAGTTGAAGGCAGTGGTTGCATCGTTCAGCGGCATCTTCCCAACCCTCAAGCGCACACCGCTGAGCCAGCATCTGGCACTGCTGCGCAATTATTTCGACAACATATTTCCCGTCACTGAGACAAGCACCCGATTCACGGCGATCGATGCCGGTGGAGTGAGGGCCGAATGGGTGCAAGCACCCAATGTCGACAGCGGTCGGCGTCTGCTCTACATTCACGGTGGCGCCTACGCGGTTTGCAGCCCGAAGAGTCACCGAGGCCTGACCGCCAAGTTGTCTGAAATCGCCAATGCTGCCGTGCTGGCGATCGACTACCGCCTGATGCCCGAACACGCGCGCATGGCCGGCATCGAAGACTGCCGCAGTTCCTACCGCTGGCTGCTCGACAACGGACCGGATGGCCCGGCGCCGGCCAACGCCGTCTTTGTAGCCGGTGATTCGGCTGGCGGCAACCTGACCCTGTCCCTGATCGCCTGGGTGCGCGACCAGGGCTTGCGCGCGCCCAACGCCGCCGTGGCCCTGTCACCGCAAACCGACGGCACCCTGGGCAGTCCGAGCCTGAAGAACAACCTCGCCACCGATCCGTTGTTGGGCCCGCTCTTCAAATCGCTGATCAGAATCCCAAGAACCATGCTGCTGTGGGGCACTTGGCTGCTGACCCGCATCCGCCCCTGCGACCCGGTCGTTTCACCGGTGTTTGGTGATCTCGCCGGCCTGCCGCCGCTGCTGGTGCAAGCCAGCGAAGCCGAGATGCTGCGCGACGACAGCCGGCGCTATGTCAACAAGGCGATTGCCGCCGGCTCACCGGTCACGCTGCAAACCTGGCGCCACATGGTGCACGTCTGGCAGATCTTTTACCCGGAATTGCCTGAAGGCCGCGAAGCCGTGGAAGAAATTGGCAAATTCCTGCGGGCACATTCCTGAGCCGCTCAGCCGACCCAGCGGCGCGCGTTGTGCCACAGTTGCATCCACGGACTGTGCCGGTCACGGTCCAGACCTGACCAGCTCATCTGGATGTTGCGAAACACGCGTTCGGGGTGCGGCATCATGGCGGTGAAACGGCCATCTGCCGTGGTCACGGCGGTCAGTCCGCCGGGGCTGCCATTCGGATTGAACGGATATGCTTCGGTGGCCGCCCCGAAGTTGTCGGTAAAGCGCATGGCGGCAATGGCCTTGTCAAGGTTGCCACGGTGCTTGAAATTGGCATAGCCCTCGCCGTGCGCCACGGCAATCGGCAGACGCTGCCCGGCCATGCCGGCCAGGAACAGCGAGGGTGAAGCCAGCACCTCGACCATCGAGAGACGCGCTTCGAAGCGTTCGCTCTGGTTGGTGGTGAAACGCGGCCAGTCCTGCGCGCCGGGAATGATGTCGGCCAGTTCGGCAAACATCTGGCAGCCATTGCACACGCCCAGGCCAAACGTGTCGCCCCTGGCAAAAAAGGCCTTGAACTGGTCTGCCAGCGCGGGGTTGAAAGTGATCGAGCGCGCCCAGCCAATGCCGGCACCCAGCGTGTCGCCATAGCTGAAACCGCCGCAGGCCACCACGCCCTTGAAGTCGGCCAGCTTGACGCGATGCGTCTGCAGGTCGGTCATGTGGACGTCAAAAACATCGAAGCCGGCTTCGGAAAAAGCGTAAGCCATCTCGACATGCGAGTTGACGCCCTGCTCCCGCAATACCGCCACCTTGGGTCGCGTCAGCAGCAGCGCGGGGCCGACTACATTGGATTCGTCATCGCGAGGCCGCAGGCCGTGGCGATCCATGTCCCCGGACTTCATGGATTGCCACGCTTCGCTCGCAATGACGGAGCTATTCTTCGGCGTGTCGCCTGCGATGACGGCGCTATTCTTCGGCGTGTCGCCTGCGATGACGGAGCTATTCTTCGGCGTGCCGCCTGCGATGACAGGGTTGGTCTGGTTTGCCACGACGGCATGGGTGTGCAGACCCGGGTCCAGCGGCTCGCCGGCAGCGGCATGCTCGGCATCGGCGCAATCGGGGTTGTCGCGCACGCGGCAGATCTTCCAGCTGGTGCTGTCCCAGACCTGATGCAGGTCCTGCAGGCGGGCGCTGAACACCGCTTTGGCGTCGCGCCAGATCTCGATCCTGCCGGCCTCGGCGCCCGGTGTCGCGTCGGCCGGCCGGGTCTTGCCGATCACGTGGCTGTATTTGCTCAGGCCGTGTTCGCGCAAGAGCTGCATGACCTGCGTGCGCTGGGCCGTGCGAATCTGCAGCACCACGCCCAGTTCCTCGTTGAAGAGGGCCTGCAGCGTCAACTCCTGGCGCCTCGCGCCGACCTGGGATGCCCAGTTCTTGCTGTCGCCGTGATCGGCGCGGCTGTCGCTGATGCCATCGCCCTCGGTGACCAGCAGATCGACATTGAGCGACACGCCCACATGCCCGGCAAACGCCATCTCGCACACCGTGGCGAACAGGCCGCCGTCGCTGCGGTCGTGATAGGCCAGGATCAGCGACCGCTCGCGCAGGGCGTTCACGGCGCTCACCAGGCTCACCAGATCCTGCGCTTGCTCGAGGTCAGGCACGGCGTGGCCGAACTGATCGAGCGTTTGCGCCAGAATGCTGCCGCCCATGCGCATGCGCCCACGACCGAGGTCGATCAGCACCAGGCTGCTGTCCTGCGTGGCATCGAGTTGCGGCGTCAGCGTATGGCGCACGTCGGCCAGCGTGGCGAAGGCGGTGACGATCAGGGATACCGGTGAAGTGACTTGGCGGGCACCCCGTTCGTCACGCCATTGCGTGCGCATGGACAGGGAATCCTTGCCGACCGGAATCGAGATCCCGAGCGCCGGGCACAAGGCCAGACCGACCGCCTTGACGGTGGCATAGAGCGCAGCGTCTTCCCCCGGCTCGCCGCACGCGGCCATCCAGTTGGCCGACAACTTGACGCGCGCGAGCTCAATCGGCGCCGCCAGCAGATTGGTGAGGGCCTCGGCCACTGCCATGCGCCCGGACGCCGGCGCGTCGGCGCTGGCCAGCGGCGTGCGCTCGCCCATGCTCATGGCCTCGCCGGCAAAGCCCCTGAAGTCAGCCAGGGTCACGGCGCAGTCGGCCACCGGCACCTGCCAGGGACCCACCATCTGGTCGCGGTGCGTCAAACCGCCCACGCTGCGGTCGCCAATCGTGATCAGGAAACGCTTGGAGCCAACCGTCGGGCTGGCCAAGACATCGATGCAGGCCTGCCGCAGATCGACGCCGCTCAGATCAAGCGGCGCAAAGCTGCGCTGCACGCTGCGCACGTCGCGCTGCATCCGGGGCGGCTTGCCCAGCAGCACGTTGATTGGCATGTGGACGGGGGCCCCCACGCTTGTCACTTCGTTCACTGCGCTGCCCCCCGAGGGGGCTGTTTCGCCTTGGGGCGGCCCGGCGGCGAAACCGGGCGCCACCAGGCCTGCCTGCTTATCGGTCACCACCAGATCCCGCTCCTCGGTGGCGACGCCGACGACGGCGAACGGACAGCGCTCGCGTTCGCACAGGGCCTGGAACATGGCCAGCGACTCGGGCGCGATCGCCAGCACATAGCGCTCCTGGCTCTCGTTGCACCAGATTTCCTTGGGCGCCATGCCTGACTCCTCCAGCGGCACGGCGCGCAGATCAAAACGGGCGCCGCGACCGGCATCGTTGGTCAGTTCGGGGAAGGCGTTGGAGAGACCGCCGGCGCCGACATCATGAATCGCCAGGATCGGATTGCCCGCGCCAAGGATCCAGCACTGGTTGATGACCTCCTGCGCGCGCCGCTGGATCTCGGGATTGCCGCGCTGCACCGAGTCGAAGTCGAGCGCCGCGGCGTTGGCACCGGTCGCCATGGAACTGGCTGCGCTGCCTCCCATGCCAATGCGCATGCCGGGTCCGCCCAGTTGGATCAGCAAGCTGCCTGCCGCAAATTCGATCTTGTGGGTCTGGCCGGCATCGATCACGCCCAGGCCGCCCGCGATCATGATCGGCTTGTGGTAGCCGCGCTGTTCCTGCTGCTGCACCGATTCGCCATTGGCATCGGTCATCGCGTAGCGCAGGGTCTGTTCGTACTCCCGGAAGTAGCCCAGCAGATTGGGACGACCAAATTCGTTGTTGAAGGCGGCGCCGCCAAGCGGCCCTTCGAGCATGATCTGCAAGGGGCTGGCGATGTGCCCGGGCTTGCCATACTGAACGTCATTGCGAGCGTCGCGCGGCAATCCAGACTCCTGGATCGCCACGGCCTGCGGCCTCGCGATGACATCGCCAGAGACGCCGTCACCCCAATTGATTTTGGAGACAGTGAAGCCGGTCAGGCCGGCCTTGGGGCGGGAACCGCGACCGGTGGCGCCCTCGTCGCGGATCTCGCCGCCGGCACCGGTGGCGGCACCGGGGAACGGCGAAATGGCGGTGGGGTGGTTGTGGGTCTCCACCTTCATCAGAATGTGGTTGCAGGCGTCCTGCCGTTCGTAGCCGCTGGCCCCGCGAGCGTCAGGCCCCAAGGCCGCCTTGGCCACAAAACGCTCGACCTGGGCGCCCTCCATCACCGACGCGTTGTCCGAGTAGGCGACCAGCATGTGCTGCGGATGAACCTGGTGGGTATGGCGGATCATGCTGAACATGCTCTGCGTCTGGGGCACGCCGTCGATCGTGAAATCCGCGTTGAAAATCTTGTGCCGGCAGTGCTCGCTGTTGGCCTGCGCGAACATCATGAGTTCGACATCGGTCGGGTTGCGCTGCATTTGCGTGAAGGCCTGCACCAGGTAGTCGATCTCGTCGCCCGCCAGGGCCAGCCCGAAATCGACATTGGCCTGTTGCAGCGCCGCCTGGCCGCCCTTCAGGACATCGACCTGCGCCATCGGCGTCGCGGCCAACTCGGTGAACAAGCCGGCGGCGCCGGCGCGATCAAACAGCACGCTCTCGGTCATGCGGTCGTGCAGCAAGGCGCCGAGTTGCCTCAGTTGCGCCTCTGAGAGAACGGTCTTCCTGAGCACGCCGCTCTTCAGCATCAAACGGTACTCGAGCACGCGCTCCACCCGGCGCACCGGCAGGCCGCAGCTGTGCGCAATATCGGTGGCCTTGGAGGCCCAGGGGGAGATCGTTCCAAAACGCGGAGTGACCAGGATCAGCGGGCCCTCGTTGGGTCCCTGATACGGTTCGCCATAGGCCAGCAAGGCCCCCAATTGCGCCTGCAACGCCGGCGTCTGCGCCTGCTCCGTGCTGACCAGATGAACGAAACGCGCGGCGACACCGGTGATCTTGTCGTCGATGGCTCGCAGGCTCGGTAGCAGTTGTCGGATACGAAACGGACTGAGGGCGCTGCCGCCCTCAAATTGGGTGATATGCAGGGTCACTTTGGTGGCGTGGTTCGAGGGCTGACTGGATTGACCATCAATTTTACCCGCCCACTGCGGCGCGGCCCGGCCCGCCGCGCCACCCGATGGGATAATCCGAGCCCATGACTATCACTTACAAAGACGACCAGGGGATTGCCGGCATGCGGGTCGCTGGCCGGCTGGCGGCTGAACTGCTGGACTACCTGGCGTCCTTCGTCAAGCCCGGTGTCACGACCAATGAGATCGACCAGTTGGCCAATGACTACACGACGCAGGTGCAGGGCGCCATCTCGGCCCCCCTGAACTACGCGCCGTCCGGCCACAACCCCTATCCGAAGGCCATCTGCACCTCGATCAACCAGCAGGTCTGCCACGGCATTCCGAATGACAAGCCGCTGAAACGGGGCGACATCGTCAACATCGACGTCACCGTCATCAAGGACGGCTGGCACGGTGATTCCAGCCGCATGTTCATGGTCGGCGAGGTCTCGGTCGCCGCCAGGCGCCTGTGCCTGCTTACCTTTGAGGCCATGTGGCACGGCATCGTCAAGGTCAGGGCGGGAGCCCATCTGGGCGACATCGGTCACGCGATCCAGACCTTCGCCGAGGGCCATGGCCTGAGCGTGGTGCGCGAATTCTGCGGCCACGGCATTGGCCGCAGCTTCCATGAGGAACCCCAGGTCCTGCACTACGGCCGACCGGGCACACTGGAGCCGCTGCGCGCCGGCATGACGATCACGATCGAGCCGATGCTCAACGCCGGTCGCCGGGAGATCAAGGAACTCGGCGACGGCTGGACCATCGTCACCAAGGACCGCTCGCTGTCGGCGCAATGGGAGCACACGGTGCTGGTGACAGAGAACGGCTATGAGGTATTGACCCTGTCCCCGGGCTGCCCCGCCATGCCCGCCTTTGTTGGCCCGCTGGCAGAGGCCGGCGCCCCCTTGCCATGAGCCGGCTGGCAGCCCTGCGCGAGCACTTCCGCACGCACAAGGCAGCCTTGTTGCAGTCGCTGGCGTCCAGCGGCACCTCGTCCACGCGCGGCGTGCGGGCAACGCTGGGCGCGCTGTCCAGGCTTGCCGATAACACATTGCAAGCACTCTGGCAGGAGGCTGATGTCGGCGCCGATTTCGCCCTGGCGGCAGTGGGCGGCTTCGGCCGCGGCGAGCTGTTTCCCTATTCTGACGTCGATGTCCTGGTGCTGGTGCCCGACGATCAGGCGCCCGAGCACGACGCGCAGCTCAAGGACCGCATTGAGCGCTTCATCGGCGCTTGCTGGGACGTCGGCCTGGAGATCAGCTCGAGCGTGCGCACGCTGGCCGAATGCGCCCAGGAAGCGGCCGGCGATGTCACGATCCGCACCTCCCTGCTCGAAGCGCGCCGGGTCACTGGCAACGCCGCCCTGTTTGCCGAGTTTCAGCGGCAATTCTTCTCGGCGCTCGACCCGCGCGCTTTTTTTATCGCCAAGACGCTGGAACTGCAACAGCGCCACAGCAAGTTCGAGGACACGCCCTACGCGCTGGAGCCCAATTGCAAGGAGTCGCCGGGCGGGCTGCGCGATCTGCAGGTCATCCTGTGGGTCACCAAGGCGGCCGGCTTCGGTGGCAACTGGGACGCGCTGGCGCGAAACGGTCTGGCGACCGCATTCGAGGTCAAGCAGATCAAACACAACGAAGCGCTGCTGCGGCTGATCCGGGCGCGCCTGCACCTGATTGCCCAGCGGCGCGAGGACCGGCTGGTCTTTGACCTGCAGACGGCCGTCGCGCGGACCTTCGACTTCGGGGAAGATGCCCTGCGCCTGCGCGGCGCCGCGGCGCAGACAGGCGCCGCGGGCGCTCCCGCGCAACCCGCTGGCGCGGAGCGCGCCGGTCTGGCGCGGCCGAGCGAGGCGCTGATGCGGCGCTACTACTGGGCCGCCAAGGCGGTCACCCAGCTCAACCACATTCTGCTGCTCAACGTCGAGGAGCGGCTCAACCCCTCGACCCATGTGCCGCGGCCGATCAATGAGCGCTTCTACGACAAGGCCGGCATGATCGAGGTTGCCAGCGATGATCTGTACCAGCGCGAGCCGCACGCCATTCTGGAGACCTTCCTGATCTACCAGACCACGGTCGGCGTCAAGGGGCTGTCGGCGCGCACCCTGCGCGCGCTGTTCAATGCGCGCGGCCTGATGGGCGGGGCGTTCCGGACCGATCCGGTCAACCGCGAGACCTTCAAGAAGATTGTGCTGCAGCACGACGGCATCACCCATGCGATGCGCCTGATGAACCAGACCTCGGTGCTGGGGCGCTACCTGTGGGTGTTTCGCAAGATTGTCGGCCAGATGCAGCACGACCTGTTTCATGTCTACACCGTCGACCAGCACGTGCTGATGGTGCTGCGCAATGTTCGCCGCTTCTTTATCGTCGAGCACGCGCACGAGTACCCGTTCTGTTCGCAGCTGGCCTCAGGCTGGGACAAGCCCTGGGTGCTGTACGTGGCCGCGCTGTTTCACGACATCGCCAAGGGCCGCGGCGGCGACCACTCGGTACAGGGCGCCATGGAGGCGCGGCGCTTTTGCCAGCAGCATGCGATCGACCGGGACGACAGCGCGCTGATCGAGTTCATGGTGCGCGAACACCTGACCATGAGCCGCGTCGCGCAGAAGTCCGACCTGGGCGACCCCAACGTCATCCAGGCATTTGCACAGCGCGTCGGCGACGAGCGCAGGCTCACGGCCCTGTATCTGCTGACCGTGGCCGACCTGCGCGGCACCTCGCCCAAGGTCTGGAACGCCTGGAAAGGCAAGCTGCTCGAAGACCTGTACCGCATGACCCTGCGCACGCTCGGCGGTCGCGCGCCCGACCCGGACGCCGAGGTCGAGGCGCGCAAGCGCGAGGCGCTGATCCTGCTGGCGCTGCGCGCGCTCCCATTCGAGGCCCACAAGGCCTTGTGGGACACGCTCGACGTCGGCTACTTCATGCGCCATGACGCCGCCGAAATCGCCTGGCACACGCGACAACTCTCGCGCCATGTCGGCGCCGGCAAATCGATCGTGCGGGCGCGCCAGTCGCCGCTGGGCGAAGGGTTGCAGGTGGTGGTGTACACGCCCGACCAGACCGACCTGTTCGCCCGCATCTGCGGCTATTTTGACCAGGGCGGCTTCAGCATTCTGGACGCCCGCATCCATACCGCCAACAACGGCTACGCGCTGGACACCTTTCAGATCATCACCTCGGCCTTGCCCGAGCACTACCACGAGTTCACCAGCATGGTGGAGAGCGAACTGAGCCGCGCCATTGCGCAGGCGGGGCCGCTGCCCGCGCCCGGTCGGGGCCGGGTGTCACGGCGGGTCAAGAGCTTTCCGGTGACGCCGCGCGTCACGCTGCGGCCCGATGAGAAGGGCCAGCGCTGGCTGCTCAACATCTCGGCCAGCGACCGCGTCGGACTGCTGTACTGCGTGGCGCGCGTGCTGGCCCGGCACAAGATCAACCTGCAATTGGCCAAGATCGCCACGCTGGGCGAGCGCGTCGACGACACTTTTCTGATCGAGGGCGCCGAGCTGCAGCACAACCGGGCCCAGATTGCCATCGAGACCGAATTGATGGAGGCGCTGGTCTGAATCCCGGCTGGCATCGCGCCGCGGCGCAAGCGCTGTACGCCCGTTCGCGCTGAGCGGGCTTAGCGAATATCATCGCTTCATCGAGAAGGAACCGCGATGATTGACTTGCACTACTGGCCAACGCCCAACGGATGGAAAATTTCCATCATGCTCGAGGAGTGCGGCCTGCCCTACCGTCTGCTGCCGGTCAACATCGGCAAGGGCGAACAATTCGCGCCGGCTTTCCTGGCCATCAGTCCGAACAACCGGATGCCCGCCATTGTCGACCACGAAGCGGCCGATGGCGCTGCGCCGATCTCCGTTTTCGAGAGCGGCGCCATTCTGATTTACCTGGCCGAGAAGACCGGACGTTTCATGCCCGCCGATGTGCGGGGTCGCACGCAAGTGCTGCAGTGGCTGATGTGGCAAATGGGGGGACTGGGCCCGATGGCCGGACAAAACGGCCACTTTCTGCTGTATGCCCCTGAGAAAGTCCCGTACGCGATCGAGCGTTACGGCAGGGAAGTCAACCGCTTGTACGGCGTGCTCAACACCCAGCTCGAGAAAACCGGCGCCTACGTGGCGGGAGCCGAGTACTCGATTGCCGACATGGCCATTTTCCCTTGGATCCGCAGCCATGCGGCGCAAAAGGTCGCGCTCGCCGATTTCCCTGCCATCGAGCGCTGGTATCAGCAGCTATTCGAGCGCCCGGCGCTCAAGCGCGGGCTGGATCTGGCCAAGGAACTGCGCGCCGGCACACTGACCGAGGAGGCTCGCAAGGCGCTGTTTGGCCAGACCGCGCAAAGCGTGCGCGACGGCGCCCACAGGCTCGCGTAAGGGAGGCCTGCCGTGATTGAATTCTTCTTCGACTGCTCCAGCCCGTGGACCTATCTGGCGTTTCACAACGTCCAGCGCCTGTCCGATGAATTGCAGGAACCGATCGCCTGGCGAGCGGTGCTGGTGGGCGGCATCTTCAATGCAGTCAATCCCAGCGTCTACGCGATGCGCGAGAAACCGGTAGCGGCCAAGACGGCCTACATGCTCAAGGACCTGGGGGATTGGTCGCGCGAGGCAGGCCTGACGATCGTGATGCCGCCAAAGATCTTTCCGGTCAACAGCGTCAAGGCGATGCGTGGCTGCATCTGGCTCGAGCCGAAGGGAAAACTGGTCCCGTTTGCGAGCGCCGTCTTCGAATCCTACTGGGCGCGCGAGGAGGACATATCGCAGGACGCCGTTTTGCTGAAGGTCTGCCGGCAGATCGGCATTGACGGCGATGAATTCCTTGCCGGCATCGCGCAGCCGGCGATCAAGGCGCAGTTGAAGGCCAATACCGCGCAAGCGATTGAGCGTGGTGCTTTCGGCTCGCCCACCCTCTTTCTGGGCGAAGACATGTACTTCGGCAACGACCGGCTGTCGCTTGTGCGGGCCGCCATCCTGCGCCGGCGCGAGCTCGCCCGCGCCAGCTGAAGGATCGATTTGCGAATCACGAACTTGCCCCTATACTTTGGACCAAACCATGAGACGACCGTGATCGTCAGCTGGATAAAAGACACGAGGCGACAAGACAAATGCGAGAACAAGCCGGTTCCGTCCCTGCCCCGCAGGACGGGAGTGAAGAACGCGGCGCCTACGGGCGCCTGCTGTTCGCGCTCGCCAAGTGGTTTGCCTACGCCGGCGGCCTGATCTTCATCGCCCTGGTGCTGATGTCGGTGGTCTCGATCGTCGGGCGCAAACTGTTCAACGCACCGGTGCCAGGCGATGTGGAGGTGCTGCAGATGGCGGCCGCCTTCGGCTCGGCGACCTTCTTCGCCTATTGCCATTTGACGCATGGGGACGTCAAGGTGGACTTTTTCACGGCCAACCTGACCAGCGGCCGGCGGCTCATTCTGGATTCAGCCGGCTCCCTGCTGGTTGGTCTGATCGGCGCCCTGCTGGCCTGGCGCACCGGGGTCGGCGCCATCAGCCTGAAAGAGGCGGGCGAGTCGTCCGCGGTGCTCGAGGTGCCGGTCTGGATGGCCCAGGCCCTGATGGTGCCGAGCTTCGTGTTGCTGGCGCTCGCCGGCTTCTACATGTGCGTGCAGCCCTGGATGCGGGGCCGCGTCAAATCATGAGCGGGACCGCGCTTGGTTTCATCATTTTCGGCGCTCTCCTGACCCTGCTGGTGCTGCGCGTGCCGATTGGCGCCGCCATGTTCATCGCCGGTGGCGGTGGCTACGTCTACCTGACCGGCGGCGAGGCGGCCATCCTGCTCAACTCGCTCAAGAATCTTGCTTATGCGCGCCTGTCAAACTACGATCTGGTGGTGATCCCGCTGTTCCTGTTGATGGGTCAGTTCGCCACGCACGGCGGCCTGAGCCGCTCCCTGTTCAGGTTTGTGAGCGCCTTCATCGGGCACCGCAAAGGCGGCATTGCGATGGCGGCCATCGGTGCCTGCGCCGGCTTTGGCGCCATCTGCGGCTCGTCGCTGGCAACCGCCGCCACCATGGGTCAGGTGGCGTTGCCCGAACTGCGGCGTTATGGCTATTCCGGTTCTCTGGCCACCGGTGCGCTGGCAGCCGGGGGCACACTCGGCATCATGATCCCGCCTTCGGTGCCGCTGGTGATCTACGCCATCCTGACGCAGGAATCGATCGGCAAACTGTTCATGGCCGCGGTCTTGCCCGGCATCATTGCGATGCTCGGCTACATGCTGGTGGTGCAGATCGTGGTGACGCTGGATCCGGCCGCCGGCCCGGCCGGGCCGCGCGTGCCCTGGCCGCAGCGCCTGCGCTGCCTGTTCGAGGTCGTGCCGGTGCTGCTGGTGTTCGTCGTCGTGATTGTCGGCATCTATGGCGGCTGGGCCAACCCGACCGAGGCAGCCTCGATCGGCGCCGCCGCCTGCGGCGTGCTGGCGCTGGTGTCGGGCAACATGGGGATGGAGCAGGTGCGCAAGAGCCTGCTTGGCACGGCCATCGCGACGGCCATGATCTTTCTGGTGCTGCTGGGCGCCGACATGATGAACTCGGCGCTGGCAGTCTCCCAGATGCCCGTCGAGTTGGCGCATTGGGTGAAGAACAGCGGCATGTCGCCCCTGCTGGTGATGGGCATGATCCTGCTTATCTACGTCCTGCTCGGTTGCGTCATGGACTCGCTGGCCATGATCCTGCTGACGATCCCGATTTTTTATCCGATGATCATGGGGCTGGATTTTTTCGGCCTGCCCCAGGTAGACAAATCGATCTGGTTCGGCATCCTGGCGCTGATGGTCGTCGAGATCGGGCTGGTTCATCCGCCGGTCGGCATGAACGTCTACGTCATCAACCGGCTGGCCGTGGACGTGCCGCTGATGGAGACCTTCAAGGGCGTCATCCCGTTCCTGCTTTCCGACTTCATCCGCATCACGCTGCTGGTGTTCTTTCCCGTCATCTCGCTTTATCTGGTGCATACCTTTGGCGCCTGAGCAAGAATCAATCACCCCGTTCCGCAAACCCAAAAAATGGAGACTAGACATGCCAACCCGCAAATCCCTCGCACCCCTGATCGCCGCCACCCTGCTCGCCCTTGGCGGCAGCGCCAGCCTGGCGCAGGAAGTCACCCTCAAGGTGCATCACTTTCTCGCACCCAATGCGACCTCGCAAAAATTGCTGCTGGGGCCATGGTGTGAAAAAATCGGCAAGGAGTCCAACAACCGGCTCAAGTGCCAGATCTATCCCGCCATGCAACTCGGCGGCACGCCGCCGCAACTCTTCGATCAGGCCAAGGACGGCGTCGCCGACATTGTCTGGACCGTGCCGACCTACCAGGCCGGACGCTTCAACAAGTCAGAAGTGTTTGAACTGCCCTTCATGACCAGAACCGCCGAAGGCGGCAGCCGCGCCTTCTGGGAGTATGTGCAGAAGAACTCGCTTGACGAGTTCAAGGGCACGCGGATCCTGATGGCCCACGTGCACGACGGCGCGGAACTGCACTTCGCCAGCAAGCAGGTCAAGACGCTGGAGGACCTCAAGGGCCTCAAGGTGCGCGCGCCAACCCGCATCGGCACCCGCATGCTCAGCGCGCTCGGCGCAACGCCGATCCAGATGCCGGCGCCGCAGGTGCAGGAGGCCGTCTCCAAGGGCGTGGTCGATGGCGCCTCGCTGCCCTGGGAGGTGGTGCCGAGTCTGAAGGTGCATGAAGTGACCAAGTTCCACACCGAGACCGGCCCTGATCAGCGCAAGATGTCAAACACGATCTTCGTGGTCGCGATGAACGAGGCCAAGTACAACAGCCTGCCGGCGGACCTGAAAAAAGTCATCGATGCCAACAGCGGCGTGGAAGCATCGGCCTGGGCCGGCAAGGTATGGGACAGCACCATCGCTCCCGGACGCAAGGCGGCAACGGATCACGGCAACACGGTCAACGTGCTCTCCGCGGCCGAGTACCAGCGCTGGGAAAAGGCCACTGAAATTGTGGCGCAGGACTGGCTTAAAGACATCGCCGCCAAGGGCATTGACAGCAAGCAGTTGCTCGACTCGGCCAAAGCCCTGCTGAATCAATACGACAAGTAAGCGTCGGCGCCCGAACGCGCATGGCAAGCGTTGCGGGCGCTGCAACGCATCGATGCCGAGCACGCTGCAGTCCTGCGCGCCATGCCCGGCGGCGATCAGCTGATCCATCCGCGCCGCGATCGATGGCAGCACGCCCAGCGGGCGAGCGGCCGCCGTCTCGCGCATCAGGCCCACATCCTTGCGTGCCATCGCCAGTTCAAAGCTCGGCGTGAAAGCCCATGAGGGCCTTCCATACCGCTCATCCATTTTGTAACCAATGTGTCTATACTGCAGTCGATTTACGTCATAAATATTTCAAAGAAGGAGGCAGTTCATGAATCAGCTCAATCGTCAATCACGCCTCGTAGGCTGTTTCCAGCAGATGGCTTTAGGCCTGGGTATCGGGCTTCTCTTGGCGGGTGCGGCGGGCGCTGCGACCCAGAGCGAGGAAGAGTCTAGGAAGGGTAAGCTGGAAATGAAAGCCCAACAAGAAGCTCAAAAGGAAGCAGCAAAGAAAGCCAAGGCTGAGCTGAAAGCCCAAAAAGAGGCCGACAGGAAGGCCAAGGCGGCTTCCAAGACCCCCAATCCTTCCAAGGCCCAGATAGCCAATACGCCCAAAGGGACCTATCTTCCGGGCCAGTTTACCGAGCAGGAACGCAAGGCCGCTCCCGCGACAGAACTGAAGCAGTTTTAGGGAAAGCGCAATGAATGGGGCGCTGCCAGACTGATAAATTCCCCGCTCCTTGCGGCGATTCCCTTGGTTTGTTTTTTGGATATCCCATACCACGCAGCTTGCTGCCGGGATTTTGATCTTTGATCGTCAGCTTCTGAAAAAGTTGGCTGGCTCCAAGAGACACAAGTCCGCCTGGTCCTGATGGTGGAGGCCTGTTTTTTTCGTCAATACGATTTCATGCAGTTGACAAACTCTTGCTGGCTCATTTTTCCACTGCCACAGTAATAGACTGGCCAGTTCGCATCGGCAATCTGTTTGAACGTGCCGTTCGCCGGAATCGAATAGTTGTGGCCCGAAAAATAGTGCGCCCGGTAGAGAGCCTGCTTGTCCTTGTTCGTGGCGAGTTCCGAAGACAGCTGCACCAGCGAAGAATCCAATGGCCCCTGCAAGGCATACGCATCCGCAAATGTGTAGTACCGGTTGAACTGTTTCGGGTTGCTGGCGAGCTCATAGTTGAACGAAATGTAGTCAACCGGCTTCAAGGTGTCCTTGGCGATAGAAAAGACTCTAAAGCCGGGGTTGTTGCCAAAATAGGGCGTTATGGACGGCGTTATTTCAAGCACATTGCCTGGTGCGTAGATGCGGAATTCATCCATATGGGTATGCGCTGCAAGCGTCATGGCGATGAGGCCTGGGTACTTCGCCACGATTTGCAAGAAGGTCGCCTGGTCGGCCGGGTCCCACATCATCGTTGCCGTAGAAGTCTGGTTGCTCTTGAAGTCAGTGGTGGCCGTTGTATAGATGTCGGCACCAGGGGGCACATGCATCAGGAGCCAAACTTTTTTGCCGGCCGCTTTGGCGGCAGCAAGTCTTGCATCAAGCCAGGCAAGTTCGGCATCGACAGCACCTTGTTCCAACGCTTTTAGATACGGGACAAACGTTGTTGTATTGAGTGCAATCACCATCACGCCGCTGCCTGCGGGTTCAGCCGAGTAATAACCACCGCTCTTGAAAGTTGTCAGAAACTCAGTGTGATCCACCGCACCCTTGACAAACTTGGCGTAGAAAGTTTCTGCATTCTTGGCAAGGAAACTGGGCTCGGGCGACAAACCCAAATAGGAGTCGGCATTGCCAAGGACGAACATGACGGGCACAGAGCCGACTGACGACCGCACCAAATCCATAAAGAAGCTTAGCGTGTTGTCGGCAAAAGCCTCCATGGCCCCAACCGCTGTTGTGTCTTTGACAATATCGGCTGCGCTGGGTACCGCACGGCCCAGGCCGGCGTAGTAAAGACCAAAGAATGTCTGCGAGAAGTAGTGCCCCAGAATGTCGCCGGTAAAGATGACCAGCGGACTGTCCCCCATGGTCTGTTTGACACCCGCGAGCGCAAGCACCAGGGAAGGATAGTTGGTGTCGGCGCCCCATGCCGACGGCGCTGTGAGGGTTGACTGATTAAAAATACCCGCCCACTGACTGGGATCGGCAAGAACGAGTTGGTTGAAAAGTTTTGTGTCGTAGTAAGGGTTGAAATGGATGTCCGAGAACACGGCGACCGGGAAGGTACTGCCCTGGCCTGTATCCGTGTTGCCGCCACAGCCAGCAGCCAGCGTAGCCATGGACACCGCGGCGAACGTGCCTGCGGTGTACCTCAAAAAGTCCCGCCGCCCCGGGTCGCCCACCACGCGAAAATCAGGCCTTCTTTTTGAATCATGGTTGTTCATGGCAACTCCTTCTTTTGGGAAATAACTAAGAGGTCAAGGCAGTGGCGTGTGCGTCCGGTGTCGATTAAAACTGCGGTGCTGCTGGCGGCAGCGTGGTCGTATCAATGCCCTCGCACAGCGCGTTATCTGCCGTCAAGTTGCCCTGCGCATCAAGTGTTACCGTCCAGACCGTGTCGTAATCAGCTTCCGGCCAGAAGTTGTTGGCGATGGAGGGTTGGCCCCCGTTGGGGAAATAGCGCTTGAGCAGTTCGTTCAAGGTGGGCGCAAAGTGGGCATGCTCCCAGGCCAGCAGCACTTTCTTGCCGGCGTAGGCGCCGCCGGTAAAAAAATAATCGTTGGCCTTGATGACCGAGGTACTCGCCTCTAGGTTGGTGAAGTTGATATCCATCAGGCTAAAACCCGACACCAGATAAAACGGCAGATCGTTGGCAATCGCGTAAGGTTCGGCCGTCATGGTGGTCCTGACGTAGGAATAGCGGTAGGGGCTTGCCAGCGAAGCACCACTTGGAATCACCTGTGCCGGGTCGATCGACACCACCCGTTCCGGCTTGATCTTGCCGCGCAGGGCATCGGCCAAACCGAGCGCACGCCACTGGCCCGGGGCCACAAAGTTGCCATTCTCGAAGCTTGATGAGGGATGCGCCTCGGCATGGCGAATCATGTAAACCGTCTGCTGCGCGTTGATGCCCGCTGGCAATACCGCTGGCACGCTGCCGGTGCTGGTGACGCCATCGAGCGTCTGGCTATAGGGCTGGCCGGCCGTGAGGCTGATGCTGAACTTGTGCGGCTGGGCTGTACAGGCGGTTTGCGCCAATGCGGTGGGCAGCACGGGGGCGCTGGCTGCCGGACTCAACGGGGCGTCAAACGTCGTCAAACTGGCGCTGCCGCCTGGCGTGATCGACACCGCATAGACCCGGTTTGGCCCGGCGTAGGCGGTTGGCAGATTCAGGCTGGCACCCAAGAACTGGTTGAGCCTGGTCAGCATGGCGCTGGTGGTGCCCCATGGGGCCGAGAAGACGTAAAAACCGCTGGCTTTGGCGTTGACCAGGCCGGCCAGAAGCGCGTCGTTGGCACCGCCCGAATTGGCAAAATCCAGCCCCTGGCAGGTCGGGCATCCCAAAAAGGGAGTAACCACCCCGCTCGGCAGCACGGCGCTGGCAGCATAGGAGACGTTCAGAGGAAAACTGTTGGCGGTCGTTGCCGTGGTGACCGAGCCAAAAAGCGGCTGGGTGAACTGATTGAGCATCGCGAACTGCTGAATCGCACCCATGGCCGCCATATCGGGCAGATTGCTGGCGGTCTGCAAATGCGTCATGGGGGCAAGGGCATAGACGCCGGTGGCGTTCTGCTTGCCCAGCACCTGTGCTTGCAGGTAGCTGGCCATCATGAGCGAGCGGTTCAGCCCCTGGTTGGTCAAGTTGGCAGTGGTCTGGCTCACATCGCCCGGTGCGCTGTAAGCTAAATCGGGGCTCAATACAAACACCAGATTGATGTTTTGCTTGCTCAATGGGGCGGGCGCATCCAGGCCAGAAGAACTGCCGCACCCTGCGAGCAGCAACAGGCCCAGTACCAGGGGCACATTCAGCATCACGCGGTCTGCGGGAACTTGGCTTTCAGGGCAGCGACCATTTGCGGACTCAGCTGTTTGAACAGTTGGGCGTTGTAGGAGGCGGTGTAGGGCACGCCCTGCGTTGACAGGTCGCCGTACACAATGGTCGGGTCCGGGTTTGAATCCTGCTTCCTGGACGGGTCCATGCTGGGCAGCGCAATAGGGGTGCCCGGCTGGAAGTCATAGTTACTGCTGTTTGGCGTGATACTGTTTTGAACGATCTGCTGCGCAGCAATCGCATACTTTCTCGATTTGGCGGCAGGCGTCCCGTCTGCCACCGCCGGATCAACGTTGACCACCTCGATCGAGACGCTGTAGTCGCTGTTGATGAAGACCTCAAAGGTGCGAAACTGTTGTGGCCAATCGTGCAGCGAAGAGGTTTCAACCTGCCAGAATCCTTTTTCAGGGGCGTTGACACGATCGGGCGACACAAAGGCTTTGACGGTATTGACATGGCGGTGCCCGGCGATCCACATCAGCAGGTTCGGCGTGTTTTGCAGTGCTGTCACCAGACCCGCCAGATCGACCGCATTCTGCACCGTTGTTGAGTTGTCACCCAGCAGCTTGGTGGCGTCACCCTTTCTGCCGCCCAGCCACCATTCGGTCTCGGCCGCGATGTTGACAACGGCAATCGGAATGTGGGCCGCGATGATCATCAGCTGATTGGCGGCCTGACCGTCTGCCAGTTCCTTTTGCAGCCACGCCCAGCGCGTTGCATCCAGAAAACCATGACCATGGATGTCAATGGAGCCATCATCTTCACGCTGCGTGTCGTCAAGGACGATCACCTTGAGCGGCACTGTGGACTTCGGCAAAAAGCTGTAACAGGCAAAGCCGTCTCTTTCGCTGGCAGGCACCAGATTGAAATTGGGGTTGGATGAAACCAGGTTGAAGCCATGGCCCACCGGGGCGGTTGAGGTGGTGAAGAACTCCTGAATCCATTCGGTTCTGTGCAGCGATCGGCGGTTGGGATCAGCTGCAACCTTGGGCACCGTGGTGAAGCTCGCCACAGATCCCGAGTAAACCACCGTGCCGTAGGGTGTGGCGCCATCAATCACCCCACCGTAGTACCTCGGGCTGTCGTTCTTCATTTTGTTGACGCTGAACATCGCCGGAAAGGCGCTTGTATCAGGCTGCAGAAAGAAGGGAACCGACCAGACGGTGTCGCTCACGAAAGACGAGGCGATGCCGCTTTCATAGACCGGGAACGAACCAATGAAGAAGTGATCATGATTGCCCAGGGTCTGATAAAACGGAATCGATTTATCCAGCCCGACCGCCTGGAATGGTTTCTGATAGTCAATGCTGTCGGCGCCCCGATGGGCGCCCGAGCTGGGCGTAATCAGCTTGCCGTCAATCACATCGATATACCACCTCAGTTCGTTGTACAAGGTGCTGTTGCAGGCATCACCCAAAGAGATGAAGAAATCAAACGGCTTCGTTTTATGCAGAACGTTGGCCGTTTGTATGGCCGCATCGAGTACATGGGTGGTGGACAGCATGATCGGTGAGTAGATCGAGGTGTTGTTTCCCGAGAAGCCCGGATCGGCTTGCTGCAGGGCAATCAACTGATTGGGTGCCTCCTTGTCGGTGATATGAATATCCGTCAGGGCAAAGAAATTCAGCAGCTTGGTTTTTGGCACCACCTGCTTGGCATTGACTTTGGCAAGATAAGCAGCCGGATCGGCCATGACATCCGTTCGTGGCGCGATCGGCAAGCCCGCTCCAAACGTCCATGTGCCGTAGCCCAGTTTGTCGTAGTCGGCAACCTGGTCAAGTTTGTCCCAGGTCAGTGCCGTGCCGCCATTGGGGCTTTTCGCCGGGTTTGCCGGATTTGGCATGACACCTGCTCTAGGCGCTGCAGAGGCCAGCGTATAGGGAAATGAAAGCATCCGATCAACCGTCGTTTTGACACTGCTCGGATCAATCGGGTAACTCTGAACGGTTACCCCATCGCCACTCCCGTTGCAGCCCGCAACCGCCGTACCCATGGACATCACCGCGAATGTGCCCGCGCTGTATCTCAAAAAGTCCCTGCGCCCCAAGTCACCCACCATGCGGAAATCAGGGGTTTGGTTTGAATCATGCCTCTTCATGGCGGTCCTTTCTTGCGGTAACCGATCATTCGCGATACTGCGTTCGAACATGATTGTGAACCTGGCATACGTGGCATCAATCGATCTTTAGTCGCAACGCGATTTAGATCAAGAAAAGCCAAATGATTTAACTGATCCCACCTTTGACGGGTAAATCAATCTGCATATCGAAGTCCAAGGTCCGGGTGTCCCTTTGGTTGAGTTCGAGACCACACTGCTGTCGCTGGGCTACAGGAAACAATGTCCGGTTTCTGTCGGTCGATCTGAATTTTTGTAGTGCCGCTGCTGCGATCCGGCTCAACAACATTCTCCAGACCTGCCGCTCCTTCGTTGGCATTGCTTCGGAGAAAAGTGGCTGCCTCCCGAAGGCTGGTTCCCGCCTGTCGCGTCTCTTCGCTGGCGTCTTTCAAAGCCTGCTCTGGCCGATAAATTCCTGGCTGCCAGACTTTGCAAACCCGATCTCACACCCGTGCCACAAACGCCTCAAACTCATCAATCGGCAGCGGCCGACTGAACAGGTAGCCCTGATAGTGATGGCAGCCCAGGGCCGCGAGAAAGTCGCGCTGCGCCTGTGTCTCGACACCCTCGGCAACCACGGTCAGTCCAAGACTGTCGGCGAGAGCGACCACCATCCTGGCGATGGCCGCATCATTGGGGTCAACCAGGATGTCGCGCACAAAGCCCTGGTCGATCTTGAGCTGGTCCAGCGGCAGGCGCTTGAGGTAGGAGAGTGATGAATAACCCGTTCCGAAGTCATCGAGCGAGAAGCCGACGCCTCTGGCCTTGAGCGCGTCCATCTTGACAATGATGTCCTTGATGTTGGCGATCAGCACACTCTCCGTGAGTTCGATCTTGAGCCGCTTCGCATCGGCACCCGCGCGATCCAGAGCACCCAGCACGTAATCGACAAAGTCTCTCTGGAGAAACTGTTTCGCGCTGACATTCACCGATATCGTCAGGTGTGCCATGGCGCTCTGGCGGGCCCACTGCGCCAGTTGCTTGCAGGCAGTCTGCAGGACCCAGTTGCCGATGGGCAGGATCAGGCCGGTTTCCTCGGCCAGGGGGATGAACTCGGCCGGTGGCACCATGCCGCGCTTTGGATCATCCCAGCGCAGCAGCGCCTCGGCGCCGGTGATCCGGCCCTGGTCGCTCACTTGGGGTTGGTAGTGCAGCAGAAACAGGTTGTTCTCAATCGCGTCATGAAGGCCTGCCTCCAACGCTACGCGGGCGCTCACCGCATCCTGCATATCGATGTCAAAGAAGCGCAGCCTGTTGCGCCCGTCGGCCTTGGCCCGGAACATCGCCAGTTCGGCCCGCTTCAATGGCGCAACCGTGTCCTCGCGCTGTGCGCCGCCAAACAGACTGATGCCAATGCTCGATGTGGCGTGATGAACAAATCCATCAAAGTTGTAGGGCTCCCTGAGGGCGGCCATGACCTTGTTGCCCACGGTTTCGGCCATCATGGCCGCCTCCAATGGACTCTGGTCAAGTTTTTCCAGAAGCACGGCAAATTCATCCGCGCCCAGGCGGGCCACCGTGTCGCCTTGACGCAGGCACTCGACCAGCCGCGTGGCAACTTGCTGCAACACCTGGTCACCCCGGACATGCCCAAGGGTGTCGTTGAGTATCTTGAACTCATCGAGGTCAACGAAGAGCAGTGCACCCTGGCCCAAATGCTCGACACTGGCGATCAGGGCTTGATCGAGTCGGTCGATCAGGAGGCGGCGGTTGGGCAGACCTGTCAGCGGGTCAAAGAACGCCAGACTCTGGATCT